>CAYQOL010000010.1:0-25350 GCA_964419165.1 uncultured Saccharimonas sp. (SeqCode)
TTGAAAAAACTATTGAGGCGCTTGCTAGGATTGAGCGTTTTATTGAGAAATATGGTGGAAAGCTTGATGAAGAAAGTATTACTAAAATATCGAAAAAGATTAAAGAACTTAAAATTACGGTCGATAATCTAACAAGTTAGCTTTTTGTCCGTGACCTGTGTGCTGAGCCAAATAAAGAAGGACCCTAGCGGTTCTTTTTTATTTGGCTATGACGACTTAGCGCGAGAACCAGGTCTTTTGCTTAGCAAAAGTGGTTCGGTGTAGTGCAGTGAAATAAAAATGTGTTTACATATTTTTATGAACAAACGGAAGAGGCGAGCAAAGCGAGGCGATGGCCAGTCGCCGGTTTTAAGACTATCACAAAATAAAACTTATCAAGCCCTATTCTATAGAGACTAAAGTTATAAATCTAAGAATATGGACCACTATTCACTAAAAACTATTCTGTAATTTAAAAAGTGACACAAATTAACACCTATAGAGGACGGACCTCTAGTTCCCTATCGTTGTGAGCCAAGCTGGAATAGACGAAGTCAGAACTGTAAATATGGTTCTGACTTTTTTGTACCCAAACAAGAGTTGAAACCATGTTTCTTGCTATAATTAATTATAATGAAAATTGTTACTGCCGGCTCAGCCTATTTAGATATTGATGCTTACGCTGGGTGCATAGCCTACGCGGAACTCTTAAAACTTAGTGGAGAAGACGCTTACGCTGCAAGTAGTGCTCCTCTCAATGAAAGTATTCCACACAGTTTACGGACTCTTGGCGTTAGCCTTAAAGAATATAAGCCTAGTGATAATGACGAATTTATTATTGTAGATGCTTCAAAAGAGGATTATTTTGATCCGATAGTTAAGAATGGGATTATAGTTGGTGTAATAGATCATCACCCAGGGCAGGAAAAATATTGGCAAGAAAAAATTGGAGATAAAGCTGATATTGAATTTATAGGGGCTTCCTGCACACAAATCTTTGAACGCTGGCAAGCTGATAATCGATTACAAGAAATGAAACCTGAGATTGCACATCTATTGGCGGCTGGGATATTAGATAATACGCTTAATTTTAATGCTGGCGTAACCACTCAGAGAGACCGAAAGGCATATGAAGCCTTGAAGCAAATTGGTGTTTTGCCTGACGATTTCAACGCTCAATACTTTACAGAGTGCCAGGCATTAATTGAAGACAACTTTGAACAGGCAATTTCAAACGATATTAAAACCATGGAAGAAGCACCAAAATTGCCACATATATTTGGGCAGCTAACGGTATGGGATGCACGTACTTTTGCTATTGATAAAAAAGACGTGGTATTTCGTATCTTAGACAATCGTGATTCAGATTGGGTATTAAATCTTATAAGTATTTGTGAAGGTAGAAGTTATTTCTTAAGTGATAGCGAGAGTGGTAAGGCTAAGATTAGTTCTTTGCTTGGTATAGATTTCAATAACGGTATTGCCGAGGCAGACAGGCTATGGCTCAGGAAAGAGTTGCTAAATCTTGCTTTATCAAGGGTATAGCTTGTTCTATTTTCGTGAGTAATAGTCAGAATCAAAAAATCAGAGACGGAAATCTCTGTTTTTTCATTATCGGGTGTTATTGTAGAACTTCTATTTTGATTATTGATATACTAGTCTTATGCTGGTTTATAGCTTTAGAACATACCCTCATATTCAAGCCCTTAAACGGATTTTTCCAGACGTCTTTATATTTGGTAAGCTGCAGGAAGATATGAAAGCTTTTGAGCAGCTTTTGAAAAATAGTCCAGATAATGTGCTTGGCATTGCTAGTACAGATGGTCAGTCAAGAATTGAAACAACAGCTATCAATAAATTCAATAAAGGAAAACTTGATAAATATAGCCCAGCTGAGCTCAAGCTTTTTGTTGACCCTCGTTTAAAATATATGAAGTTAGCACAAAGACCAACTACGACATTTTGTAACTGGACTATGTACAAAACCCAAGCGTTTATAGACGCTCAAAAATTGTGTAAGAACTTTACATTTATCCATCTAAATCAAAATGATTTAGACAAACTTAAGGCCCTCATTTAGTAATTTCGAAATTAAAATCATTCTTTATGGTAGTTATTACTTGCTCTATTGTTGTGAGCCAAGATTATATATTTTACAGAATATCCAGTAAGCATTCACGCTACTGGATTTTTGTTATAATTGGAATAAGATGATTATTTTTATAAATGGAAGCATCAATTCAGGAAAATCTACGGTAGGCCAATTATTGGCCGAGAGATTTAATTATGAATTTATAGAGTTTGATGATATTCGTCATACTATACCAGAACCAAATATAGATAAAGCTTTGCCACTAGTCTTCGAAAAAGGCATTAAACTATTAAATGAATTAGATAAAAATGGCAAGTCGGCAATCGTTGCCTATCCTTTAAGTCAAAATAATTATAATCTTCTAAAAAATAAATTATCTACATTGCCGCGAGTCATTACATTATCGCCACGTCTTGATGTCGTCTTGAAAAATCGTGGAGATAGAGAATTAGATGATGCTGAACGAGAACGCATAAAATATCACTATCAAATCGGGATAAACAGTCCACAATTTGGTTTTATTATTGATAACTCAGATTTATCCATAAAAGAGACAGTCCAGAAAATAGTAAGACTAATTAATAAATTACCTACTATTTAACAATCAAAACCGTTATGCCTTTGGAAATCGCCTTGATTTTTATAAGTTAAGTTGTATTTATGGACGACATATCCGATTTTACTAGTATTATATAGATATGGAATCAAATGTTCAGTTCAGCCACTTAGAGTCGCTTGGCTATAGTCAGTATTTTGAAAATAATAGATTACAAACTGACGTTGATTTGAAGTGTGTCTTTAGGATAATTGCCGAGCACAAAGGATTATACGAAATAATAAATCAACAAGGCGAATTTCGTGCGGTTGTTTCTGGGAAATTAATGCGAAACGCTTTATATCGAAATGATTATCCAGCTGTAGGTGATTGGGTGGTCGTAAGAGAAAATTCGGAAGATGTAAAAGTAATTGAAGATATATTGCCAAGACGAACATTTCTGCGAAGAAAATATAGCGGCAAGGACGACGCGCAGTTAATTGCGTCGAATGTTGACGTTGCTTTTGTCGTCGAATCCATGGACCGCGACTACAGCGTTAATCGCTTTGAAAGATATATTATTTTGGTTATGCAAGGCGGGGTTGAACCAGTAATTATTCTCAATAAATCGGATTTAATTTCAAAAGATGAACTTTTTGCAAGAATCGATCAATTAAACAGTCGTTTTCCGGAAGTTAGAATTTTTTGCACCAACACGGTAGATGAAAACGGGGTGGATGAACTTTCGAATTTTATCAAAAGGGGAATTACTTATTGTTTTTTGGGGTCTAGTGGGGTTGGTAAATCGTCGTTAATTAATAAATTGCTGGGTACGAATAATATCGAGACAAAAGAAATTGGCGAAAAGACACAAAGAGGAAAACATACGACAACCGCCAGAGAAATGTATTTTATGCCTAACGGTGGGATAATCATCGATAATCCGGGCAGTCGCGAAGTTGGGTTAGTTGATTTTGGGGCTGAATCGAAAAAAGTTTTTGTCGATATCGACAAGCTTGCCAAGAGATGTAAATACAAAGATTGCACACACATTAGCGAACCCGACTGCGCGGTGTTAAAGGCGGTAAAATCTGGAGAGATTGACGCCTCGCAATATGATAATTTTTTGAAGTTGCGAAAAGAAGCTGAACATTATGAAATGAATAGCCAAGAGAAACGACAAAAAGACAGACAATTTGGTAGATTCATAAAGCGCGCAAAAGAAGATATTAATAAATATAAGTCATAATAGAAAACTGTATTGTAAATTAGCATATATACATCTTGATGAGAGAGATGTCGACAGACTAATGGCATTATTAAAATATTCAAGTTGATTAAAAAAGCAAAATATCTAATCGGTGTTTGTAAGACGCAGAAAGTTATTGCTAGGTATACTATTTAGTGTACATTAACACTGTTTTGTTCCTATTTGTTATAATAGTATTGTTAATAAGTCCAGATTCACGAATAGCTCCTGGTCTCTGGGAATAACTATTCTCTGGCATACGCATGAATTAGAGACTCACTATTAATTAATAATAAGGAGTCACGACTATGTCGAAAATGACAAAAGAAGAACAGATGGACTGGTACGAGCGTTCTCAAAAAAATTGGCGCTCGTGGGGTTCGTGGTTTAGCTGGGGATCACCGGTTGGGCTGGGGCTATTCTTTCTAGCTATTGCTGGCGCGATCTGGATAATAGCCCAGATATAAATAACCCAAAACTATAAATAGAGCATTTATATATGCTCTATTTATAGTTTACAAATTGGCAAATTATTGTAAGAATTGTGTAAAATATAATTATGACCATTACGTCAAAAGTATATGAAATTATTTTTGAAGCTTTGGGACAAAACCCGGATGGTTTACACTGGTCTGAACTGTTAAACATAATCAAAGAAAAGGATCCTAGTATCCATCCTAAGACGGCCAACGGATTAATTTGGAGGATAGCAGATAAGTATCCGGAAAAAATATATAAACCTGAAAAAGGGCGCTTTCGCCTCACGAAATATAAATCAAATTAATAAAAACCACACCATAATCTGGTATTTGATTTCTTAAAATTAGCTTATCAGGGTTCAACCCTGATAAGCTAATTTTAAGAATATGGACGTAGTTATGATACCTGCAGGTGAGGCGTATTTTTGGGATGCACGTTGTTCGCTGGTGATGCCGTGCGCGCCGGCTTGGTATCCGGAACAATCAAAACGAGTCGACTGACAATTGTTTGCGGTACATTGGTTCGGCTTGTTCAAGAATGTATTTTAAGTTTTTGTTTGGATTGGAAAATGTCGGGCGTTCGTTTATATCTCTAAGAATACGGCGTCCGATGCAGGTGGCGATTGGCGTGGGAATTTCGTATTTAAGGGTATTGAGTTCGTCGAAGTGATGGCTGAGAGCATAAATGCCTTCGACGATTATGACCGGAACCGGCGAGATTTCACCGTTATTTATCGGCTCTTCGGATGTGAAGTCAAAAATGCGTCGGGGTATCGTTTTGCCGTCATACAATTGTAAAATATCTTTTGCTAGAGTTTCCGTGTCGTAAACAATCGGATGATCCCATTCAGTCCATCCAAAACCGTAATTGTATGATTTTAGCCATGACGAGCCACGATTGTAGTCGTCGGTCGATATTACGTCTGACGGGATAGCTAATTCATTCAATTTATGTTGGATTTGACGTGTCAGGGTTGACTTTCCGGAACCGGATCTGCCACATATCCTGACCACGCTGATTTTTTGTCTCTCAAGTCCAGACAATATGTCACGTACGATATTGTCCGGGTGTAATTCTGTGACCGGTATATTTGACTCACCGTTTTTTAATAAAATCTGATTTGCTCTCAGTTCATTACTTGATGATGGATTGTTGGTGATGTCAATGAAATTGTCTCCGGCAAAATTTCGGAATTGTTGCCACGAATGCGAGTTTTCTGATTCGATTTGGATATGTCCGTCCTCAAAATAATCAATTGAAATGAAATCGCTTATTTTCGTCCGCAGTTTTTTAACGCAAGGTAGTTCGGGGGATTTGTAATATTCGTACAATTTCGGCGAAATTTTAGTCTCTATTTCCAAACGGTCAAGACCGTCTTGTGACAAAAAGCCACGGTCTTTTAAGGTTGCAGTATATATAAGACCGTTTTCGCTTGCTTCTTCTCGCAGGCGCAGGCTGAACGGCTCATCTATTTTGCTGAGATAGTACTGTTCAATCGGTCTGGATCTTTCGCGAAAGATATCAAGTGATTCCGGATTAATAGGGCTATACTTTTGTTCGACTTCTCTGAGTTTGATTAGCTCAAAACTTTGAGGGTTGATTATTTCTATTGTCATAATTTAGGTATCTCCATTTATTGATATATAAGACGACAATATCAATATAACGTGGTATATTTATTCGTGATAGGAAGTTTAATTTGACTCAAAAATGTTTGACTATAATATTAATCACCACATTCAAAAATACATCATAGGCGTTCTGTATAGGCGTAAGATTGCTCGATTTCGGGATTTGAAGAAACAAAACGTTGACAGCAATCTGTTCGCGTATCATTTGAAATTATTACAAAAGAATAATTTCGTTAAAAAAGTATCGGGAGGATACGCGCTTAGCGAAGAAGGCCTTCGATATGTGGATAGAGTCAGCGAGACGGATATGAACTTACGCATACAACCAAAAATAATCACTATGCTTGTTCTGCAAAATTCGGACGGAAATGTGCTTTTGCAAAAACGTATGAAGCAGCCTTTCATAGATTCATTAACTTTACCACACGGTAAGCTTCATATCGAAGACGTTTCAATTAAAGCTGCGGTTATCCGTGAGGCTTATGAAAAAATTCAAATAACTGACATCGAACCCGTTCATGCCGGTGATTGTTATGTTAGGGTTATGTCGGGGAATGAAACAATAACATTGACGTTTGCGCATATTTTTAAATGCAAAAAAGATAATATAGAAAACAATGATAATCAAATATGGATTAATCCGCGTGAGTTGTCTGACTATTGTCTAGCACCGGCAGTCGAAAAAATCATAGCCCGAACTTTTTTTAATGATCCTTACTTTTTTGAAGAGTATATCGAGGAATATCGTTGATATTTAAAAAATGTGAATTTTTCGTACGTATGTCTTCTTTGTTGAATTAGGTGTTGGTTTGCTTTTCGTAATTAAGGTATGACTAAGCCGCTTGACTATATTACTTTACTTCGATAAAGTAAAGAATGTGATTAATAAAAAAGATATAGTATGGAAAAATAAATCTGCTCGGCAATTTACTGAGACGTTATTTGCTATTGATGATATTAATTTACTGCAAGATTTCCTCCGTGACGTTATGACCGAAAAGGAGATAATTGAAATCAGTTCTCGTTTGGAGGCGGCTCGAATGCTAAGGGCGGGATATAAATACTCAGATATAGTGTCCAAGACAAAACTTAGCAGCCGTACGGTCGCTCGAATCAGCGACTGGATGAAGAACGGCTATAACGGTTACGCCGAAGTCTTGTCTCGTTCCGAACATCAAGGCCATATTACGCCAGCCCATGCTGTATAGCTATTGAACACTATTAATACAATAGACGCCAGCATGACGCTGGCGTTTTTTCGTAGGTCGTAATATTAATATTTACAAAGGAGTATTTATGGAAAAATTTACTGATAAAATTAACGGTGCCAATTTGATATTAGTACCCAAAGGTGATGATAACCAGCCTTGTATCCGGGCTTTTGAAAAAGCTACAGGGACTGCCATACCGGAATTTGATGGTCGCAAACTGGAGGCGAAAAATGATGGCTTGACGTATATAAAGGTTAAGGGTAGTGATGTGCCGCGTTTAATAGCGGCTGGCTACGGTGATATCGGTTTGACTGGTTCCGATTCATGCGAGGATTTCTTGGAGACGGGTGGAGGTATAGATTACCAAACATTCGGTGAACGGATGTGTCGTTTCGTTCTGCTTGCGCCATACGATAAAGCTTTGATGGTACGTGAGCAAATAGAGTCAAAAGAAATTAATCTAAAAGTTGCCACCAGTTTTCCCAGATTACTTGGCAAATATGCGTTAGCTGCAGGGCTAATATTAACACCTGCTGATATTAGTGTAGCTGGCAGCGTCGAGATTATGCCACGTCTGATGGACGTGCCTTTGGTTGCGGATCTGGTTTCATCGGGAGGCACAGCCAAAGCTAACGGTTTAGTAGAAATAAAAAGTTTATCGGACGTGTATCCGGCGCTCGTCACTCGGAACAGTAAGCCTGTCGAGCAACTAATACCGATTTCATACTCGGATATTAATCGAATTGACGAAACGCTCAAGCAAAGAAGTGAACAAATTAGTAATAGTGAGGTTAATTCTTATACGCTTGAACTTATGCGAAATAGGAAT
The DNA here is from genome assembly GCA_964419165.1 of uncultured Saccharimonas sp. (SeqCode). Taxonomy (GTDB): domain Bacteria; phylum Patescibacteriota; class Saccharimonadia; order Saccharimonadales; family Saccharimonadaceae; genus UBA1547. The sequence continues at coordinate 8,007 of CAYQOL010000010.1, forward strand.
AAAGCAGGCAAAAAAGCCGGAGAAGAATTCAGTGAAACGGTAATGGCTATTTTCGGTGATGAAACTCCTCGCAATTGCGAGTCTGAGATAGCTGACCTGATTTATGCTCAGATGATTTTGGCATACAGTCGCGATAAACCGGTCAAACTGAGTAATATAATTCGTATATTAATTGATCGTAATCGGTTGAGCGGCGAGGTTAAGAAATAACGGCAATAAATTTACTGATAGTTATTTTACGAAAGTCAGAGCTTTGCCGGTTTTGCCGGCGCGTCCTGTTCTGCCGATGCGATGTATGTAATCGTCGTATTGTTTCGGGGGGTCAAAATTTATGACGTGAGAAACATTGGGGATATCTAGTCCGCGGGCAGCTACGTCGGTAGCAACCATTATTTTGACTTCACCGTTCTTGAAACTGCGCAGAGCGCGTTCACGCTGAGATTGTGATTTGTTGCCATGAATCGCGACGGCAGGAAGATCGTTTTTTGTAAGTTTGTCGGCTAGACGCTGTACGCCGTACTTGGTTTCCCCAAAGACGATTACCTTTTCGAACTCATCTTGGGAAAGAAGATTCGTCAGAATTTCTATCTTGTGTTCTTTGTCGCGTGAATGTAGGATGTCCTGTTCAATATGATCGCTGGTTGCATTTTTAATGACGGAAATCGTTATCGGATTAACCATAAATTCCTCGACGATACTTTTGACATCCCCGGTCATAGTGGCGCTGAAGCATAGTGTTTGGCGTTTTTTCGGTATCCACGATTCAATGCGCTTAATATCACGAATAAATCCCATATCACACATACGGTCGGCTTCGTCGAGAATAAACGTCGAAACGTTTGATAATCTCAATACTTTGCGGTCAATTAGGTCGTTAATACGGCCGGGAGTGCCGATGACGATATGTGGTCCGCGCTGAATCTGTTGTATTTGACGATTAATATTCGCACCGCCAACGACTAGTGTCGAATAGAGTTTTTGACCAGCTGAAAAACGCTTAAATTCCTGTTCGATTTGTTGCGCGAGTTCGCGGGTCGGGGCAAGTACAAGTACGCTTACGAGTTGAGGATTCTGGTCTAATTTTTCAATTACCGGTAATAGGAATGCGGCGGTTTTGCCGGTACCAGTGTTTGCTAGCCCTATGACGTCACGACCTTCAAGGGCAGGCTCGATGCATTGATCTTGGATAGGTGACGGTTCGGTAAAGCCGAGATATTTTATCGTTTCCTTTGAACGATTATTTATCGCGAAATCATCAAAGCTATGTGTTGGCACATAAGGGGCTTCTTGCTGAATCTCCAAAGCTTTATTAATAAAGCGGCTCGTATTGATATTATTTGACGAGTTGCTACTGAAATTACGGCGTTTATGAGCCGCATATTGAGGACGGCGGCTTTGACCGCCAGGGTTGAATTGTCTGCGCATGAATGTAACCTTTCTTGTTCGTTTATGCGTTGATGAACGGCAAGAATCAAGGCACCAAAACGGCAGCGAAATGCTATACATTCATCCAGTAGTCGAGTAATATTTATTGTCTACTACTGTTATTCTAGCATAAATTCAATGCAAATGCAATAGAACTGAAGTAAATGATATCAACCTAATAAAACAACTTGATGTATGTTATCAATAAGCCGCAAAGAACATCAACGCTATGACGGTACTAATCAGATTTGAAGAAAAATTTACCACGTCATTATTAATAAAGCTGACCCCGCCGACCTTTTTGTTGGGGTTTGATTTTGAACCGCGGAATTCGGTAACGAGACCGGTCTTTGAGTCCATAAATTTCTCTTGAACCGTTGCTCCGATGAAGCTGTCAATTAAACTACCTAAAAAGCCGATGGTTGTTACACCGAACGTAATTAGCAATATCTTTGCCATTGGATATTCCGGCTGCAACAATAAACTTATTGCATATGAAGCTGCAATTAGGAAAGAGCCAACAAGAGACATATTCGTTCCAAAAAGGCTTATTCCGCCCGACTCACCTTTTTTAACTGGCTTCATAGTTATGATTGATATGGTTTTGCCCTTGGCGAGTGCTCCTAGTTCCGATCCCCATGTATCAGCGCAACTGGCGGCTATGGATGTGACGGCAACGAATAGCATTACGTCAGATTCTGTGATGAAATACAATACTGAAAAAACTGCCGACAACAATCCATTTGCTAAAACTTGCTTGTAATTTCGCTTGGTTTTTTCGTATTCATTCGAGAGCTTTACTTTTCGCTCTTTTTTGTAAAGTGATATTAGGCTGGATGACGTGAAAAAAATCATTAACGTAAGCCAAACTAACGGGTTAGCGAATACATACACGCATATACCTATAAATATGGCGGCGATTGCTCCGCTAATATTAAGAGCATGTTTTTTATACGCGGCAAAAGCGATTACGATGTTCAAAACCGCGGCGATTAATAATCCGAACGTAACCGTACTGCCGATTGTTATTAATAAATAATATAAGGCAGCCGAACCGATCGGAACCGTAATGTTATCAAAATCTCTGGGGGTGAATAATTCTATAAGAGTGGCAAAGATGGCTATTAGTAGGCTGCCCGTTAGCATTATTGAGGGCGTGAATATACTCAATATTATGAATGATACGAAGAAGGATGCAATAAACATCGACGTAGATCCGATAACAGTCTTGTTACCGAATAGTTTTTTACCACCGAATTTTTTGCCTATCAACCCAGCAAGGCCATCGCCATAACCTAATATCAAAATACCTACGGCACCGATATATGTCATATTTAACCAAAATGTAACCAATACTAATATTAGCAAAGATATCGGATAATATATGGTGCCCAAGCTGCCTTTTTCACTTCGTTCCATCGATTTAATCAAATCAAACCGATACGAAACATAATTTAGAAATATGAACGCGAGTGGTGGAATACACGCCAGCCAAATGTTATCAAAGTAGACCATCATTATTATCCAGCAATTGGATACGCCGATGTGAATTAATTTTCGGGATCCTTCATCCCCAAGTAATTTAATTTTTTGTAATATCGTCGAGATGCCTATTACGAAAAATACGTATGAAAATGATAAAATCAGTCCGATGATATTGTTTGTCATTCACGCAAATAATAACACAAACCAGTCAAATAATCATCGACTGATGTTATTTTAAAAAATCGATTGGCTGTTATTTTTTCGCTATGAACATCAAGTTTTCTTCTTTGAAGAAGCAATATACCCGATAGAAAAAATTATTTAATCTGTAAAGGGGGACTTTGTATATTGGACTCGCAAGTAATGCGAATAATTTATAACTGTAAAATGAAAAAATAGATTTGTGTAAAATTCGCAATAAGGGGTTATAGAAATACTTGTACGTACATAAACCGTTAATCTTTAGGCAATTTACATCATTGATGCCGCAGTCGTAGAATGCCATCGCAATATTTCGTGCTGTTGTCGGATATTGATGAGTGTAGTCAATGTTATAAAATTCATATTTTTGGCTAAGAGTATTAGGCGTAAAAAAAATAATCAGTCCGTCGTCATTGAGTACTTTTTTGATATTATCGATGAGCTCGCGAACTGTTTCTCCATTTCGTAAGTGTTCGACGACGAAAGCACAATAAATTACATCGAATTTGTTTTTTGTATTGATATTTAGATTGGGCAATTCTCCGTGGTAAGTCTTGACGTTATTATCAATTTTATTGATATTTTCAAGCATAGCTTTGTTGCGATCGAGCACACTATAGCTGATTTTTATATCATTTTTGTCGCTATATAAAAAGCAGGCTTTTGCAAAATATCCTTTACCGGCACCCAGCTCCAGTATTTCGACATCTCTCTTATTAGTTTTTAAATTTTTAATGATATATTCAACGATATTATAGTTATAATCAGTTAGTATTTTTGCTTGCCTAGTGGTGTGGTTATTTTCTAGGAAGACGTCGTATAATTCGCTCATTAAACAATTATAATACCCAGACAGATATTTTTGCCAAGATTCATTTCTACTGTGTCTTAATTTGTATGATTATAAATAAATTAGGAGACTATTTACGCAAGAAACAGTAATCGGAACGATACGTTAGTGGAGTGGTGATATCAGATAAGTTATACTAGTAATGTAAACCATATGAATACATTTGACAGGTTTACGTGTAAGAAATCACGCGTTTGGCTAAGTATCGTAGCTGTCGTTTCGGTTGCGGCTTTCGTCTCTGTTTTTTCCGCGATATTTCATTATAAGTTAATTAGCTACGAATTATTAGTAAATTGTATTATCTGTGCTTGGTTTGTTGCGGTATTCATCTGTACTTTTATTGTTATATATGAAAGACGCGAATACGACACTTATGGACGTTATTGGTCGGCGTTCGCTTTCGCGCTTGGTATCAGCAATGGTTTTTTGGCTGGATTAGTAGGCAGAACCTTACTTTTAATTACCGATGATTTTGGCGGATTAATCCGACAAACATTGTTCACGCCGTTCATAGCCGCGATATTCGCTGGCGTGGCCTCATATATTGCTATGAGTATCTTAGAAAAACTCAATCAGAGCCGATTTTTGTCATATATCACTTTCTTTTATGTGACAGGAGTAATATCAGCATCTATTAACACGCATTTGTACGACTGGTGGAAATCATCGATTTGCACTTTGGGTATGCCGTGGCGTTCCAATTCGGATATATATAACTCAACATTGATGATTATTGGCTTGTTGATGGCGTTGTTCATTGTGTATATGATTCCGCAATTCAAAATCTTGCTCAGGAAAAAATGATTAGCCGTCCGAAAGTCATTATAATATCGTTTTTATTTATATTTGAGATATTAAGTATTATGTCGGTTGGTGTATTCCCGTTCGGTATTAACCATACTGTTGAGAGCATTCACGTGTTTTTTGGTTTCTATGTCTTTTGTAATGCCGGTGTATTTATGGCGATGTCGGGGTGGCTGTTTAGTAGTTTTCCGAAGAAATATATACTAATAAATTATTCTTTACTTTTCCTAGCTGTTATTCTTTATGCCGTAGGCTATTATTTATGCTTTATTATTAAAATCGAAGAAATACCGTTCACGCTCATCGAATTAATCACAGCAATAATTATCTTGATATGGCTACTCGTAACGTTGAACCGTATCAGGCTATTATCAACTATGTCTTTTGAGAGTCGGTAACCTGATGCTGAAATTGAAAATACTCGATAATATGGTAAAATTTTTACAGTGAAATAATATCTTAATAATTTCCTTGATATTATAATCCGAAATATTAATTATCAGGAGGGGATGGTGTTGGTTATTTGGGTGTTTATTTCATCAAAAAATAATTAATAAAGGGGGCGATAACGAATGGACGAAGTAATAGGAAAATACGAGTCGGAAGTAAGATCTTATTCGCGAGCATTTCCAAATGTTTTTGCGAAAGCTACGGGACCCATCGTTAAAAGCAGCGACGGACGCGATTATATCGATTTCTTTTCAGGAGCAGGTGGGTTGAACTACGGTCACAATCAAGCCGACATAAAACAAGCGATGATTGATTACCTCGTTAATGATGGAATTATTCATGGTTTGGATATGGCTACCGAAGCAAAGATATCATTTATCGATATTTTTGAAAAAAGGATTTTGCAACCGCGAAATCTCGACTACAAGCTACAGTTTACTGGACCTACCGGAACAAATTCCGTTGAGGCAGCGATTAAATTGGCAAGGCTTGTCACTGGCAGGACTAATATTATCGCTTTTACTCATTCGTTCCATGGAGTAAGCCTAGGTGCATTAGCTGCTACTTCCAGTTCGTGGTTCAGAAACGCGTCAGGCATTGCGTTGGGAGGAGCGTCATTCTTTCCTTACGACGGATACGTAGGTGATTTTGATACTTTGGCATTACTTGCGAAGATGTTGGATGATCCTAGTGGTGGCGTGGACAAGCCTGCGGCGGTAATCGTTGAGGCTATTCAAGGTGAGGGTGGCGTGAACATTGCCTCGCGGGAATGGCTACGATCGCTAAGAGAGTTAACTTCCGAGAGGGGTATACTGTTGATTATCGACGATATTCAAGCAGGTTGCGGACGAAGCGGCGACTTTTTCAGTTTTGAGGATTCGGGAATCGTTCCGGATATGGTGACATTGTCTAAATCTTTGTCGGCGTCCGGACTGCCTATGTCACTCTTGTTGATTAAACCGGAGTACGACAAATGGAAACCCGCTCAACACAACGGGACGTTTCGTGGTAATAACCTGGCATTCGTATCGGCGGCGAAAGCAATCGAAATCTTTTGGAGCGACGACCGTTTTTCAATGGACGTCAAGCGCAAAGGCGACATAGTGATGGGTTCTCTAAATTCAATAGCACAGCGATATCCCGACAAAATCAAAGAAGCGAGAGGTCGCGGTATGTTCTGCGGTATCGAGTTTATTGATCCGACAGTGGCAAAGAAAGTAGCAACCAGTTGCTTTGAGAAGGGATTAATTATTGAACTTTGCGGTGCGAGGGATGAGGTACTAAAACTATTTCCAGCCTTGAACATCGATGACAATAACCTATTAAAGGGGCTGGAAATCATCGAAAGCGCTGTTGCCTCAAATTAATATTATTGATCGCATTATTCCTTGATAGGAAAAAGCGGCAAAAACAATACCAGACCTTTCGGTCTGGTATTTCTTTTTTGAGTATAAAAGATAACTTAACGGATAGTTATTAAAATTAACCATTATTCCGCGCTTCCTTTATTAAATTGGAAACAAATTCGCTTTTAATTTCTTTGTATTTGTTTCTTTCAAAATTAGATTGTTTTGCAATCTTATATTTTAGATCTGAATATTTTTTTGCGATGTTCGGATATTTTCGTAGATAATTTCTTAACCTTATGAAATCGTCAAATCTGTCGGTGCCGATTATAGCAAGATGAATGTGCACATCACCTGGTTTGGTTTCTTCTTTCGATGAAGCTAAAAACGCGTAATCTTTTGCTTTTCGACCGCTTTTGCTTTCGAAATATCCGAAATTAATTAATTTTTCTTCGACCTCATTAATTTTATTTTCGTCTTCGAGGCCTATTAATATGTCGATGATTCCTTTCCCATACATATCCGGTATGGCGGTACTACCGACGTGTTCAATCGGCACTGTATCGCCTAGAATTTGTCGCAGTCGTTTTTTTGTAATCAAATATTGTTTATTGGAATTCTTTTGATTCTTATAAATACGTAGCATTAGATTATTTCGGTTGTTGACCATTTATTATTATAATCACAGCAAGATTTTATCATAATTATCTCTTTGATTTCTATGTGATAATTTGCGGTAATGTCAAACTTGAAAACGCAATCTTTTTATCGGATACTAATGATATTAGGAGTGTGGTGAAAAAGAAGGTTAGAAAGATAAAGGTTCGAATTGACGATGGCAAACAACCTTATCGTTTTAATATGTGCCGTTTATTTATTGAAGCTAAGAAATTCAAGGTCAAGGTTAGAGTAAACTTAAAACCCTTTATAAAAAAAGTTTCACCGGCAGTAAAGTTCGTAAAGCGCAATAAAATAAGCGTAACAATCGTTTTTATGATAGTGGTTGCTAGCTTGCTGGGATGGTTGTCGCAGACATGGTTAGTTAAGTCTTCATTCTCTCGGACAAGCACGTATCCTAATGTTACGGTATTGGGTTATAACCTCGGTAACATGGATGTTGACCAATTGGATGATAATTTGCGTGGTCTGGAAACGGAATTTGAAACGAAAAAAATCAATTTGGTGAATGGCGAAAGTAAGTGGCTTTATGATTCAAAAAAGCTTGGCGTTAAATTGGATCCAAAAGCCACTGCGGAATTGATTTGGAGCTTGAATAAATTAAGCATCGCTGATAAGTACGAGTTGCTGATAGGAAAAATCAGTTCGAATGTCGAGCCGGTCATTTTGGTCGATCAAGATCTTTGCGTTGAATCCATGTCGGCAATTTCGATTCCTGAAATATTATCTGCGGATGCTTCTTTTTATTATGATAACGGTCTAAAAATCAAATCGGATCAGACCGGCACGACATTCAACCCAGTTTCGACCTGTAAGGAGTTAGCAGAGCAATTAGCGAAAAATATGTTTGACGTGCAGGTCTCTTTTGATTCCAAGCCGGCTGGCGTTACGAAGGCTGACCTTGACTCAGTACAAGCCAGGTTGAATTCGCAAGTCGGCAGTTTCTTGACGTTAAAAAGCGGCAATTATCAGTTGGTTTTGTCGCCAGAGCAGTTATTGGGTATGATTGAAATTGTAAAAACGGATTCAGCCGTAAGTTTCAATTGGTCGTCAGATAAGTTGGATAGCGTAGTTAATGATATTGCCGAAAATGTTGATACTTATAATGGCAGCCCTTCGCTCGGATCTTGTCAGTATGTCATAAGCAACGGCGGAAATTGGTTAGATAAGGCTGCTACCAAGAATATTTTTAAAGATTTGAACGAAAGCAGTCCTCGTTCTTATAATTTGTCGGTCGTTTATCATAAGCCGCAAATAGGAACCATTAATCCGGTAGCACACGGTAATAGCGGCACGATATACCTGACTTTTGATGATGGTATGACGTACGGCGATCAAATTATGAATTACGCGGCTTGTTATGGCGTGAAAGTTACGTTCTTTGAAATCGGAGAGAGGGTTGCTGGTGATGCCGCCGGTCTGCGCCGGGCAATAGCCGAGGGGCATACTGTCCAGTCACATGGTCATAATCACGCATTGTATGATTACGGTCGGCGCAGCTACGATTGGCAATATAATGATATGAGACAGTCAATTATTGATATTCAAAGTGTTACTGGAGTTAGACCTACGTATTTCAGACCGCCCGGAGGGAATAGAAGTTCGAGTACATATGACGCCGCCAGTGCAAATGGATTAAATTTGGTGCTTTGGGGTGTATCGTCTGGAGACGGTGCAAATATCAGCACCTCTTTGACATGCTCGAATGTATTATCGCGTGCATTCGACGGGGCAACCGTTTTATTGCATTCCACTCATCAAAGCACTGCCAGTGCCGTCCCGTGTATTATCGAAGGTCTGGCCGCGAGAGGTTATAATATGCAGGCCTTAAGGTAATTTGATATTAATTGCTATATATCCTAATTGTATGAATATCAAATACGAAAATTAACTGATTATCATGGCCTTGTCAGTACCAGTACTGATGATCGTGATGGTGGCCTTTAGTATTTATTTGCCCGGTATTTTAATTAAACCCAAATATGATTTTCTATACGCCATAGGCAATTATGGCTACGCTTCTTATCGACATTCAGTATAGAATCATATGTTAATAAAAATTCCAGTCGATGATTTGGAAGTATATTCGGGGATAAGTCCAAGCCCGATTACTTTTTATGTTTATGACGTTTCTTTGAACACTTCCGAGGAAATTTCTGAAAATAAAGCGATGCAACTGAACTTGAATTCGAATAACGAATCTCCCGATGGTTTTGAAATCGAAGGCCGGTATGGTGTAGGCTCATCCCTGTTTTCATATAGCGGAGGCGATTATCATCAGTATATTACTGGTTATAATATGAGTAAAAAACTCAATATCGATTCGAACAACTCGTATTTTAGAGAATTTACCTTCATAGGATGGATTGAATAATATGCCAACAAAAGAAGAAGCCTTGAATTATGTCAGGGAGATTGCCCGTCAAGACGTTATCAGTATGGAAGAAATAAAAACGGCGTATTATTTGGCAAAATATTCTACGTCCAAGAAACAGGTTACTGATGAAAATAATGAAAACAAACCGGAGTCAATCAAGGCCGGTATCGCTCATAAAATCGGTACTACCGAGATATTGTCATATATGGGCGGAGGTATTATATTCTTGGGGATTGCGATACTGGTGGGTCAGCATTGGGATGAATTAAATTTTATTGCCAGACTACTAGTGACGCTCGGTTCCGGTATCGTAGCTTATGTTATCGGTGTATTTTTGGTTAGAAATGATAACACCGAAATGATGTCTAACCCTTTCTTTCTGATATCAGCTTTGGTGATCCCGGTCGGATTGATCGTTGTTTTTGATGAAGCCGGTTTTAGTAGTGATGCGCTTATGATGGAGTCATTGATATCTGTGACTTGTCTGGTGATGTTTTTGTTTTCATATTTTTTGTTGCATAAGAATATTTTTATATTTTTTAGTATAATTTTCGGCACTTGGTTTTTCTTTAGTGTCACCAGCTTATTCTTTGGTGATGACATACTTAGTAACGGTGACTTTTATTGGTATCGATTCTTTACTGTAGGCATTGCGTATATATTACTTGGACGTTCATTCTCGATGGGTAATTTAGCTCCATTGTCAGGGGTTTTATATGGATTCGGTTCGCTAGGTTTGTTAGGGTCAGCTTTAATGCTTGGAGGCTGGAAACCTGAACAGAAACCATTTTGGGAATTAATCTATCCGCTGCTGGTCTTTGGAATATTATATTTGAGCGTTATGGTAAAAAGCGATGCATTTTTAGTATGGGGCTCTGTATTTCTGATGATTTATATAATTAAAATCACGTCTGAATACTTTTCGGAAGGTATGGGGTGGTCATTGTCCTTGATAATTGCTGGGTTGGCAATGATTGGGGTCGGGTTTATGTCACTATATCTTAAGAGAAATTATATTAATAACAAAATCGAAACGTAATTTGCATTTACGGACGGTTGGAATTTTTCTTGGGTATATAATTGGTTATAGGGGGTTTAGCCAATTAATAGCCAAACTAATGCAGAACAATTTGATATCAATTTGGCTTCCGGCAAGGAAACCGAATTGTTCAAATGGTTGTTAGTGTGTTTACTTCTCGGAAAATCTATCAGTCAAAAGACAGTCAAAAAAGCTTACCAATCGATAATTTCTAATGATATAACCAGCATTAACAAACTTATTGCGACTGACTGGGATAAACTAGTTGATTTATTGGATAAGGCGAATTATGTTAGATATGATTTTTCGCTGGCAACGAAATTATTGAGTTTATCAAACAAACTCAAGAAGAAATATGGTACGATATCTAATTTGATTAAACAGTCTGAAAATGCCGAGGATATGGAGGAAAGGTTAATGGCTTTTGGAGGTATTGGATCGGCGGCTGCCTCGCTGTTTTCGCAAAATATTGCACCGATATTCTTTAAGGAAGTAATGCCGATTAGTTTTGAATCCGCAAAAAGGGTGTCGGAGATATTACAAACAAATGGTTTTGAAGCATATATTATCGGCGGTGCAATCAGGGATATGTGGTTGGGGTGTGAGCCGAAAGATTTTGATTTGGTTACTAACGCCAGACCGGAACAGATAATGGCTATCCCTGAGCTTGAAAAATCGGATTATAAGGACACGTCCCAGGCTTTCGGTGTTACTAGAGTTAAGTTTTTGCATAAAGGCTTAATTAGCGAGCTTGAAATCGCAACTTTTAGAAAAGATATAGAAGCGCATTTGGGGCGCAAAGCAACCAAAATCGAATACTCTGATTTAGAAGATGATATTTTACGTCGTGATTTTACGATAAATGCTTTAGCATTGGATACGTCTACTGATTTCGTAATTGATTACGTTGGCGGGATAGAGGATTTGAACGATAAACGTGTGCGATTCATAGGTAACTCACTCGACAGGATAAACGAGGATCCGCTAAGGATTCTGAGGGCGGTCAGGTTCAAGAACCAGTTGCATTTCTCGTATGATCCGATGACCGTGGAAGCGATTAAAAAAGCGGTAAAAGAAAATTATATCGAAAAAATAGCCATAGATAGATTGCGCGACGAGCTGACTAAAATATTAATTCATCCAAGCAGACGTGATGCATTTATAGACTTGGACAAATTCGGTATTTTGGATTTGGTGTTGCCGGAAGTTACAGCCGGGAAGGGGGTCGAGCAACCGCGTGAGTTTCATACGGAAGGCGATGTATGGCAACATGAATTATTAATTTTGAATCAATTGCCTGAAAAACCTAGTAATCGCTTGGCTTGGGCAGCGTTGTTGCATGATATCGGCAAAGTTCCGACGATATCAAGGCCTCACATCGCGGGCGAGCGGACTCGTTTTAATAGGCATCACGCCGTTGGTTCGGAATTGGCAAGGAAGATCTTACTCAGGCTGAAGTTTTCGAATCGTGACACGGATGAAATCAGTTGGATGGTATATAATCATATGTCTGTCGATGATTTGCCGGCGATGCGACCGAGCCATCAGCAACGGATTCTTGGGCATCCGGCTTTTGAAGACTTATTGGAATTGCATAAGGCTGATGCCGCTTCCAGTTTGCGTCCGAGCGGACATCAAATCGTAAAACCTAAATTTCGCGAAATCGAGCGTTTATGGCATGATTATCAGTCAAAGACTCCGGAATTACGTCAGCCCTCGCTCAAGAATAACCTTGGCATCGATGGCAACTGGTTAATTAATCAATTCAAAGACGAATTTGGTGATATTAGCGGTCCAGTCATAGGTAAAATATTAAAAAAACTTGACGAATGGTATCGTGACGAAGGTGTTAAAAATAAAAAAGCATATATAGATAAAGCCCGTCAATTATTAAAAAAGGAAAAATTATGAAGATTTTTAGTAAAGCATTTGAAAATGGCGGTTATATCCCTGCAAAATATTCCAAAAAGGGAGGCAATATTAGCCCGACGCTCAGTATTTCAGGCGTGCCGATAAACGCGAAAAGTTTAGCTATTATCTGTCACGATCCGGACGCTCCGGTCGAGGGTGGCTTTACACATTGGGTGGTCTGGAATATTAACCCTAATATAACGGAAGTCGCAGAAGGTAGTGTACCGACGGGTGCTGTTCAAGGCCTGAATGACTGGAGGACGCACAATTGGGGAGGTCCGCAACCACCAAGTGGGGTGCACCATTATAATTTTCATCTATACGCGCTTGATGAAATTCTGAATTTATCGTCTAATACTAATCGACCTGAATTTGAAAGAAACATACAGAATAATATCATTGAAACATCATTATTAGTCGGTCTTTATAGTGCTTAGAAATTACCAATGTAGTTGAAATATCTGTATGAACGTTAAGACGAGAATTATTAGAATTGAAAATGCTAGATTTTTTGAGAATTTAACGGTAATCCAGTTGAAAGCCATTGCTATTCCGACTATTCCGATTGGCAAAGAAATTATCGTCGCGGCATATAAAACTTTGAAATAATAATAAGAATTTTGGCCTATGGTGCTTATTTGGATTGCCGACAAAGTACCGGCTAGTATCAATATTGACATAAAAAGGTAGGTTATGTATCGTAATGCTTTTTCCGTCTTGGAGTTGATGAATATGAGACATAACGCACAGCCTAAATATATAAATATATAAAATTCCGGAGCATATTGAGTGTGTTGACCCGAAGTTGCATTTATGAGCTCTAATGAAGACTCATCACCCGTTACGTTGCGTGCAAGCAAGACAAATAACTGCGTAGCGACAGCTGTGGCTAATAATATATAGTACAGCCAATGTTTTAGAATAATGTTTTTTATTTCTTTGAAAAATCGTACGGGATTAGTTAATCTCATATGGTCAGAATAAATAATCAATAATGATAATAATAGAGAAGGTATCATTAAGTACCACGGTAGACAGCCACCAACGGCCACTATTGCCAAAAGTAATAATGTGTTTCTGGATTGAATATTCTTGCGGTCTTGTTTACAAATTTGTAATAATAAAGCTATCGTTAGCAATATTGAAATTATTTGTGGTATAAAACTGTAAAAGCCTTGCCGAAATATATCAATAATGAAAATGCGGCATGTTAGAAATGCGGCACAACATAGCCATAATGTTGATGGCATCGAAAGTCGCTTATTGTTGCTAAAAGTCTCATAAACAATAAAGATTATTTTTACGTATAAGAAAATTACTATAAAGAACCAAAACGCCTTTGATATCAGGTAGGCGTTCGTGCTGCTTTTACCAATCGACGTCTTTGGGTAAATCGACTTAATAATGACGGTGTTCGCTGATGGCCAGCTGGCCGGATAGAACTCGACTGCCTTGATGGGATGATTACTGGCTTTTTTGCCTTCGGCGTCAGAATGATATAGTATTCCTCTATTGTATTTAAGTCGTAGATTAATGAATTCAAGATGATTGCGATCGTCTCCTTCATTAGCTATCCCTGCTATGACTTGTTCCGTGTTGCCATGTGTGTATATAAACGGAACTATGAATATTGGCGATAATACCGTAAATGCGATTACAAGGGAAACTGTATCGGAAAAATTATACGCACTTTTTATTCCATTTGTAGCTGAGACTTTTGAAGTACATAAATATTTTTGTTGAAAATAAAATAATAGCAGTATAAACAATGTCAGCAATGGTGTTTGATCCAGGGGAAAGTCATGATTTATTAACCATGAAACTAAAATTATGCATTGAAAAATAATGAAATATATTATAAATATAAACAATTTTTTAAATATCTTAGAGTCAAATATTTGTGAATTGAGAAATTTATCGAATATTTTTTCTGTCAGAAGAAATGAAAGTATTATTACCGTAAGATTAATGCATTTGGTCAAGACAATCATAAATAATAGTAATAATATGATTAGAATATGTCTTCTACTAATAATCATTACACTGAGTATACAATATTTAAAATAGTATATCTTTTTTAAACTAAGGTTTAAAAAACGGTATGCCTTATTATAAACTCGCTCTTTCGGCTAGTTTATTTATCGCCGTTCAAGTTAATAAATGATTTAATTGTTATTAAGGTATCATCCGTTATTTTTGTTTTTAGCAAGTTTATGTGCTGTGGATATCCAAATCGCTTATAAGTATATTCAAAGTCGCGATGGTATAATATTAGGAGGTATATTAAATGTTATTAGTTAAAAAATACAATGGAACAATCGGAAAAAATTGATAATACTCAAAAAACTGAACAGGTCGAAGTGAAGTCTGTGGCTAGATCAGAAGTTGCCCTTGATTTTCGGAAAAAAAATATTAAATTATCAAAATTAAAAATTGATTGGCGTAAAGTGCGAATCGTATTTGCGATAATCATATTAACGGCAGCCAGCGGAGGTGCCGGTTCTTACGTTACCGTACTGTTATTGAAAAATAATTCGGATCTTTTGAATCAAGTAACCCAAATAAACAAATATGATGTCAGTTACGATTCCAATATAGTAAATATCGTAGAAAAGATATCGAAGAGCGTCGTTAATATATCTACGAAAACGACAGTGTACGGTTGGTTCGGCCAGAGTAATGTCGTAGAAGGGGCTGGCACCGGGGTGATTATCAGTGCTGACGGTTATATCTTGACGAATAATCATGTCATCGAAGGTAGTGATTCGATTACTGTCACGACTCATGACAGGAAGGCGTATGAGGCCAAATTGATGAAAACCGATTCGGACAAAGATTTGGCTATAGTAAAAGTCGATGTTACTGGCTTAGCGTCGGCAACTATAGGTGACTCCGACGATATAAAAGTAGGTGAAGAAGTGATAGCTATCGGTAATGTACTTGGGCGATTTACAGACTCGGTTACTAAAGGAATAATATCGGGGCTTGGACGTCCGATTACGACTAGTAGCACGCAATTTTATGGGAATGTGGAGCAACTGGATGATTTGATACAGACTGACGCGGCAATCAATTCGGGTAACTCCGGTGGTCCATTGGTGAATATGAAAGGAGAAATAATAGGAATTAATACGGCGATAGTCGGTGATGCCCAGAATATTGGTTTTTCCGTTCCGATTAACCACGCCACGGATTTGGTTGCCAGTATAAAAGAATAATTATTGAACGGCCCAAACACAAGCTATATAATAGTCGAGTACATTAATTTATCGAAAGTATCCAGAACGCAGCGAGAGAACTAGCTCTGTGACCTGCTGGCAACCATCCTTTGTATAGGAAAAGGTGCCCCTTCTAGCCCCCGAACGGGAAGATATAAAAAAACTAACTCCTTTGTATCTGACACGTGAGGGTCGGAAAGATACTAAGAAAGGAGTTATTTTTATGTCAATTTATAAAACGGCTGAATCGGTTTCGCCGAAGCACCCAGACAAAATTTGTGATCAGATTTCGGATGCAATTCTGGATGCGCATCTATACGAAGACCTATTTGCCCGTGTTGCGATTGATGTCGCCGGCGGCCACGGTACGGTTTTCGTGACCGGTGAAGTAACGTCAAAAGCGAAAAATGTAGATGTCAAAGCTATCGTCAGGAGGTTGGCAGGTAACGTCGAAGTGATCGAACATATTGCTTCTCAAAGTCCGGAAATCGCGAAGGGTGTCGATGTGGGCGGTGCTGGCGATCAAGGAATTATGGTCGGATATGCGACCAGCGAAACACCCGAGATGTTGCCTGTGGAATGTGTCTTGTCAAGGCATCTGAATCAGTATATTTTTGCCAAGTTTCCTTATGATGGTAAAACGCAGGTCACTCTGAAAGGCGGTCGCATCGTTTCTGTAGTCGCTAGTTTCCAGAACGTCAAAAAAGGCGACTTGTTGGCTATCGTCAAAGAATGGCTAGATAATGAACCGTTAGTAAAATACGAAGGAGAAATCGAATTCCATATTAATCCGGCGGGTGATTGGAATCTTGGCGGTTTCGACGCCGACGCTGGCCTGACGGGTCGTAAATTAGTGGTGGATAATTATGGACCGCGCATTCCCATAGGCGGCGGGGCTTTCAGCGGCAAGGACCCCAGTAAGGTCGATCGATCGGGCGCATATATGGCGCGTCGTGTAGCGGTCGATTATCTGAAAAAACGTAATGCAAATGAAGTATATGTATATTTAGCATATGCTATCGGACATAATCAACCTCTGGAGGCAACAGCAGTAATCGATGGCAAAGAAGAGCGTGTTAAGGGTTATGACTTAACACCTAACGGTATCATCGAATTCCTGGGTATGAGAAAGCCGCAATACGAGTCGCTGGCCACATGGGGGCACTTTGGTCGTGGCTCTTTCATTGATAGCTAATGCCTCTTATGTTATGATTGAATGACGAAAGTTGTTTAATGCGGGGGATAAAATGAACGGATCGACTTATTCCGGTGAAGTATCTAATAGAAGGGATGCCAGACATCCGTCCGGTGAAACGATAGAAAGAAAAAGAAAAATCAAATTACCCAAAAGAAAAATAGTCTTTGTTAGCATAGCAATAGTAGTCGTTGCTGCCATTTCGGTCGTTTCCGGCTTATTATATATGCAAACCCGTATTGCGAATTATATTGATGGCAATAAATACCAAGCTGTTTTTTTGACGAACGGACAGGTATACTTTGGAAAGTTGCATAAACTTGGCGGCGGTTATTTCAAGTTGGATAACATATTCTATCTACAGA
>CAYQOL010000011.1:0-17567 GCA_964419165.1 uncultured Saccharimonas sp. (SeqCode)
TGTCGTCATACATTTATTGTAACAAAAATACCCCATAGGGGGTATAAAATGGAGCCGTGACCGGGATTTGAACCCGGGACCTCATCCTTACCATGGATGCGCTCTACCAACTGAGCTATCACGGCACAATGGATATTTTATCAGATTAGCGCATATATTAAAAGTGCGTAGGGTTAGGATATCGGCCTGCTTTATGCGCTTCTCCACTTTCTCATAAAAAATATGTAAATATGTTTTGGTGATGGATAGCGGCTTCGCCTTTTCTGTTCATTTACGAAAAAATGTAAACACTTTTTCGTTTCATTCACTACACCGAACCTTACGTTTTTTTGCTTTGCAAAAAACTTCGTAGGTTCGAACCCTTATCTCTAGATCAAATTAAAATTATCATCCATAAGGACGATAATTTTAATTTGGTACTGGGGGTAGGATTCGAACCTACGAAGGCGAATGCCAACAGATTTACAGTCTGTCGTGTTTGACCGCTTCACTACCCCAGCATCGTAACGCACTAGGAACTGGAGCCGCCTCTCGGATTTGAACCGAGGACCTACGGTTTACAAAACCGTCGCTCTGACCAACTGAGCTAAGGCGGCAACAACGAAAAGTACAGATATAAGTTTACATAAAATATACCTTTTATGCAAGACACGTATCCTATAGTGAGCGCAAGACGTAACCGGAACAAATTGATTATTATGCTTAAATATATTATTATAGTAATAATCGATATTTTGTTGTTTTATAAGGCTTTTTGTCGATGTTTTTTAATAGATAATAGTATCACCCCAATCGAATCGCAGGTGGCGCTGTTGACATAGAATGTCCATAGCGCTGCCTGAGAGCCGCAAAAAAATATTTTAAGGGGTTGAATTGAATTGCCAAAGCTATCACAAGCAGTTATTGAAAACAAATTCCGTGGTTACAAAAAACTACCTAACTATTCATTTCCAGAATGTATAGGCAACAGTGCTTGTCATCTATTCTTGTGGAACAAGAATACGGACCAAGTCAAACGGTATGAAAAAGGTAAGAATATACGCGGTTTTTGTACCTATATCAGTATTGCTCGAAGTATTAAGCACGTAAATGAACATTACTTGTATATCCCTTTTGAAAAGGGCATTGTTCCGATCTGTCCGCAATTACCAAATGAAAAGATATGGGATTTAATGTTCAATTCATGGGAAGACGTAATGAACTATTTCCATAATATACCACTAAGCGTCGTAAAGAGCATCGTTTTGATGGTATCTAAAAAAACTGCAATCAGATTAGACGCCGCATAATTATTAATGCGCCAATCATTATGCTATTGAACATACAACGACAATGAACGTGTCTGGTTTCTTTAGGAAGGAGTTAATTGTTTTGGCTATTTCACAAATTTATCACCACGAAGGTACTTGTATGACCTTCTTTGTTATCGATGGCGAGATTCAAAGGTTTAACAAATGGTACTTGTATAACAACAAGAACAAAATTATGGTACAAATCAAAGACCCGCCTTTATTGAGAGCGAGGGAAAAATTACGAAATAGAAGTAATTTTATACTCATTATCAACGACAAGAGAGTCAAATGCTACCAAGTCGTTTACAAGAAAAATACCATTTGGGCAGCCTATACGGAAACATGGGATAGTTGGAAAAACGCCCTTGAGTCGGACATATTTAATCAACAAGCTTGTCATATTCCGAAAAAATGGCGCGAAGCGATTATTCGCAATCGATTTCCTGTGGTTGCAGGCAGGTTAGATTCTTTGAAGCGTTCAAGAAGGCCTGGTACTAATATGCCAAGATTGGCAACGGCTCAATGATATCTATTATCTATTACTTATAAACCCCCTCGCCCGAGGGGGTTTTAAAATTAAAAACGCCCGCACTTGCGGGCATATAATAGAATTCGAATTACTTGTTCATCGTTACCAAGATGCCACTTTTTGGTTTGCGATCAACCGGTATGTTTTCTTTACATAGTGGACAGTATTCTTTTTCAAAACCGCTACTTGCAATATTTCTAATAGAATACAGACGCGGGGGGTTTTGAATATACTCAAGGTCAGCATTATCAATATTGCATATTGCACCAACACCTACGATTCTACCACCCGCTCGACGGATTTTTCTGATAACCTCTTCGGTGCAATCGCCGTCAGTAAGTACGCTCCTTACTATAAGTATATCGTTGCCCTTGAAATCAATGTTTTCGTTGTTAAAAAATTTACCGTTATCATATTCTGTACAAATCTCCGTGGCATTATAAGGTGATGAGCAAAAAAACGCTGCGACCCATTGTGAAATCGCCAAACCGGCATGATTAGAGATACCAACTACGATGTCAACTTTTGATTTTTTGAATTGCCTGCCAATCATCTCGCAAGCCGACTTTGTAAAGCTATGCTTGCTAAGGAGTACGGGTATTATAAGGTTGTGAGAATAGTGACTGCCGTCCTTTCCGATAAAATGTCCCTTAATTAATGCTTTAGAATCTTCCAATAGTGATGCTTTTTGGCTTTTCCCATTACTCAAGTTATCCCCTCCTAAAAAGAATGGTTGTAAAATTCGAATTCCAAATTTTGAAGAACAAATATAGTCGACCAAGCCGACTTCTTCGAGTGCTATTATAAATTGATTTGTTTAAATATGCAAATCACATCACAACCCGGCGAGGTTGCTTGACAAGGTTTTGTTGACCCTGAGGTATTATTAAATTCGTAGCTCGTTTCCTAAGTCGATGTGCTAATATGGCCTGTCCAGTCCTATCATAAGCGTCCGCAAGAATGTTTAAAGTTTGCGGTATAGGGTCCAACTTGACAGCCTCCTCGAGTGATTCAAGCATCTTTTTGGTATTTCCTAATTTTTCTTGCACTTTGGCGTAGGCTATATGGCGGGATGCTAAATCATTTTCTATTGCCAACGCTTGCTCAAAGGCTAACGCAGCTTTTTCATAATTTTGAGTCTCAAAGTATATTAAGCCTACATTATGTAAACTACTCGCGCTGGGTTCAAGTGATTGAGCTATCTCAAAACACTCGATAGCATCCTTTAGTTGTTTCTGTTTTGCATATAATATACCTAGCCTATTATAGGCACTGGCATTACGCTCATCTATACGCAAAATAGTTAAAAGTGCTTTTTCCGCTCTTAGATATTTTTTTGTCTGAAGCGAATCCTGAGCGATATTCCAAAGCTGGTCTAATTTCTCAGATAATTTTACAGGGATATCAGCAACAACCTCGTTTACCGTTTGAGGCTGCCATATGACCCATGCACCGAATAACATAATTAATATAAGACCTAACATAGTCCGTATACAATTATACCAGACTAAAGAACTAAGCGCGCCAGATTAAGACGTATATTACCGTTTTGCTCTATCTGTTTATATGTATTGATGATTTTATCAATTAACCGTAATGAATTCTCTTGGGAATTATCAATTATTGTCTTTCTAAGGATGTTACAGGCGTCATTCAGCAATAAAAGTGAAAATATCCTATTATCTTTATATTTTTGCGCAAGTAATAGTTTTTGATAAATACTGCCACTTAGTAATTCGCGCGCATCTCTGACGATTGCACTGCGTGATTCAAAGTATGATGTGTCTCTACATAATCTGGTTAATTCGGCCGGTTTGCCGCATGCAATAAACATCAGTTGCGTCCTTTTGAGTTTGTCTTTTTCTCCCAACGAATCAAGTAATGAAATCGACTGCCCTTTAGTTATAGGCCTGACATTCATTTTTTCAGTTCGAGAAAGAATCGTTGGCAATAAAGACAGTGTATTATCGCACAATAAAATAAAGTGCGTATTTTCGTTCGGCTCTTCTAGTAGTTTCAAGAATGCATTCTGTGCGCCAAGTGTCATTTTTTCCGCATAATCAATTATAAATATCCGCATCTTATCTGTTTTCGTTTTGGTTTGTTCAATCAACTGGCGTATATTATCTACTCCTATAAAGCCTTTTTCCGTGTCAATTATCTCGTCTTTTTCGGGGAGAATCATTAACGGGCAAACATTATTCAGCTCGGATATATATTTCGCTATCGAACATAGTCCGACGCCCCTCTCTCCGCACAATAGTAATGATTGAGGTAGATTATTTGCCAACTTATTAATCAATACTTCACTAGTCGGATTAATTATCGGTTTCATTTCAATTTTACGTCCGGAAACATATCTATAATATCTTTTGGCAATGGAGAAACGAAAACTTTTCTAATACCACCAGGAATCGTAATTTCCAGAGAGTATGCATGTAAATACATACGATTTCCGATCTTACCATATATTTTGTCACCAAGAATGGGCGTGCCAATGTGTTTCATATGTACTCTTAGTTGGTGGGTTCGACCGGTTTGCGGTTGTAACTTGACTAATGATTTATTGTCAGACGAAGAGATTACTTCATATTTTGTAAAAGCAGCCTTGCCGTTACTGTAAACTCTAAAGGTACTGGGATGAGCTGGATTCCGTCCGATAGGCACGTCGATATTAGCTATAGTATATTTCGGTACGCCATCGACGACTGCATAATAAGTTTTTTTCGTTTTTCTATCCGAAAATTGTTTCTGCAACAATGCAGCCGTTTCAGTATTTCTTGCACCTATTAAAATGCCGCTGGTATCGCGGTCCAGACGATGTATTATACCGGATCGATTCGTACTGGAGTTATATTCGGAATAGCGCTTAAAAAAATCGGAAACCGTGAATTCTTCGCACAGTACGCCCTTGCTATGCGTTAAAATACCGGCTGGCTTGTCGATTACTATCACGTTTTCGTCGATATATATTATCGGCAATTCAAAATTGTCATAATTTTTTTTCTTTGGTAAATTTACTACGATTGTGTCATTGTCGCCGATTTCATACTTCGTAGATCTGATAACATTATTATTAACCGAGACGTATCCCGATTTTATATGTTTTTGCCAAACACTTCTGGATAAATCTGGATATTTTTCAGCCAGTTCGAGGTCTAGCCGTCTTTTTTGGCTGGTGGACTCAAATAAATAACAGTCCTTGTTTTTAAATGGTATAGCGTATGTTTGGGTTGTGTCGGACGGATTATTTAGGAGTTCTCCAGTTATATTTGGCTGAACGGATTTTATCTGAGAAATGACATAATCGAGCTGATCATCAGCTATGCTGTCAAACAATACATAAAATTTGTTTTTTTGAAAACTGAATGATACTAACGTATTCGTCGGACTCGGATGAAAAATTTTAATCATTTCAATTTGTCTTGGTAGATTCTCGTGATTAGCAATTTCAAAACGTCGTAAAATATCTAGTACGTCGCGACTGGAAATCTTTGTCATCAGTTGCCTTTTGGTCGCAATCCGACAGCCTGCTGGGCCTTGAAGAGCGTAGAATTCGCAATCGGTGTCAAATCTCGTTCAGATTGTTCAAGTTTTGATAGTAAGTCCTTATCGGAAATTTTACGCAGTCTGGATTGAAAGCCTATTAAAAAGTCTGAAACGGCTTTGGCAACTACTTTCTTGAACAAGCCGTAATTATCAACGCCCACCCATTCCAGATTAACTTCAGTCTGGTCGCGGTTCGTAAGAATAGCCAAGATTTGAAGCAAGTTTGATACCCCTGGTTGGTTATCCCAATCGAAATTTATACAGCCAACGCTATCAGTCGTAGCGGACATAATTTTTTTCGATGCAAGTTCGGGTGAATCAATCAAGAGTATCTTTGATTTGTCGTCGACGTCGCTTTTTGACATTTTTTTGGTCGGATCGACCAGATTGCGAATACGCAAACCCTTATCGCGCTTTATGAACTCGGATTGAACTTTGGTCGGCTCGGGCACTACAAATATATCACCGAATTTATTATTGAACCTTATAGCTATATCACGGGCAATTTCCAAATGTTGGAACTGATCTTCGCCGACAGGAACGTACTTTGCTCCGTAAAGCAAGATATCTGCTGCCATTAGGACAGGATAATTAAAGAGTCCGACACTAACACCTGAAGACGCCTTGTTTGACGCTTCTATTGAATTTATCACGTTAGATAGCGTTTCGTTTGGATACTTTTTTGATAATTCTTCCAAGGTTTTTTCATACGACGCAATTCTAAGTTGAGATGATTTTTCTTTGAATTGGGTCATCCTGTTCATTTCTCCGACATATGTGAAACAGTCGAGAATCCATGTCAATTCGCTGTGTGCTGGTATGTAACTTTGTCGGTATAGATAGGTATTTTTGTTTTTTAAGTCTAGTCCAGATGCTATGAAATATTTCAAATTATCCAGTGTGTTGTCGTACAATTTATCGTAATCAATCGGTGTCGTAAAACTGTGTAAATCGGGTACGAACATATTTATTTGGTATTCACCCGCGTATTTACGTTGCATTTCGACCATAGGGGCGATAGCACCCAAATAATTTCCTAACGTAGGTTCTTCATTGGATCGTATCCCAGTCAATATGATGTCTTTTGTCATAATTATTACCATTATACATTGCACTTTGACTAATAGCTATTATATGTACTTGCAAAAATTAAATACTCCCCGTCTGCGGAGAGTATTTAATTATTTATCGCTTTGAGAATTGTTCGCGTTTGCGAGCGGAACGTAAACCGTATTTTTTGCGTTCTTTCTCGCGCGAATCACGCTTCAATAAGTCAGCTTTCTTGAGAACTGGGCGCAAATCACTAAAGCCGGTGTTTATCGCCTTTGCTATAGCCAATTTAATGGCATCGACTTGACCTGATGCACCACCGCCTTTAACAACTATAGTGACATCAAAATCTTTTTGCTTGTTTACTAGTGCTAAAGGATCAGTTATTTCGGCTAGTTGGGATTTATTACCACTAAGATAGTCAATAGCAGACTTGCTATTGATCGTAATGTTGCCTTTTCCTGTATACAGACGCGCCTGGGCTGTAGCGCTTTTACGCCTGCCTAGGCCATATAAATATTTAGCTTCAGCCATTGTTATTTAACCTCTTTATCCGCTAAAACTTCATTCTGAAGTTTAGGTGGACGAGCTTTCATGTTAGATTTTGTATCATTCGTTACATTAACGATTTCAGGCATCTGGGCTGTATGATTATGTTCATCACCTTTGAAAATGCGCAATCTCTTCATACGTTCGGCTTGCAATTTATTCTTTGGTAGCATACCCTTGACGGCCTCTTCGACTATTCTTTCCGGGAACTTTATGCGAAGTTCGGATAGACTGGCTTCGGTAATACCGCCCGGATATCCCGAATGACGGTAATATTTCTTGTCAGTTTCTTTGTCACCTGTCGCGACGGCTTTTGCAGCATTTATCACGACGACATAATCGCCGGCGTCAATGTGCGGTGTATAAGTAGGCTTGTATTTTCCTATCAGATATTTGGAAATTGTCGTCGCAACCCGTCCTAATGGCGCTGTCGAAGCGTCAATTAATATCCAGCGTCGGGTGACTTCGCTTGGTTTTTGGGAAAATGTTTTGGAGTTAGCCATTATTTTTTGACCTCCTCTTTACTCTCTTTTATTACGGTTTTTTTCGGCGAATCTTTGATTTCGTCAACGAAAGCTATCGTAGCCATCTGAGCACCGTCACCGATCCTAAGCTTAGTACGTTGGACGCGGACATGGCCGCTGGTACGATTTGTAAGCTGTGGTGCGATAACGTCAAATAATCGGAATGCGGCCTCCTGTGTGTCTAGGCCCGCGATCACTTGACGCCTATTGGCAAGCCCTCCCTTTTTGCTCTTGGTAATCAATTTTTCGATGTAGCGGACCAATTCTTTGGCTTTAGGCAAAGTCGTTTCGATTTTACTATGTAAAACCAAGCTGGTTGCCAGACCTTTGATCAGCGCATCGCGTTGGTCACAGTCGCGACCAAACTTGCGTCCTATGTATCCATGTCGATGCATAACTATATTTCCAATTCTGCCAATTTTTCTTTAACTTCATCGAGCGCCTTGGATCCAAAGCCTTTCAGCTCCCTAAGATCCTGCTCGCTAAGCGTTACTAGATCATGGACGGTGCGGATATCATTATTTATCAAAGCGTTCGCAGTACGGGCTGATAAATTCAATTCCTCAATAGGGGTATTAAGCTCGTTGGATTCGTCATCCTTGTCATATCCGAGCGCAGGAGCTGATTCCACTATCGTGGAACCGGCCAATGCCGTGTATTGATTTACTAAAATCGCTGACGCCTCCTCAAAAGCTTGACGAGGTGATATAGAACCGTCGGTCTCGATAGTAATCAATAATTTATCGAGATTAGTTTCTTGACCGACACGAGTACCTTCAACTTTGTAACGCACTCGAATTACAGGGCTGAATATCGCATCAACGGCAATCATATCGCTATGAATTCTTTTGATACTGGATTCTTCCATCGATTGATAACCGCGTCCTGATTCAGCTACCAAATCCATAACGACCGACTTTTTTGGATCGTCGATATTACAGATAATTTGGTCAGGATTGACGATTTCGACGTCGGCGGTAGTTTTGATGTCGCCAGCAGTAACTGGTCCGGCACCTTTCTTTTCAAGACGCAACTCCACCGGTTCGTGCGTAAATACGCGCAAACGAACGTTTTTGATATTCAACATAATATCGACGACGTCCTCGCGAATTCCTTCAACGGTCGTAAATTCGTGACTTGCGCCTTCGATGCGAAAAGCAACGACAGCCCCGCCTTCGATACTTGAAAGTAATACTCGTCGCATACTGTTGCCCAATGTATTTCCGTAACCGGCGTGCAGAGGTTCGATATCAAATGTAGCACTAGTAGCGCTGTGTTCGACCATATTTGCAAGTGCTGGGTTGTGAATAACTTTTGTCATTTTTCTCTCCTTTACCCTTTTACATTAACGTGAGTAATACTCTACGATTAATTGTTCTTTGATATCCGGTTCAGCCTCTTCACGTTTTGGCAAACCAGTTATTGATATTTTCAATTTTTTCGGATCACTTTTTAGCCAGCTCAATGAATCCTGGTAGGTATTTTTGACTACTTCGTCAATTTGGCTGAAATATCCTGATTTGACGCTTTTTTGACGAACTGTTATTTCATCACCTGCTTTCAAGCGGATGGAAGGAATATTTACTCGTCGTCCGTTCAGCATAAAATGACCGTGGCTTACTAATTGTCTGGCAGCCCTTCGGCTGGTAGCGAAGCCTGCCCTGTAAATGGCATTGTCGATCCTTCTTTCAAGTAGTTGTAACAAAACTTCACCCGGCAACAAGTCTCTTCCGCTGAGACGACCTGATTCAACCATTAATTTGGCAAATTGTTTTTCAAGCAAGCCGTAAGTACGGCGTACTTTTTGTTTCTCGCGTAATTGCGTCAAATACAGACTGGATTTGCCTTGACGGCCGTGAGCGTGTTGTCCCGGAATGCCTGTTTTTTTCGCCATTACCTTGTGGGCTTTAGGATGAAGTGCGTAACCTTCGCGGCGACTTTGTTTGACGATGGGAGAAATATCTCTTGCCATAACTATGCCCTCCTCGCCTTACGTGGTCTGACGCCACCGTGAGGCACGCCAGTTACGTCCTTAATACTGTCTATAGCGATGTCGTAATTGCTCATTGCGCGAATTGCCGAGTCACGACCCAAACCGACTCCCTTTACGAATACATCGACGCTAGCGGTACCAAACTGACTTTTAGCTGCATCGGCGACCTTTTCAGCGGCAACCTGAGCGGCATAAGCCGTTCCTTTTTTGCTGCCCCTAAAACCGGTTGCTCCGGCGCTTGATGATGCTAAAGCATTTCCTTTTTTATCTGAAAAAGTTACGATCGTGTTATTAAACGTAGCTTTGATATGCAACTGACCGGAAGGAACCGATCGGCGCTGCTTTTTCTTGGTTGTAGTTTTTGCTTCTGCCATAATCTATTCCTTTCTACGTCTTGGACGCCGCTTTCTTTTGCGCTCCACCTACAGCTACTCCTTTACCCTTACGAGTTCGTGCGTTCGTACGAGTTCTTTGACCGCGTACAGGTAAACCGGCTTTGTGGCGAAATCCGCGATATGAGCTGATATCTTTCTGATGTTTAATATTGTTAGTAACCAAGCGCTGCAAATCACCTTCTACGCTGTAACCTTTGTCGATTACTTCGCGGATACGTTGTTCTTCAGCCTCGGTGAGATCTTTCACCCGAGTGGTCGGCTCGACTTTAGCCGCCGCAAGGATGGTGCGAGCATAATGCTGACCAATGCCGTAAATATACGTCAAAGCGACATGCACTTGCTTTTCTGATGGGATTGTTACCCCAGCAATTCGAACCATGCTTAACCCTGCCTTTGCTTATTCTTAGGTTTTTTCTTGTTGATGACTCTCAGTACACCCTTGCGGCGAACTAATTTATCATCGGAACTGATTTTTTTGACACTTGCACGAACTTTCATAAGCGCTTAAAAATGCTCCTGATAGTTAATTGATATTTAATTAATCTTTTAAGCGGAAGGTGATTCTCCCCTTACTTAGATCGTAAGGGGTCAACTCGACCTCCACTTTATCGCCCGGTACAAGACGGATGTAATGCTTGCGCATTTTACCCGAAATGTGAGCGATGATATTATGGCCATTCTCAAGTTCAACCTTAAACTGGGTGTTTGGCAATGACTCCACCACCTTACCTTGCAGTTTAATTACTTCCTTTTGACTTGCCATAAATTACAATATCAAATTATACACCAATTTAAAGTAAACGTAAAGAGGTAATACCACTAAAACACTATTTCGTGTTCGAATTGATATATTGTCGTATTTTTATTATAACTTACAACCGTTATGTGTCAATATTGGCGCTTAATTACAAAATATTACTAACATAATCAAATTAAAATAGCGCTGTTTAAAACGCTATTTGAAATGTGATTTACTTTTGTTCCAATGATATTTTTCGTTAATACTCCACGGCGTGATTGCGTGAATGATATCCTCTGTTGAGGAAAGTGTCGGATGATTATTCCTGGTCTCAACAACCACGAATTGTCTCCAAAATTCCGAAAAATCCGGACCACTAGCTATACTAATCTGTTCCGCTATCGACAACAACCATTCACGATACTTTTCGTAATCGTTTTCTGGCAGATATCTGGCTGCGTATCTGAGTTCATCAGTTGCTTTCTGTCTCCTTATCTCGATAGGAGTTCGACGTTGTGACGTGCCATCAAGATAGATAAATGCGCCCCTAAGCTTTCCAGCTACGACTATTCGTATTGTGGCTTGGTCGTTCTTTTTTATCTCCTCCGCAGCTATATTGGAAATTATTTGAATTACTTTTCGTCCTGTGCTTGATACAGTCATAATCAACTTTGCCAATATTATCACCCCTCATAAATAAATCCGATTATTTAGATAACGAAACAATCTAAATTTATAATACCATTAGTAATGTATTTTGTCAATTTGTGTTACTTGTAGTCGTCGTACGTGACCATCAGTGCACGAGAATTGATTTGACGTAATGATTCAAGGGCTACGGAAACTACGATAAGAAGTCCTGTACCTCCCATCGATATATTACTGTCAGTAACGCCAGCGAACGTATACATCAGATATTCACCTACGTACGGTAACAAAGCGATGAAACCAAGCGCTAATGAACCGTACAAAGTCAATCTGTTTACGACTCCACTTAGGTAATCCTCAGTTTGTTTACCCGGTCTTACGCCTTCGATAAACCCACCTTGTTTTTGTAGGTTTTCTGCAATTTCGTTGGAATTAAAAATAATACCCGTATAAAAATACGTAAACGCGATTACTAGAATAAAATACAGTATCGGATAAATAAATGCCTCAGGCGTAGCACCCGTAAATTGACTGCCGCTAGGCGATTGAAACCAATTTATCAAGTTATTGGCTAACGTAGTATAGGCTTCGTTGCCGGTAGCCTTGATGATTTGCCCAACAAAAGCCGGTAAAGACAGGAACGCGACCGCAAAGATTATCGGTATGACATTGGCAGCAATCATCTTTACAGGCAATATACTTTTTATACCGCCGTAATTACTATTTCCTTGTACGCGCTTGGCGTAATTAATAGTAATTATTCGTTGAGCCTCGTTTATTTTTACTAATATATATAGGACTGTCAGTGAAGCTACCGCCATAGCAATCGCCACCCATAAATAATTAGGGTTGACTGGCAAGCTGAACCAGCCAAATACATCCAAATTTCCAGATGTGGACGTGTCAAATAAATTCGTCCAGATAGATGACAATGTTTTGGGTAACTGGCTTATAATGCCTGCGAATATTATCAAGCTGATACCATTGCCAATGCCTTGTTCGGTTATCAGTTCGCCAAACCACATCAAAAGCATCGATCCAGCGGTCATCGCGATTACCGCTACGGCCCAACTGAATAGTGAAGTATCCGTTAAAACAGTAGTGTTGTTTGCTAAAACGGTCTGACGCAGAATATATATAAAGGCTATTGATTGCAAAATAGCGAGAGGTAATGTTACCAGACGAGTCCACTGGTTAATCTTGCGACGACCCGATTCACCATCTTTGTGCAATTCTTCCAATTTCGGTATAGCCTTGGTGAGCAATTGTGTGATAATCGATGATGTAATAAATGGGCTCATTCCGACAAGGATAATAGAAAAACCGGTAAGTGCGCCGCCGGAGAGCAAATCCAAAAATCCTCCGAAATCGGTGTTGCCTATCAGGCTGTTAATGACCTGCTTTAGTTGTGTCGGTTCAGCCAAAGGAACCGGAATATGCGCCATTAAACGATATGCTACGACTATCAAAAACAAAATTAACACGCGCTTTTGCATATCGCGATTCTTAAGTGATTTGAATATCGTTTTCCAATTCATCAGTCGAATTACCCTCTCTTTGGACTAATCGTCAGTTGCGATTTAAAACCGCTATTATTTATCGGCAGTTTTCGTGCTCTGCTTCAATGGTACAGCAGTTTTGACAAAAGTACCACCAACTTTTACTATTGCTGCTTGGACACTCTTACTAGCACCAGCTACGTGTAATTTGACGCTTTCTGTTAGTTCGCCACGTGCGATTACTTTTACTGCTTGATAAGGTGATGCGATATATCCTTCGTTAAATAAAACGAAGTTGTCTATCTCTTTACCCTTGAGCGCGTTCAAATGATCCAAATATACTATTTGAATAGGTGCTTTTATGGATTTGAAGCCCTTGGCCTTCGGAATACGTTGCGCCAAAGCACCAGATCCACCCATAAACATCGCTCGTAATTTTTTACCGGTGCGGGCTTTTTGGCCTTTAGTTCCACGACCCGCGGTTTTGCCTTGCCCTGCTGAAATACCGCGTCCTACACGCTTGATGTTTTTGTTGGCTTGAACTTGTAATTCGTTATATTTCGTCATTACTTTTTCTCCTCTTTGGATAACTTTTTGTCGGTCGTCTGAGACGATGTTATCCATTCGTTCTTGGGAACAAGAATTCTAAGAGCCTCTATGGTAGCATAAGCAATATTTACTTTGTTCGTCGATCCCAACGATTTTGTCAACAGGTCATTTATACCAGTTACACCGATAATTGATCGGACGACACCGCCAGCAATTATTCCTGTACCGGGAGCAGCTGGTTTCAATAGAACTCTGGCACCTGAAAGCTTGACCTCGACATCGTGAGGTATCGTGTTCTTTGCGATTTTGACGTTAATAAGATGCTTTTTTGCGACATTCGAAGCTTTCGTGACGGCGGCTTGGACATCGGCACCTTTGGCAACTCCAATACCTACTTTGTTTTTACCGTCACCTACAACTACTAGCGCCTTGAAACGAAAGCGGCGGCCACCCTTGACGACACGTGCGACACGATCGACGTTAATAACAATTTCCTCGAATTGTTTCTGTTCGGGTGCTGCTTGTTCGCGTCGAAAACGGCGGTTTTTTGAATCGATAGAGCCGTCGTTCATTTTGTTTTTTACAATAGGTCCAGCCATTTTAGAACTCCAATCCTTCTTTGCGAGCGGCATCCGCTAACGCACTTAATCTGCCAGCATAAAGCTTTCCGTTACGATCGAATACAATTTTGCTAATCTTGGCTTTTTTAGCCTTTTTGGCTATGTCAGAACCGACAAACGCAGCTTTTTCTTTGATACAGCCTTCTGATTTCATACCTACGGTCGTACTGGACGCCATCGTTCGGCCTTTTTCGTCATCAATCAATTGTGCGCTGATATGCTTATTACTGATAGTAACGCTTAGGCGCGGTCTTTCGGCAGTGCCGGTAACCTTCGACCTGACGCGGTCCTTGCGAAGACCACGATTCAATAATTTCTTTGCTAAGTTATTCATTTTACTTACCAGCCTTTCCAGCCTTGCGTCGCAAGACCTCATCAACGTATTTGATACCCTTGCCTTTGTAAGGTTCTGGTTTCTTTAACGCACGTATTTCAGCGGCAACCTGGCCAACAGCCTGTTTGTCTATACCACTGACGGTAATGATCATTTTGTCAACATTCAATATAACGCCTTCTTTGGCTGTATATTTGACTGGGTGTGAAAATCCGAGTGACATCTCGATTGCTTGGCCTCCGCCATTGACTCGAAACCCGACTCCGTTGACCTCTAATTTCTTTTCATAACCCTTAGTTACGCCGTTGAC
Organism: uncultured Saccharimonas sp. (SeqCode); assembly: GCA_964419165.1. Taxonomy (GTDB): domain Bacteria; phylum Patescibacteriota; class Saccharimonadia; order Saccharimonadales; family Saccharimonadaceae; genus UBA1547. Next base: position 14,581 of record CAYQOL010000011.1, read on the forward strand.
AGCATTATTTAGTAATGCCCTTTCCAAACCATGCTGAGCGCGAGCGATTTTTTCGTCATTTTTGCGAACGACGATTATATCGTTTTCCTCGACAGTTACGTTAACGTCGCTCAGATGAGGTACGGTCAGTTCGCCTTTTGGGCCTTTGACTGAAATAACATCCGAATCGACCGTGATTGTCACGCCGGCTGGAATATTGATTGGCAGTTTTCCGATTCGACTCATATTCTTTCTCCTTTCGTAATAAACGAATTAATAAACCTGTAATAATAGTTCACCGCCAAGTCGCTGTTTCACGGCTTCCTGACCTGAAACCACACCCTTGCTGGTGCTTACCAGTACTATGCCTCGTCCATTCTTGACCTTTGGTATGTCACCTGCGCCCACATAAACTCTTCGACCGGGTTTGGATAAACGCGATATTTCGGTAATGTTTGAATTTACTCCAGGTTGATTGATTGTAATGACCAAGATGTCGCGAGGTTTAGCATTTTCTACTTTGACATCTTCAAGATATTTTGCTTTTTTTAGTTCTTTGGCTATCGTTACTTTCAATTTGCTTGAAGGTAACCGGATTTCATTTTTGCCTACCGCGACTGCATTTCGGATTCGAGTTAGCATATCGGCGATTGGATCAGTTGATTGCATTGTCATATTCTAACTCCTTCCTACCAACTACTCTTTGTTATACCGGGAATCTCTCCCTTTGATGCTTTTTCTCGGAAATTAATACGGCTAAGACCGAACCGGCGCATATAACCTCGTGGTCGTCCATGAATGACATCACGGTTCTTCCAGCGGGTTGGCGAACTGTTGCGCGGTAATTTAGCAAGTCCTTCTTGGTCGCCAAGTTCCTTAAGTTCGGCACGTTTTGCAGCGTACTTGAGTATCATTCTTTTACGCTTTTCATCACGAGCTACGGCTGATTTTTTTGCCATTATCGTTTTCCTCCTTGTTTTTCAAAAGGTAATCCGAACTTTTCCAGCAAGACACGACTGTTCGTTGCGTCATTACCTGAAATAACGAACGTAATTTGCAAGCCGTGCATAGTTTGAGTCTCTTCAAAAGTAAGCTCGGGAAAGATCGATTGGTCTTTAATACCGTAATTAAAATTACCAGATTTATCAAAACCTTTAGGACTGACTCCATGAAAATCACGAGTTCGAGGTAGTGATACGTTTACGAAACGATCCAAGAACTCATACATACGAGCACCGCGAAGATTCACAGACAAACCGATACGATTCTGACCTGCGCGAATCTTGAAGGCCGCAATAGATTTTTTGGCGATTCGATCAACTGGGACTTGACCGGTAATCTTGGTCAATGTGTTTCGGACGACTTCATAAAAGTGCTTGTCGTCTTTGTTTTTGCCAATTCCCGCCGATACCACAATCTTTTCCAGTTTTGGAACCTGATGAACGTTATTTAGTTTCAATTCGGCTTGCAGTTCCCCTACGATTTTGCTCGTATAAAGGGCTTTCAGGCGAGGAGATGTTGGCGATTTTTCACTGGTTTTAGCCATTACTTTATCTCCTTATCTTTATTCTGTCTGGCAACTCGAGTCGTACCGCCGTCAACATTCTTGACATAACCAACCCGACTAGTTTTACCAGCTTTTTCATCGACTATCAAAGCTACCTTATGTAGTGAAGTCGGGGTATGAATATCTTTATGACCACCACGTGGATTCGTTCGACTTGGTTTGATTTTTCGGTGTTTAACGCCGATACCTTCGACTAAAACGGCATTCTTTTTGGTTAGAACAGTCAAGACTTTTCCAGTAGCGCCTTTATTTGCACCACTTATCAGTTTGACTGTATCGCCCTTTTTAACTCGTTTGATAGCCGTCATATTAGAGTACCTCCGGTGCAAGGCTGATAATCTTTGAGTACCCGAGATCGCGTAGTTCTCTCGGAACTGGTCCAAAAACGCGGGTACCTTTCGGTGTTTTGTCTTCGGCGATAATTACCGCAGCGTTGTCGTCGAATACAATCGTCGAACCATCCTTACGGCGTATCTGATCGCGCGTCCTTACTACGACAGCTTTGATAACCGATTTCTTTTTAACAACTCCTGTCGGTGAAGCTTCCTTGACGCTAGCAACGATTACATCACCTACGCGAGCATAACGTCGTCTAGTGCCGCCCAATACCTTAATGCAAAGAATTTCTTTCGCACCAGAATTATCGGTAACTTTCAGACGTGATTCCTGCTGTATCATACTAAGCCTCCTCGTCTTTCAGTTCGATAGAACCGCGCGATTTTTCTAAAATGGAATCCAATTTGAATGATTTCCGCTTAGAAATCGGACGTGTCTCAATAATCACAACTTTGTCGCCTTTTTTAGCTTCATTTTTCTCGTCATGGGCTGCGTATTTGCGGCTAACTGTATACTGTTTGCCATAAATCGGATGTGTTTCACGACTAGTTACAGTGACTGTAATTGTTTTGTCAACTTTGTCGGAAGTGACAACACCTGTCAATGTCTTGGCCATATTACTTATTCTCCTTTTCTGTTGTTCGCTGTTCTGCAAACTGGGCTATCTCAGCTGCTCTTACGGCAGTATGTATGCGAGCTATCTCTTTGCGAGTCTCGGTGATTACACGGGGATTAGTTAGCTCGCCAAGACGGTTACCCCTTTTCGCGCTTAACAAATCATTCTGCTTCGACACCAATTCGGTTTTTAGCTGTTCAATCGTCATAGATTTTATGTCGACAGATTTTTTAGCAACCTTTGTAATTTTAGTAGAAGTTTTCTTTTTGTCTGCCATTAGATTTGCTCCCTTGTCACGAATTTCGTTTTGATCGGTAATTTATGAGAAGCAAGTCGCATAGCTTCGCGAGCAATCGTTTCTTCAACGCCCTTCATTTCGAATAATATCGTTCCAGCCTTTACTTTGGCTACGAAAAATTCAGGGTTGCCTTTGCCGCTGCCCATTTTTACATCCTGAGGTTTACGAGTAACTGGTGTATGAGGAAATAT
>CAYQOL010000011.1:17667-23586 GCA_964419165.1 uncultured Saccharimonas sp. (SeqCode)
CGCTGCCCATTTTTACATCCTGAGGTTTACGAGTAACTGGTGTATGAGGAAATATTCTGATCCATATCTTGCCGCCACGTTGGATATAGCGGGTCATAGCTTGACGGGAAGCTTCAATCTGACGACCAGTAATCCTTTCGTTATCCATAGCTTGAAGAGCATAATCGCCGAATGCGATATAATTACCGCGCGTCGCTACGCCGTCGTTCTTGCCTTTGCGAACCTTACGATACTTTGTTTTTTTCGGAAGTAACATATCCTAGATCCTCTCTCCCTTGTAGATCCATACTTTTACGCCTATAATTCCGGCGGCAGTATGGGCTCTGGCGACATGAAAATCAATGTCGGCACGAAGCGTGTGCAAAGGCACCGAGCCTTCAATAATCTTTTCGCGACGAGCCATCTCGGCGTTATTTAAACGTCCAGCTACCTGTATGCGAATTCCTTTAGCTCCCGCTGTCATAGTATTTTGAGCAGACATCTTGATAGCGCGTCGGAAATTTATCCGTCGCTCTAATTGATGAGCGATATTTTCAGCAACCAATTTGGCTGATAATTCCGGGCGTTTAACCTCCTCGATATTTAACCTGACAGGAAGACTGGCAATTTTTTCTATCGCAGCCTTCAATTCAACGACACCCGCACCGCCTCGACCGATAACGACTCCAGCCTTTGCGGTATGAATCGTAATGGTTATCAGATTAGCGGATCGTTCAATTTCAATTTTATTGATAGTAGGACGTGATTTGAACCGCTTTTCAATAAGTTCACGAATTCTAATATCCTCAACCAACCATTTGGCAAAATCTTTTTTGCCGGCAAACCAGCGAGAACTCCAGTTTTTATGTACCTGAAGCCGGAAGCTATTCGGATTTACTTTCTGACCCATATTATTTATCTCCTTTTTCGCTCTTTGGCGAAACGTCAGTTGCTTTGACCGTGCGTTTTTCAGCGGATTTCTTGGGTTTTAATTCTCCAGTTATTTCTACCAAAATGTTCGAGTTCTTCTTTTCAAAAGGCAATGCACGACCACGACTAGCAGGGATATACCTTTTCAATCTGGTTCCGGTCGTGACTGACAGGGTTGAAATTATTAACGTTTTGCCGTCCAAGCCATGATTATTTATGGCATTAGCTTTGGCACTTTCAATAGCTTTCTTGACCGGCAAAGCAGCTCTCTTCGGGGTATGCGACAAGATAACCAACGCATCAGCAACACTACGTCCATTCACTAGACTCGCGACCAGCGAAACTTTACGCGGTGAAAGGCTGACGCCTTTGGTATATGACTTTACTTTGATTGGAGCGGACATTATTTCTTCTCCTTACCGCCGTGTTTGCGGAATTTGCGTGTCGGGCTGAACTCACCAAGTTTATGACCTACCATATTCTCAGTAATCAATACCGGAACATGAACTCTTCCGTTATAGATAGCGACGGTACGTCCAACCATTTCAGGGCTGATAGTACTTGACCTAGCCCAAGTTTTTATTATAGTTCGATCATCCGGACTCAATGCCGACAATTTCTTAGCAAGCTTGAAATCCACGAACGGTCCTTTTTTAAGCGAACGACTCATAAATTACCTCTTCCTCTTCGCGTCGTGGCGACTTTTAATAATCATCTTGCCGACATCTTTACGACGACGGGTACGATATCCAAGAGTTAACTGACCCCAAGGTGTCTGAGGCGGTTTGCCCGTACCGTGACGACCACCGTCACCTCCACCGTGCGGGTGATCGCAGGCATTCATAACGACGCCACGAACCGTAGGACGGATACCTTTGCGACGCTTGCGGCCCGCTGAACCGATCTTGATATTCTGGTGTTGGACGTTACCCACCGTACCTATTGCAGCCGTTGCATTCAAGTTTATGCGTCGGACTTCTCCCGATGGCATACGGACTTGCGCGTAATCGCCCTCTTTGGCCATTAACTGTGCTTTAGCTCCGGCCGCACGCACCATTTGGGCGCCCTTACCGGGATGAATTTCAATCGAATATATTTGAGAGCCTACGGGTATCATCGACAAGGGAATACGGTTGCCGTTTTCAATAGGCGCGTCCTTGCCGCTTCGGATAGTCTTACCCTTTTTCATTTCGGTGTCAGCTAAAATATAATGGTAAAGACCAAACTGGTCTTTGACTCGGGCTATACGTGCGCTGCGGTTAGGATCATATTCGATTTCTTCAACGACAACTGTCAAGCCGGGTGCTAATTTATGATTGATCAACCGATAGTGCCGTTTGACGCCGCCGCCGCGATGACGCACGGTAATACGACCGGTATTGTTTCGTCCGGCCTTTTGCTTTTTACTTTTTACCAAGCCCTTGACGAATCCGCGCGTAGTAATATCGCTCAGATCCTGACTGGTCATACCGCGACGAGCCGGAGTTGTCGGATTATATGATTTAATCGACATTACTTCTTCTCCTTTTTCTTCTCAGCTTTTGCTTTCGCTTCGGCGTTTTCGATTTCATCGAAAATATTTATTTTGTCGCCTTTTGCAAGCGTCACGTAAGCTTTTTTGTAATCTTTTCTCGTCGTCGCGCCAGGATAACTTCGTTTGCCTCGTGAATAACGGACGGCTTTGCCTTTTTGCACTATAGTTTTAATACCGGTCGTTTTGACGTCGAATTGTTTTTCGATAGCAGACAAAATATCCTTTTTATTCGCATCAGTAGGTACGTCGAAAACGTAAATATTATCTTTTGACAAGCCGTACGCCTTCTCAGTAGCTCGTGGGAATACGCTAATATGATTCGTTTTCATCGTTATTTCTCCTTCACTTTCAGCCATTCTTTGATGACATCAACTGACTTAGGTGACAAAACGATATGATCGGCGTTCAGAATGTGATAGACACTCAGGTATTTTGCGCTTACGACCAATATATTCTGAACGTTGTTCGTAGCACGCATCAATAGAGGAGTTTTTGTATCTACAACCAATAGTACGCGCCTGTCGAGTTTGTTGTCGGTCAAGAATTTAGCCGCTTCGGAAGTTTTACCGCTAGTTTTAAAATCTAGAATTACGATTTTGTTAGCTATATTGGCAAGCGTCAAGGCTTGTCTGATAGCTACGCGTTTACTGGAAGTTGATATCCTTTTCGTATAATTTTCGTTACCGCGCGGTCCGAATACTATGCCGCCGCCTCGCCAAATTGGGTTACGACTGGAGCCGAAACGAGCGCGTCCGGTACCTTTTTGCTTCCACGGTTTTTTACCGCCTCCGCGAACTTCGCCGCGCAATTTGGTCGTTGCGCTGGCTTTGCGGGCATTAGCAAGATAACTGTCGTAGGCCAGTTTCAAAAGTTCATGATTCTTTACTTCGACATTGAAAATATCTTTCGGCAACGTGATTTTCGTCTCGGTAGTTTTAGTAGTAGCCATTATTCTTTACCTCCGATAATAATCAGACCTTTTTTCGGACCCGGTACTGCACCTTTTAGACCGATGAGATTATTTTCAGCATCAATGTACGAAACAACCAAATTTTTTACAGTTACGCGTTCGTAACCCATTCGTCCTGCCATTCGCTTTCCTTTGAAAACTTTCTGAGGATACATCGATCCAATAGAACCCGGTTTGCGAGCATACCCAAAACCACCATGCGTATGTTTGCTAGTATTAAAATTATGTCTTTTAACCGTTCCTGCAAAGCCTTTGCCTTTGCTCGTACCGGTGACATCGACGATGTCACCTAATGAAAATGTTGTTACGTCAATCTTGCTACCTGCTGACAGGTCTTCTGGCAAGTTATCGACACGAATTTCCCGAATGTATTTCGGTGTACTTCCGGCGGACTTAATATGTCCAGCCACGGCCTTGCTCAGGTTCTTACCCTCACCATATGCCACTTGAACCGCAGTATATCCGTCGGTTTCGACGGTTTTTACCTGAGTCACAGTGCAAGGGCCAGCAGAAATCAACGTCACTGGAATAACGACGCCGTCCTTGCTGATGATTTGGGTCATACCAATTTTGGTACCGAGAAGTGCTTTCATAGCCCTTTTGCTCCCACTTAAAATTCTTGGTGGCCAGTAGTTTCCATTCAACAGGACTTACCAATTCACCAAGAATTATTTATTATTATCTTATAAGTTACCGTTCAAATATATCACACTATCTGTTAGTAGTCAACATATATTTCTATTTACGTCATCTATTGACAAGTACGTCATATATTAGTATAATTAAGAATTGTGACCATAGTGTTATCGTACGATTAATATAACAATTGTATGTAGGTAGATGGCCAAGAGGATTTTTTCAATTCAATAACCAATGACCATGACCTAATTTACCAGTTTTCTTATCTTTCTTAGATAAGAAAGGAGTGGTTAGGTTGAAAAAAATGGAAATACAGGATTGGAAGATCGCCATCGAGTGTCCGTTCTGCGGAGTAGAAATTATCGCTACGAAACAGAATGGTAAGTACTGGGGGACAATATGTGATAACTGTAGAGTAGCGCTTCCTTATGGTACATTTAACCATCTGGACAAAGAATATTTCTTTGTAAAACGGCGTTGCAGACACAATGACGGCATATTGTATTTATGCGAACCACCAGACTAACACTATTTCACCTCGAGCCCCCCGGGGCTCTTTTTCTTTTTTCAAAGAATACTGATATTATATTTATGATTATGAAGATATACAAAGAAAATCGACAAAAAAAGATTTTTATCGGATTATCTGTTCTCATATTTATTATTTCGGTTTTTGGAACGATAGAATTTCTAATATATTCTCATTCAAATAGCGTCTTAAGTAAAATCAATCAAACAATATTAGATAACGAACGTTCCGTCGAGACTTCGAAAGCCATCATCGCCAAAAGAAATGAACCTGTTTATATTACGCTCCCAGGAGCCGATAGAATAAGGGCTCTGGTTGACAATTATGAGGCGGATGATAGTATATGGGCGCTAGTTAGTAAAACACACCCGATTTCAACCGATTATATTCCGGAGAAAATAAAGATTCCCGAAGTTAAAACGCGAACTGACAAAAGCGACGAGGAAAGATCCGTGCGCGGTGATATGGAACCCGCATTGATAGAAATGTTTTCGGCCGCCGAAGCTGACGGCTATTATCTTTTGATAGGAAGCGGGTATCGATCGGCCGATTTACAAGCGATATATTTTAACAGTTTGGCAAATTCGATTGGTGAGGAAGCGGCAAATCAATCCATAGCCAGACCCGGTCAAAGCGAACACCAAACCGCTTTGGCTACCGATATCAGCACGATTACCCGAGAATGTTATATCAGCAATTGCTTTGCGACGACTGACGAAGGGATATGGCTGGCGGCAAATTCTTTCAAATACGGATTTGTTTTACGATATCCGGAAGGCAAAGAATCCATAACAGGCTACAGCTATGAACCGTGGCACTTCCGTTACGTTGGCGTCGATTTAGCAACGGCACTACATAGCAGTGGACTGACGCTCGACGAAGCATGGCCGTATCTGGAAAAAGCTCTTGCAACTCTCAAATCTAACGGCGCAATAAAATAATCTGTCAAAATACCAAGTAGACTCTCGTGACATCAATCGATAGTCACTTCAGGTCCGAGCGTTTCAATGACATATTGTTTCTGCTCGGCGACAGTCGTATTGAACAATGATTTAGATAGTGGTTCTGCTGCATTATTCAATAAATATATCATTGCGTTTTGGCGGGCTAACAAATCGCCATCCGCAGCTTGTTGAGCTGTCCATTCATAATGCATATATGTCGGTACGAATGATAGGTTACTTACATTAATATTACCGTCATCACCTTTTGTAATATCCATCTTGGCGATTCCGCCAATCAGTTCCTGAATTTTTAACTGCGATGACAGCATATTGCCGAGTGAATACCAAACCACCATTTTGCCGCCGTCTGGACGAGTGACGGTTTCGACTTTCT
>CAYQOL010000012.1:0-1193 GCA_964419165.1 uncultured Saccharimonas sp. (SeqCode)
TGATATCGTCTTCGATTTCCAATATTCCACTATGGTCGTCAAACAAATCGAGTTCACGAGCACTCGCAATCATTCCGTTACTGATTATCCCCATAATCTTGCGGGAATCCAGTTCTAGTAGATTCGATGAGCCAAAAGTATTCGGAACGACCGACTTTGGCGGCAACCATACCACAGTCAACCCCTCACTTATATTTGGCGCGCCGCAAACGATTTGAATATATCCATTCTCATCACGCTCCAATCCTTCGACGGCCCCGTTGTCATCAATCAAATTCACTGTTAAATGATCAGATCCTTCAATCTTATCGGATTTAATTACTTTAACAATGACAACGTTTTTATACTTTTCGCTCAAGTCGATAACTTTTTCAATCTCTACAAGCCTGGCGCCAATAAGCTCAGCCAGTTCGTCTATCGAAATGTCGATATCCGTAAATTTTTTTAACCAGTTCAGTGAAATAATCATTTAAATTTCCTCAAAAATTGTAGTTTACCTGATTCAAAATGTCTCAAATCTTCAATACCATACTTCAGCATTACCAACCTTTCAATACCGCCACCCCAAGCAAAACCGCGGTATTTTTCAGGATCGATATCAGCAGCCGCAAGGACGTTCGGATGAATCATACCGCAACCCAACATTTCAAGCCATTCGCCCGATCTTCCGCCCAATGCTTTCGGTTTTTCAATCGCAAATTCCAACCCCGGTTCGACGAAAGGAAAGTATGAAGGTTGGGTTTTAATCTTTAATTTCTGTCCGTAATATGTCTCAAAAAAACTACGCAAAGTTCCGAGCATCTGACTCAGGTTCGCATCGCGGCTCACGAAAACACCTTCGCATTGATAAAAAGTATGCTCATGCGTAGCATCCACATCCTCATTGCGAAATACACGACCATAGCTGACCGCCGCAATTTGACCGCCAACTTCCAGTTTATCCTTACCTGCTTTCAATATGCGATTCTGCATAGTCGACGTATGAGCCGGGGGTATAAAATTTTCTTCGGTATGGAAAGTGTCGTAGCTATCACGTGCCGGGTGATTGTCTGGAAAATTCAACATTCCGAACATATGTTCATCATCATCTATTTGACGAGACTCGACAGCTTCGAACCCCATACGTGTAAAAATATCAATAACGTTTTCTATTTCTACTGTCAATGGGTGATTCGTACCGTTTTCGGTTGAAA
>CAYQOL010000012.1:1293-15082 GCA_964419165.1 uncultured Saccharimonas sp. (SeqCode)
TCTTCAATATCATTCTGCATAACTGAAATCAATTATAACCTACAAACAGCCGTTTTGTTTATTATCTTAACATCATCCAAATAACGACGGCGGCAAAAGCGACGATAATCAAAATCCACACTAATGACAAACTAGTAGTTTTTTTAGTACCTTTTATGTATTCTGAATCGTCAATACCATCCGGTCTATCGATTAACTCGGTGCGGTTTTTGGATTTTTCATGCAATTCAGCGGCCAATCTTTTTTGAAGTTCGGTGCGGTTTTCATCTTGTTGAACAAATAATGCCATAAAAGTATTATATCACTAATGTTAGTTTCAAAAATAATGTGTTATACTACAACCATATTTCACTTTAAGGAGGGAGAAAGAAAGTATATGGCAAAAAAGAAAGCCGTTCCGTCGACGAAAAAAACGACTTCCAAAAAAACGGTTGAAGCAACTACCGAAATTAAATCATTTGTTTTGGTTGGCTGCGATAAATTTTATAAACAAATTAAACAAATGCCAATTATTGGCGCATTACTTGCCGAGTTTATCGGTACATTCATACTAGTAGCTTCAATATTTATGGTTCAAAATTCACCATTGTTTGTTGCTTTCACTATAGTGGGGGTGGTATTGATGATCGGAGGCGTATCAGGCGCTTACATAAATCCGGCTATGACAGTCGGCGCATGGATTACCCGCAAAATCAACTGGATGTATGCTGTCGGCTACATTGCTGCACAGTGTTTGGGTGCAATCATCGCTTGGCTGGTATTTAGCACCTTTATCAAAGGGGCCCCTGAAACCTACGGAACGACAGCAACCCTATTCCACGCTGCGACCATCCCAGCCGACAAAGAATGGTACGTGTTCTTTGCCGAACTTCTAGGCGCCACTGCACTCGGTATCGGTTTCGCACAGGCTCTCAAGCACAGTAAAAATAAAATCGTATCAGCATTCACTTACGGAATGGGTACATTGATTGCTCTGCTTATTTCCATGCAAGCAATAAACGTATTCTTGACCGAACAAAGCACCGGCTTATCATTTATGAACCCTGCCGTGGCTATCGCTACGAACGCTTTCAACGGTTTGACGTGGGATAATTTCGTATGGCCAATTGCCATATTCTTGTTCGCTCCATTAGTTGGTGGTGTTTTCGGATTCGTTATCCAGGACATTCTAGCTATGAACGATGAGTGTGACTGCGATTCATGTAAATTATCCAAATAATATCAAGGTAACTCAAAATATAATCTCCCGCCTGAAACGGCGGGAATTATATTTTAATAATTAAACAAAATATCTTTTAACCGTCTGAAGGTTTATCAATCGAAAATGACTCAACTCCGGGGTTTGTTCCCGCTATTCGTACCACATCTTTATCAACCTTACCGAGCTCATTATGGGCTTCATTATAGTGACTAACTGTTTGCGAAAGTGATTTGCCAAGTTTATGCATATACTCGTCGAATTTGCCGATATGCTGCCCTAATTTACCAACTCTGATCTGAATATCTTTGGCTTGCTCTTCGATTTGCAAGCTGCGCAACCCTTGCAGAACAGTCTGTAAATATGCCATAAAACTTGTTGGGCTGACAATTATTACTTTTTTGTCCCTAAAGGCATACTCTATCAAATCACGTGAACTGGAGCCGTTACCAACCCCTCCAATTAGAAGGTCATAATATAATGACTCGCTGGGGATAAACATAAAGGCAAAGTCCATCGTTTTTTCGCTAGGACGGATATATTTACCCGTTTCATCAATACGGTTTTTTAGATCGGTTCTAACTTTCGCTAAAAACTTTTCCTTTTCAATCTTATTATCTTCTCCGACCATGCGATTGTAATTCTCAAGGCTGAATTTGCTATCAATAGATAAGATTTGTCCTCTATCAAGAAAAATGACAGCATCGACTATGTCACCATTCTTAAATTTATATTGCATCTGATAACTCTTCGACGGCAAAATATTATCCAATACCGTTTCCAAATAATATTCACCAAATACGCCACGTTGCTTAGGATTTTGCAATACATTTTGCAGAGTTTTCAACTCGTCCGCCACATCGACGACACGCCGATTCGTTTCGTCTAGTTTGGTTAATCTTTGAGTCACGTCCGCAACCAACTTCGCACTTTCCGATAATTGTTTTTGCATCGAGGCCTGCATCGAAACGTTGTTATTCTCGATCTTATCACCTACTGTTTGCTGTAAATTATTAATACCCCTTGTTAGTTCAGTAACATCGCTTTTTAATAATTCGACCGCACTGGAATTTTTCAATTCGTTCATACGTTGATTCATTACGTAAATCACAATACAAAAACCAACCACAACCACACCCAACAATATTATCAATACCGTTTGTTCCATTACTCTAGTATATCATCACATACTGGTAACGTAACGCGCGCAAACGATTATCACCAATATAGTTATTAAAACCGAAAATATCTTGGAGTATCTATTAATCCACGAAAACAAGAGGTAAGAAATACCATAAATCAAAGCACTCCAAGCAATAGCCTCTACCCATCCAAAACCGTCAATCCAATCAGCCAGACTCCATAGAACAAATCCGGATGCAAACGCAATAAGCAAAGGTCTGGCCATCGAGAAACGTACCATAGCGATAATACCGACCAAACCGGCTAGTATGGTGGCTATTCTACCGGAAATGGATACGTCATTCATACAAACCGAAGCATTAATTTGAGATTGGCAATATAAGGGATCAATCACGTAACGTTCGATTAAAGCCGCAAAACACCAAAACGACACACCAACAACCAAACCTATTAACAATGCTACCCAAAACGAATAACGTGAACCTATCTTTTGAGATTGAGTTTCCGTTTTAATAACTTTCGCCATACAATCCTCCCTGAATTTTATATAGATTATATATCAATATTGATTTGATAGCAAAAGTAGTTATTAATATTGTTTATGGTTATTCATTTAAGTACCAAAATGATCCAATAATTGCGATGACAATACCGCCGAATACGTCAATAGGAGTGTGTACCAACGCTAATACCCTGCCTAATGCCATGCAAATAACGAGCGATACTAATATAATCGACATCAGTTTCTGTTTGGTTTCGAACCAAACAGCACAAGTTATAGCCATGGCGAACAAGGCGTGATCAGATGGAAAGCCGGGATTGTTCAAATATGATGCACCTGCGGATGAACCTAACAACTCAAATGGCCTGAGTGTTTCCGGCTGATAAATCGTACCCGCTAGTTTAGCAATAAGATAAGTTGTCAATCCAGCTATTAAAACCCTGGTGTATGACTCCAACCTCTTTTCCTTTGGCACCTTAAAAACTAGGGCATATGTACCGATTAATACAATAGGAATCATCAAACCGTCGGCAAGAATTCGTATAATCATTTCTTGATTCATATTAATAGATTAACACAAGCCGTTTTGACATTCGATATAAAAAGACAATTATCCGTTTAATATACATTGTTATAACTTATTGTCTGGACATCATATTAATCTTCAAGAATGATCTGATAAATATTACCCAAACACATAACTGAAACGTAATTTGCGACTGAATCATATAACCAGTTGGTGTATATAAATAGATTAATGACATAAGTCCGCTTGCAAACGTGATGCTTAGCAGAAAAATATTCAACCAGTCGCGACAAAAATACCAAGTCAGCAAAACACCCATTACCAATTGAAGGCTAAATAGCGTTGACCCGAAAAATTTGTGCAATTCTCCGAATATCGTATGCGGTGTAATCATAATACACACAAACAGTATCGAAAATAATTTCAAAATTAAACTGATATAGTGGTCCGTTTTTGTGTTTATTTTCATAATCGATGCCGCTCGCCATACCAAAATACTTTCCAATATAAAAGCGAGGGAATAAGGCAATATCGTATTGCCTACCCCGTAATAACTAATGCCGCTATTCGCTCCCAGCCCCGCTGGGCTTATAAGGATACTGATTAATAGTAGTAATATAAAACAGAATAAACCTATTTCCAGATAAAGAATACTTTTTGAGTTCTCCATACGTCCATTATAAATCGAGGTTAATATCGCTCAATAGTAAAAGACGACATACCGACTTTGGCAACGATATTTATTTTTTCCGATGCCTTATCGAAATCCTTTGACTGGTAGTTGCTCGAATCTATTTCCGCAAGATCGGCAATATTTTTTGAAGTCAAACCGCTTTTAAGTTCCAATTTAACACCGCTACTATCGGGTACTTTTATAATTATCGAACTCACCCCCGAATCAATGTTTACATCAACATCATTTACTTTCTTGCCGATTATCAATTCCAAGCTACTAGCCCCAATCTTTATATTCGCGTTTCTGAGCATAATATCAGAAGCGTCTATCTTAGTATCAGACGCACCGACATCAACGGAAAGCATGATTGGCAAATTACGATTCAGATCAATACTCCAATCGCTTTTGATGTTATTTTCCCACCATCGAGTCGAATTCTCGACGTTCATATTTAAATTAATTATCTGAGTATGACCTTTTATCGTAGACGTTTCAGTAATCTTGGCGACATTACTATTTAATACCGATTTTATAATTGCGCTCTGATCCGCGCTACCAATATTAAGCGAAATCGCTCCGGCTTTTACATTAACCTCCGCTGCGTTTACGTCGCCAGATGTTTTTTGGATGACATTTTTATGTACATCAAGCGCGCCAGTTTCCAGATAGCTCCCAGTCATTACCCAAACGACAGCGCCTAACATCATCACCATCAAGATTACTGACACTATACGCCAGACGATATTTTTGATTGATAGTATCGATATGCCGGCAGCTATAATTAATAGCGGCCACAATCTCCATGTATTATTCCAATCCACGTCAACTAAACCGAGATTACCGAAGAGCGCCAAACCGCCTATTATTACAAAAAATAATCCCCAAAATATCCTGGAAACGTTCCAATCATTCGTTATTGGCATCAATTCATCTTTTTCCGCTTCGACTACTTCAGCTTTCTTTGATTTGGAACCAATTTTGTTATTAACCATCGCTCCTCCTTACGATTATCAACAATCCGGCTAGTACTATCAAAACTGGCCATATATAATCCCATCGCAAATCAAACCATCCGGGAAATATTTGTTCGAGCAGCAACCAGACTCCCAGTACTAATAGCCCTATCCCCAAGTAATTTCTGGTCCTATTTACGACCTTGTTCTTGTGAAGTTCCTGCCCCAAGCTATGAACCCGTTCCCCGATATTATCGTCTTTTTCGTTATTTTTTATAGGTAAAACTATCGCCATCAGTAAATAAATCAATATCATCGCGCCATCGGTCGCAAAAATCAAAATAATGAATATTATACGCATCAACGTAACGTCCATATCAAAATACTCGGCCAATCCCGCGCATACTCCGAATATCTGTCCTTCCCTCGGTATTCGATATAGGGTCTTTTTTTCTTGTGCCATAGTTCGCAGTCCTCCTACTTTAATTCTACACTATTTCGAAGAAGTTGTATTTTTTACTCATATCGACAAACGGATAATTTTGCCACTGAGTTATCGCTCACTCTAATTTTCGTAGTCAGTCGCTTCGAAATAGTAAGAGGTGGTTTTCAGCTTATAGCAAACTTCACCTTTCGGGTGCGAGTACGTAGA
Source organism: uncultured Saccharimonas sp. (SeqCode) (assembly GCA_964419165.1). GTDB lineage: Bacteria > Patescibacteriota > Saccharimonadia > Saccharimonadales > Saccharimonadaceae > UBA1547. The sequence continues at coordinate 6,944 of CAYQOL010000012.1, forward strand.
CAGATACGTACTATAACCATCGTCGTTGTTATCCGGCAAGAAAGAGTTTGTATATGGGTTGCTTGATTTCTCTACGTAATTAACGCACAGTTGATATTTATAAACGACATCGTATCCCGATTCTATATCCATCCCATCGTTCTTATACGTAACCAGATTATCATCAACAATCTTCTTGGCATCACCTTCTAATTCGATTTCACTTAAATTCCCCGGCAAATCATCATTACTAGATACATAATAATTCACTCCGCCTTGTACTTGCTCCAGATTTGCCTCGATCATTTTATCCTGACGTGTCCTTTTTGCTTCGACACCGGGTCCAATAATACCGAGTGCAATTATTACCCCACAAAGTAATGCCAATAATATAGCTGACGACTTTCTTTGATTGAACATTTTGCCTGATGCGGCGATTCTCAAAAGCAATATAGCCCAAAGTGCGCTAATAATTACTGAACAATATATCGTTAATTTATTCGATTCGGTCTCTGTGCCGCCAATCATCAAATTAACTGCCGAAAACGCCGCGGTTACAAGCGCGCCAATTGCAAAAAGCCCGCAAGCAACAGCATGAAATGCCATAACGACTGAAGAAAAGGTCGATTTCTCGCTAGTTTCTTTGTTTAGATAAAAATAATCGCAAATCAACGAAACTGGCAATAATGTCACAGATGCAGCAATCCCATAATAAACCGCGTCACCAAATTCGAATAAGTCCATATAATGAGAAAGGGTAGCAACAACAAGATATGATACCGCAACGATTGTCCAACCCCAAAATACATACGTCAACCACTGAAGAATTATCAGTCCGGGCTTGGTCTCTTCTTGTTTGATTTCAGACAGATTGACCAAATCGACATCAGGCATTATAACCTGAGGCTGAGTCTCAACAACTTTGCCTTCAGACTGATCGGATTTTTCAGATTTTGGCATTAACTGGGTTTCGGTTTTTTGCATAACAGGTGGTTGCTGAGAAAGTTGTTGTTGTTGCACCTGTTGTTCAGTATGTTGTTGAAACCCAGATATCGAATCATCATTGGCTGGTTGGGCTTCTTGATTCGTATTTACGGATTTATCATCAACAACTTTTACTTGAATATGCTGGTTTGATTCAATTTTCGTTTCAGCGGAAGACACTGTAGAAGATTGTTCGGTATCACCTACCGTAACGGTCGGTTTTTGTGTTTCATTTTCACTGGAAGTTTCGTTAATCATCAAGATAACCTATATTTCCGTATAAGCTTGTATACAGAATACCACATATTATTACAATTCATTTTCATTCGATACCATAAAAATCGTATTTATTTTTCCTTCGCAATCGAACAAGATTGATATTACCTTATTGTCCGAAGATTTTCCTACCAAAGAGTTATTTGAGAAAAAAGCACCGTATCCTCCACTGCCATAAGAACTAAGTACCAATGCAGGTAGGTCAAAATCCCAAGTCGTAACGGTCGGGTCAGGCAAAAAGTCTGCCACATCAAGCGACGCCTGCGTGGGCGTTTGCATACCGTAAGCTTCAGTAGCGGCAAGAATAACATTTACACTGGATGCCATATATCCTTCAAGAGGTTGAGTATTACCAACGGTTATCGAAGCTTTTATATTTTCAATCGCAGAATCACTTGGCAATATCGGCGCGCAATCATTAGTATCAGAGTCTTCATCGTCAGCAGAATCGACATTTTTTGCTTTTTCGTCATTTAATTGCTTTCCAAGAGCCACGATTTCCGACGACAAACTGTCAATACGAGCTGATAATTTAGCCTCGTACTCGCTCGCTAACCTATCACGCCACCAAAATGCCAAACCACCCAATATCGCCACGACGATTATTGTCAAAATTAGCACTAAAGAAATGCTTTGTAATGATGATTTCTTCGTTTTTTTTGCTTCAGTAAACGATCCGCCTTCTATATTGTTCTTATCGTCCTTATTTGAAAGCTGCCCGTCGTTGTCTTTGTTTTCGTTTGATTCGTCAATTTTTTCCATTGCCCGTACCCCCAATAATTATTACAAGTATAGCATAATCACTTAGGATTCGTGTAAGCGTATTTAACCCCCTACCGTTAAATTATTGTCAAAAATTCGGAATATTTTTTGTCTTTTCCGTATAGAATATCCATGTATTTTTTGCGGATTTTTTGCGTGATTAAACCGACCTCGCCGCCGTTGATTTTTCTGGCGTCCACTTCGGCAATCGAAGAAACATACGCGCTAGTTCCGCAAGCGAATATTTCATCGGCAATATATAATTCCGACAAATCTATCCCCCTTTCGGATATTTCGATACCTATGTCAATAGCGATTTTCTGAATTGTATTTCGGTTAATGCCCTCTAGTAAATCATTGGCATTATTAGGAGTAACAAGCTTGCCGTCTTTCACCATGAATATATTCGCAGCACTTAGTTCACAGACATGACCGTCACCGTCCAATAATATACAATCGTCATAACCGCTATCAATAGCGTCCTGTTTGGCTAGAACCGAATTGACATAGGCTCCGTTTACCTTAGCCCTGGGCGGAATCGCGTTATCCGGCACCCTGCGCCACACACTGGTTTTCAAACGTGCACCTTTTTTCGGTAGTATTGGCGCGGCTTTATACACGAACATACTTAGTACCGTTTTCAAACCGCGTGAACGACAGCCCGGCACGAGTTCGTCCACATGCACCGTAGCGCGAACAAATACGTCGTCCTTTATTTCATTTGCTTTTATTATTTCCTTCGATACCTCCTTGAAACGATCAAGAGTCCAGTCCTGTTGAAATGTATCTATACCAATAATATGCGCGGAATTAACTAAGCGTTTATAATGGTCGCTTAATCTGAAGGCGTATCTTTTGCCATTACTACCAACGTGGACTGGAAAGACCGTGTATACACTCAAACCGTACAACACCGCCGAGGAAGCAACGCTTAGTTTTGCTTCGTCCAGCGGCCTAATAGAGTCATCGAAATATGTTTTTTCATAGATATATGCCATAAATAATTCCCCTTCTTCTATTATACTCTTGTTAAATTTCAAGAATCTGTGCAAAGAAAATAGGGAAGCTCCGGCTTGACAGCCATCGCTTCCCTTTTTAAAAAGATACTGCTTACTTTTAATCTGAATAAGTAAGTCTATACAGCTCGCCGTACAACTTGGAATCCATCTTATTCAACCACATCTTTATTTTGACATCATAGTCTTTATTGTTTTTAAACCGATTGTCTAAATTTTGATCCCAATATACCGTGGCGTCTGCCAACCCAGGATTCATATCAAAATAACCCGGTCGAATGTCATGTTGGTTCATTTCGACGAGCTGAAGACCCGCCTTAATGAACAACGTAGCTGCTAAATCGGACGCCCTGCAGACACCGCTACCATACTCCTTCGACATCACAATGTTACCTTGCGTATCTCGATAAGGTAATGATCCTTTGACATAACCTTTGTCCGGAGTTCTTTCACCGACGACTTTATTGAATGAAAATATCTCTCCAGACTTTATAACATGATTGTTTAAGTATGTCGCGGCAATGCCGGCATTAAACGTGCCAGGCTCATTCGGTAGAATCATCTTGTACGACGCGATCAGTTCTTCTTTGATTACCTCTTTAGGTTTGGTATTCACCGGACTAATTGAAGTGGTAGTCGTATTAATCGGAGCGAAAGATGTCTGTTTGGAATTATTATCATTCAACAGATCGACATCATCACATCCGATAGAGCTAAGAACCAAAATCAACAGGACAAGGATAATTAATATTTTTTTCAATCAAGCCAATCCCCCTTTATTTTTTAGTAATAATAATTCGCGCATAAATTAATGAACGAATTTATCACTTTCTGCGGGTCAACACTTGGACTAGGTAATTCAACCAAAACTGCCCTCTGACAGTAGCCTAAATTCAGAGCCCATGCGGAAAAAAATCCACTAGATCCACTTAGACTACTAGACCTGCCAATGCCTATACAATTTTGGAAAAAACGACAAAGTGAAGTTGTACCATAGGACGTATTCAACCAACCGTGAACATCAACAATGTCGTTCGGTCTCAAATTAACCACTAGATCACGCAAAGCGCGAGATTCAGCACAGGAGAATGGGGTCAATGTCTTATTTCTCGCGTTATTGCGTGCGTACCAACAATAATCAAAGTCCCTGTTGATATCAACGCCATCCTGAACCGTACATCTGCCCGGACCATTATTGGTCCACCCATAATTCAGTCCGTCTGGGTTAGCCGACACGACAACGTACAAGGCGTGACCATTCAATTTATCCGGATTAGCCGAAAAATATTCGACCATCTTGTTGCCAATATTGACCAGCACCCATCCGTCACCGTTATAACTATCCTCGAAACCATGAATTTCGAATACAACCAATAACTTTGATTCATACGAAGCAGGTTCAATGGAAGTGACATACAAAGGTGTTCCTTTCCCGCTGGTGCCATATTGTACGGTTTTAATCTTAACGTCTTTCATAACGGGTAACGTCTTGGCTGTTACGTCAATAGCCATTGGCTGGTCCGGAATTTTGATATCGTCTTTTTTAGAAAGAACAATATCTAAAGTTTCGCTTTTCTCAAGTTTAGCGTTATCGACAATACTTTTTTCCTCCAAGGAAAAATAATCCGCGACTTTACTTTCATTCGAGATATTCTTGCCAATAACATCTTGCTCAAGACGATTATCAGTTTCTTTGGTTTCACTACAGGATATTGTTGTTACCGCATCAAAGTCCGTATCGACAGATTGATTTTGCTGGACAAACGATTTCTCCTTCACCTCAGAATTCGATAGCTCTACTTGATTTACACTTCCATCTTTTAACAAATCCGTAATCGCAATTGATAAAACGGGTCCGCGACCAAAATATTTTTCCAAAAAATCAAGAATAGTTGGATAATAAACAGGTATTCCAGCAACAGTTATAATGTCTACACCTCCTTTTGAAAGGAAAACACTATTATTGACGGCAGCACAAGCACTACCCCCAGAGTTGGCTCCAATTACTAGAACCGCTGATATAACGACAACTGACAATAAAGTCTTTGTTCTCAAGAACCATCACCTCGCCTTTCATCCGATAATGTTTATGTGCTACTTGTATTTATATAATAAATACTAATTAGCCTCAACAGATTTTACAATATTTGTGCTAATTATTCAATAGGTTAATATTTTAAAACATTGGACATAACTATTAACCAGTTGGTACAATAATAATAGTAAAAGGGAAAATAAATATAATAATGACACAAAGCCAAGACAAAACATATCCTTTAAACTTAGGTGTTCTTTCAAATGAAATTACCCTCGGTCCCGATAAGGCAGGTGCCATTTTCAGTGAATTTTTAAAAAACGTAGGACGAACGGATTTGGAAGGTACAATCACCAAAGAAACACCTTGGCTATATCTAACACAGGAAATATATCGCGAGAAAGAATTCGGCATACTCGGTGGTGGCGGGCTGGGAGTACTAGCAGCCGATATGACTAGGGTAGCCGAAGAAATCAGTTTACCTCTTGTTGTCGTCACGCCATTTTATTCAGAACAGATACACCAAGCTATGTTTGATTTTCATCACTCATATTCAGTAAAGACAGTAAAACCTCAGGATTTCGGGTACGTTTATATAGGAACCGTCGAAATCCGTACAGTGGTTCACGAGTCAGTAAAATTCGAGGTTCACGCCAAACTTCGCAACTCAATGCTACTGATAACGCTTTACGAACCTAATATCGGTGCGGTTTATTCAGGCGAATCCGGCAGTGACCATCGATTGTACCATGAAATCCTATCGGGATTTGCAGGATACAAGGTAGTCAAACAGGCGGGTATGAATCCGCCGCTTATTCAGATGAACGAAGCCGCAACCGTATTCGGAGTCGTTGCTAGATTAGACGATTTGGTTTCAAGCGGTCTGGAATTTTATACGGCACTTGAAAAGGTCAGACAATCGACGATTTACACTAATCACACTCTTCTTCAGGCTGCCGAAGGAGAATTTCATTACAGTCAATTCCAGCATTTCGTTTTTCCGAATATTGAAAACAAGTCCGTTATCGATTGGCTGTCGTGGCAATTCACCCCTGACGGCAAGATAAAACTTAGTACATTAGCAATCGAACTGTCCGGTATCAAGAATGGCGTCAGCAAACTTCATGCCAATATTTCCAGTAAAAACTATAGGGATAGAGATGGACGAACCGTCAAGTTCGACGCGGTCACGAACGGAATCTCCGATTTTTGGATACTACCGGAAATTATGAATATCTATCGAGAAATCGGCGTATTTGATAAATTCGATTTGCCTACAGATGGTTATATCGAAGCACTTGAGAAATTAAATTCTCAAACAATTTGCGATGTCAAAAAATCCGGACGTCAATATATGAACCGGGTTCTTTCGCATAGGCAAAACCAATACGGAAGGTCTGTCATCATCCCTGATGACGCAAAAGTATTTGACATCAAACGACGATTTGTCAGTTACAAACGTGCCAAAATGATATTCAAAGATCCAGACCACCTACTGGAAATCATCAAAAAGTATAACGCCTATATAATAATTTCCGGCAAGCCGCATTCCGGCGACACCGAAATGGTCGACGACCTGTTCAATATCCTGACAATGATAGCCAGCAACCCTACTATGAAAGAGCGCGTTCATTACATCCAAGATTATGATGAAGAAGTCGGCCAAGCACTTGCTATCGGATGCGATTGCGCCATCAACGTGCCAATTGTCGGTCAAGAAGCTTGTGGTACTTCATGGATGAAGGATTTAGCAAACTTCAAATTACTAATTTCAACTACTGATGGTGGCGTCGCCGACGTGCAACCGCCACAATATTTAGAAGTATCCGGTAATTTTTATAATCAAGAGGCTGAGATGCTTTACCAAAGAATAGAAGAAGCCTGTAACATCTTGGATGACGAAGCAATACTGCGTGAACATATTATCAGTCAACTAAAAGGTTATCTGCCGATCATATCTGGCAGCCGAATGATACGCGATTATCTGAATCTGAGGTTTGATTGACCAAAAAAATAGAGCCCCAAAATGGGGCTCATAAGGAATAGGTTAGGTCGATTTGGTTTTGGTGCTTGAATCAAGTTCGTAAAAGAATTCATCAACGAACATATCGAATTTCCTCTGGTTTTGAGTCAAAACCATTACCATCTTGATATTATTTAGGTTCTCACAAACAAAATAGAATGAAACGGCTTTCGCCGTTTTTTTGATTGCTTCTGATTTTGAGTTACATACAACCGAATCAGGGTCAAAAAAATCAAAGATTCCAGATTTTATATTCGGAACCTCGACATTTCGGGTCCTTGGAATCGTAATACATACACTAGATAATCCTATCTCGTCTGCGTATTCAATCGAATCAGTTATTAGATCAAAATAGCTGACACTTGGGTTGTCGTCGGCAACGGCGATAATTCCATTAAATTTTACATCCCCCTTGTTTTCATCGGGTACAGGAATATATTTGATTTTCGACTGATCAAATCTTAATGTGTCGACAATCGCATCACAAAACACACTGTTTAGTGGCAAAAAAATCCTATCATTACCGTCGATAAGATAAGGGGTAAGTGATTGGGGGCGCAACATTGTTATTATCGCATCCACCTGAACTTCCTTTGGGTCACCCATAAGAATTCTAAATTCCACTAATCATCCGCCTCTCCAAATTTTTAATATACCGGCTTTGCTATAAGTTTATCCCTTATTTATATAATAACATAATGTATGATTTTTTCAATGTAGGTGCGTACCGATAGGTTTGTTGTATAGTAAAAATGTGAGAAAACTGATGATATCATTGGACATATTTACGCTAATAGCCTTGTCAGTTTTTTTTGCCTTTTATATGACGTCCGAAAGCCGCAAAGAAAAAGAGCCGGAAACGATAGTTGTCAAAAAACCCGAACCAAGTTTTGCCGAAACCAAGTTAGCTTCAATGACCCTACGTCAAAAAGTCGCCAGTTTATTGATATTACACGCTTCCGGTAGCGACGTCGCAACATTAGGCAAATTTCTAATTGATTACCAACCGAGTGGTTTGATATTTATGCCTGATAATATAGGGTCGATGACTTCGGCTGAGCTCG
>CAYQOL010000012.1:15182-18810 GCA_964419165.1 uncultured Saccharimonas sp. (SeqCode)
GACCCGACAAATTCCAGTGATCGTGTCGCAGCGGCCGTCCGCGGCGAAAAAGGAAATGTCATATCAACTCTTAAACACTATCCCGGTCACGGTGAAACGACCGGCGATTCGCATTATTCGATTCCAGCGACAGATATATCATACCAACAATGGCAAGATCGCGATGAAAAACCGTTTGTCAGCGGTATCAAGGCCGGCGCCCAATTCGTTATGTTCGGCCATCTTGCTTACAGCACCGTTGACTCGCTACCGGCCAGTCTTTCCATAAAATGGCACGATATAATACGACAGCGCGATCATTTCAAAGGAATCATAATAACCGACGATATGTTGATGCTGCAACAATCCGGGCTGCCGGAATATTCCGACCCAATAAAGAACGCTATAAACGCCATCAACGCCGGCAATACCGTACTGTTATATGTTCTTGGCAGTGATAGTATTGCGCCGAACGATTTGATTGACGGCATCGTCAGTGCCGTGGACGACGGCACTATCAGCCAAGACATCATCAATATAAATGTAAAACAAGTCTTAGAACTTAGACACGGACTGGTAAAATAAATACCCCGCTGAAACAGCGGGGTTTGATAAATCAATAAAGCTTTTGGCTGGAAAAATATTGCGGGTTCTTATCCCTTTCTTCGAGCGTTTGGCGGACCAATTCTTTACCGGTCCACATATAATAAATTACTGCGGGTATCCTATGCTCCCTCAAAAATTCCTCAGACATACATCTCCTGTCAAATCTAACAATTGCGCCTTTGTTCAACACGACGATGAGTGAATGTTCATAACTTCTCAAATAAGCTTGTCGTCCAATTTTTTGATTGGATTCTTGATAAGTCAGGTCTAATTCATTTTTGGGTTTGTCCGGAAAAAGAAAACGTTGCTTTGACGGAGTATCCTCTTCAACCAGTGTCGAAAATAAGCAAATAACTTTATCTGATCTATTAGTCTCTTCTTGCTGAATCAGTTCGTACTCACCAAAAATATCCCATTCTGGAATAATCGGGAGCAACTCGATACTTGCGTTGTGGATTCTTACTACTTGACCCGGTTTTTTGATTTTTTTAATTGGCTTGGCCTTCATATGAAGCTGAACCGAATCTACTCCGAGTCTGCCAATTTTCGTGACTAAAAACAACTCCGAACTGCAGCCGTTGGTATTGGGAACGATAAATGGCCTGGTGGTTACTAAAATACCGGATGCCACTTTCCCCTCATTACTTACGGTCACCGTCATGCAATTTTTGCCTAAGAATACGCTTTTCTTCACAAATACACTCTCCTCTTTTTGAATTCTTCAACGGGTTGCAAAGATTTCTTATGTAGCTTTATTGATTTAAAACAACAAGCAAAACCGAGTACTAATTAGTGACCCAATTTAACTTATAGTTATTTTGACATAGTATAATACAGTTGTCAATCTTTAACGCTTTTTACGGCGCAGCAGCCACTTCGGCGAATACCAACTAATTTTACCCATTAGTGTCATAATTGACGGAACTAGAATTAGGCGGACAAAAAACGCGTCGACCAATACTGCTACGGCCAAACCAATTCCGATAATCTGCATAAACAATATACTTGACGCAGAGAAGGCCGCGACCACGACGAAAAGCGCCAGTGCCGCGGCAGTTATAATCGGGCCGGTTTTTATGACACCTTGCTGGATAGCGTGCTTCGGATCTTCCGTTAATTTATGGACTTCACGCATACGACTATACAAGAACACTGAGTAATCCATCGCCAAACCGAAAGCGATTGATATAACCAAAACCATGGCAGCCAATGTTATACCGCTGACAGTCTGCCAGTCGGTTATGTCGCTAAACCAACCCAGTTGAAAAATACCAACGATAACAGCGATTGATATCGCTAGTGCGATGGAATTAATCACGACTGCTTGGACTGGCAAAATAATAGATCGTAGCGATAAGGACAATAATACCAACATACAAATAACGATGATCGCCGCCGACCACGGAATCGCTTCGAAATACAGTTTATTATTATCTTCGTATGTCGCCAACGTACCGCCAACAAACGACTCGCCCGTTTCCGGTTTTATCGCCCGGACGTCTTTCAACGTCTGGCTGGCAACTTTGGAACCGATTTCGTCCTTGATAATAACGTCGAATTTCAGCGCGTTGTCCCGCATATCGCTATTCATCAATGCCCGCAATTGCACCGGCAACATATTCGTATTTACTAAATATTTTATTTGATCACAAGATAAACTATTCGAAACCGACGTCGCCGAAATGACGGTTTTTACACCGCTGATTTTACTCAATTTTTCGGTCACATCGCACGAAATATCCAGACGTTCCGACAAGGTAGTCTTTTTCGGCAATGTGACCAACACATTCATCGCTAAGGATGGGATATCAAAATATTCATCCATATACTGACTGACATAGTGCGACGATGAATCACGCGCCAGCCATTTACTATCCATCGGACCGGGCGAAAAACTGCCAAGCGGTAACAATGCGATTGCAACTACCGTCATACCACCAATCAGTGTCCATATCGGATGCGATGTAGTAAACCCGGCGATCCTAGACCAAATCGTCTTGCTCGGCCGCTTATGCGATTCGCGCAAGAAAGGCAAATGCCATTTATCGATATTCTTGCCGATAAGCATCAGGATTGACGGCAAAATGACGATAGTAACAATTATGCCCATGGCGACAGCCGAAGCGCCGCCGATAGCGATATTACGCATCATTTCGATAGGAAATACTAACAGCGACAACAAACAGGCAATAACCGTCACGCCGCTAAATATAATAGTATGACCCGACGTCTTAATAATCGTCCTGACCGCATGTTCAGTGCCTCCTTTTGTCAGTTCTTCTCGGAAACGCATTACTGATAACAGCGCATAATCGATAGATAATCCGACGCCTAAAATCGTAATGACATTTACCGCATAGCTGTCAATCGTCAGAAAATTCGATACAAAATTAGTTATCGCGAATGCTCCGATTATCGTCAAAACGCTAATACCGATAGGTACCAAAGCTGCCACAACACTACGGAAAAAGATGACTAACAGTATCAATAGAATCGGCAGTGTAAATAATTCCGTGCGAATTAGTTCGCTCTCGGCTACCTTGACAGTCTGTTGCATACTAGCCGCTTCGCCGCCGACGGATATCTTAAGTTTCGATTGGTCGGCCTTGCTGGCAAAATCAGACAGCATTTCATAAACGTCCGCACTGGAACCGCTGGTCGCGATTGCCGCATATGTCGCGGTTTTATCGCGTGAAATGAACGTATCAGAGCCAGTAGACGCGTACGTCGTAATGGAAATAACTTTGCTTTTCAGTGGCACCAAAATACGCGTGACTTCCGCCTGATATGCCTCACTAATCGCCTCACCCAGGCCCGCGTCCTTGCGCTCAAATAGAATTACCTGACTGGATGGCGACACACCGAAATTTTTTTCAAGTTTTTTCTGCGCGATACTCGCCTGCGTGTCTTTCATAATTCCAGCAGAGCTACTGCTAAGATTCCCGAAAAGCCCGCTTGCATACCAACCCAGCCCAACGAAAACAATCGTGGCCAATATTAGCACCTGCCACGGATATTTCGTACTGATTTTCTGCCACCATTT
>CAYQOL010000013.1:0-18442 GCA_964419165.1 uncultured Saccharimonas sp. (SeqCode)
CTTGTGAGAGCTGCCATCTAATTACAGAAGCCGAATGGATGACTATAGCTCAGAATATTGCGTCTGTAGATAGTAACTGGACTGATGGTTCTGTAGGTAGCGGAAAGCTTTATATCGGTCATAGTGATGATGCTCCGATTGCCGAAGTACCATTGACTGGTTCAAGTACAGATGATAATGACGGCTATTATCTTACCGGCAACGTTGCGCCATCCGAGCAGCGTCGTACTATGAAATTAACTAATGATGAAACCATCTGGGATTTTGCTGGCAATGTTTCGGAATGGATTGATGCTACGATGACCTCGGGTTCACACCCCGGCGTACCATCAGGAGGCTATGATGATTGGCAATGGAATAATGCGAGTATTGATTGGAATGGTTTGGCTTATAATTCAAGGCCTGCAAGCACCGGATTAACCGGCGCAGCCACTTGGGATTCGACAAAAGGTATAGGCAAGCTTATATCTAACTACGACGACACTCGTGTTTCAGCTTACTTAAGAGGTGGCGCTTTTGATTATGGCAGCATGTCAGGTATCTTTTCTTTGCAATTGGCTTATGGGGTTGGCATTAATGATTACTGTATTCATTACGGTTTTCGCGTCGCAGCGGACCCAGAATGATTAATTAAATAATAATCAAAGGATGAAAAATTATTATAGTAAAAAATTCAAAAAAGGATTTACGCTACTAGAACTTGCAGCGGTCATATTTGTAATTGGAGTATTGGTTACGATATCGATATTGTCGTATCGCGGTATCGTCACGCAAGCTAACGATGCCAAAGCTAAGGCGGATATGAATAAGATAGCGTCGGCGTTAGCTCTTTATTCTTGGGATAATAAAACCGCTGGAAAAACATATTATTCCGGTGATGGATACGACAGTGATTTGAAATTTGAAGCTAGCGAAGGTGTAGTTATTGATGTCGTCACAAATTCAAGCGGCTATTGCATAAGGGGATATAGTACAAATGGTACAGTAACTGATATAAATAATGCTTATGAAAAAGAATCGGTTGTGGGAATTTGCGATAATCTAGGACCTTCTGCTAAGGCCGGTGGCTTTATGGCTTGGAAGCAAATTTCTTCCGGCTCAAGTAGTACTTGTGCAACTGCTACGATTAATCAGGTATATTGTTGGGGTAATGGTGCTAATGGCCGGATTGGTACAAATTCAACGGACGATTTTTGGGTCCCAACTCCAGTTTACACAGCAGGTAACCTTAACGGGAAAACAATCAAGTATCTTGATTCTTGGTGGCGTAATGGTTGCGTGATTGCTTCGGATGATTTGCTATACTGCTGGGGAGATGGTCAATACGGTACATTAGGCGACAACAATCCTACCGTCCATGAAACAACGGTTCCTATCCCCGTAAATATGACAAACGGCGTCAGTGCGTTATATGGTAAAACGGTCAAGTTTGTTGATGTAAGTACATACGGCGCATGTGCAATTGCTAACGATGATAAACCTTATTGTTGGGGTGAAGCTTGGTCTGGCATGCTCGGTAATGGCACGACGACGAAAGCTTGGGCACCTGTCGCAGTCACTACCAGTGGCGTTTTAAACGGTAAAACTATAGTCGATATAGCGACAGGAGACTATCATAACTGTGCGCTTGATTCGCAAGGGGCCGTATATTGTTGGGGTTGGGATAGGAATGGTATGCTTGGGGACAATGATTCGTCCGGCACATATTACAGCACCGTCCCAAAAGCTATAAATATGACTAGCGGTCTTAGCGATCTCTATGGTAAGACAGTTAAAGAAATCGATGCCGGCTTTCAACACACCTGTACCATTGCAAATGATAATTTGATATATTGCTGGGGCGATAATGATTACGGACAAATTGGGAATAACGCATACGGTACTGACATACTTGTACCCAAGGCTGTCAATATGACAAACGGCGTCAGTGCATTATACGGCAAAACAATCAAAGCGATTTCTACAGGTTATCGTCATACTTGTGCTATTGCCTCGGATGATAAAGCTTATTGCTGGGGTTATAATGCTGACGGTCAAATTGGCAATGGTACGATATCTACAAGAGTATTGGTTCCAACTGCAGTTGATACGAGTGGAGTATTAAGTGGTAAGACGGTTAAGGCGATATCGGCCGGTGAGTATCTCACGTGTGCAATTGCTTCAGATGACCAGATGTACTGTTGGGGTAATGGTGAGGAAGGTTTATTAGGCAATAACTCCACGATTAGTAGCTCCGTGCCTGTAGCTGTAACACAAACAGATTTATAGAGCACAGTTTTAACGATCTTTCATAGGGCTTGGGTGTATAGTTAGTTATTTACGTTTATCTGTTACAATATACTTCAGATTATGGAAAAGAAATTATACATAACGACTGCGATTCCCTATGTCAATGCCGCGCCACATATAGGCAACGCACTTGATTATTTGTTAGCGGATATTTGGACGCGTTATCAAAAGCAAAACGGTCAGGAAGTCCGTTTTCAGGTAGGTACCGACGAACATGGTAATAAAATAGCCGCCAAGGCTGCCGAGAAAGGTATGGACCCTAAGGCTTATACTGATCAGGCTTATGTTAATTTTGAAAATCTAATGAAAAAAGTCGGCGCCAGTTTTACTGATTTTATCCGTACGACTGATCCGAATCACATAGCTGCAGTCCAATATATCTGGTTGCAATTAAAGCCCTACATATACAAAAATACTTATGAAGGTTGGTATTGTGTCGGCTGCGAATCATTCATAACCGACAAGGAAGCGGCTGCTAATAACGGCATTTGTCCTGATCACCAACAACCTTATCAACGTGTAAGCGAAGATAACTACTATCTGAAAACCAGTGCCTTCACTGACAAGGTAAGGGAAGCGATTACAAATGGCGAAATGCGAATATTACCGGAATTTCGCAAAAAAGAATTTCTGGGGATGATGAAAGAGGGCTTGTTGGACGTAAGTATTTCTCGACCTAGAAAGAACCTTAGTTGGGGTGTACCAGTGCCTGACGATTCGGACCAAGTAATGTACGTCTGGATGGATGCCCTGTCAAATTACATCACGGTATTGGGATACCCGAATAATCCTGATTGGAAGAATTATTGGCCTGCTGATATCCAAGTAGTAGGCAAAGATATTATGAGGTTCCATGCCGGTTTGTGGCCAGCGATGTTGATAGGTTTGGGGTTGCCTTTGCCCAAGACATTATTAGTTCACGGTTTCGTTCATGTCGGCGGTGTAAAGATGAGTAAAACTATAGGCAATGTCGTAGATCCGAATCAAGTTATAGACGAATATGGCTTGGATGCCTTTCGATACTTCTTTTCCAGGCATATTCCGACGCAGGACGACGGCGATTTCACATGGGATAAATTTGAGAACGCTTATAATACGGAATTAGCGAACGATTTAGGCAATCTGATTCAACGCGTAGCTGGTATGATAACTAAATATCAATCGGGCGTAATCGGCGAGATGCCGCAAGGCGAACACGATATGAACGGCTATCACGAGGCTATGGATAATCTGGAATTTGACAAAGCGTTGGACGAGGTTTGGTTGATGGTTAAAAGCCTGAATCAGTACATCGATAACATCAAACCGTGGGAAATTGCCAAGAAAGTTGGCAAGGACGCCGAGGCTGAAAAACATCTGTCGGATGTTCTGTCTTATTCTGCCGGAGCGCTGTTGCAAATAGGTGATTTACTAGTTCCTTTCTTGCCGGGAACTGCCGATAGAATACACAATACTTTCGGCTCCGGTGCCGTTCAAACCCAGGAAGGCGTTTTGTTCCCAAAAATTTACAAACATACGCCTGACCCGACCGCGCCAAAGGTAAAATAAGATGCTAGTCGATACGCATTGCCATATTCATTGGGCTGATTATCCTCTTGATATCAATGATGTTATGAAAAAAGCTCACAATGCTGGTGTGATGCGAATGATTTGTATAGGTACGGACGTCGAAAGTTCAAAAAAAGCGGTGGATTTTGCTGCTAAATACGAAGGTGTTTACGCATCCATAGGTGTTCATCCAATAGATTCGAAGGAAGGAATGATAGGTCTAGGTGGCCTGCTTAATCCGAAAGACCGTTCGATTGTTGCCGTCGGTGAAATAGGTTTGGATTATTATCATGATAATAGCCCGCGTGATGTTCAGATTGATATCTTGAATCATCAAATCGAACTGGCACTCAAACATAATCTGCCGATAATTTTTCATGTTCGTGAGGCGTTTGATGATTTTTGGCCAATATTTGATAATTTCGCATCGAACGGGCGCAGTTTGCGCGGTGAATTGCATAGTTTTACGGATATTTCCAAAAACCTTGAAAAGGCTCTGGAGCGCGATCTTTATGTTGGCGTCAATGGTTTTTGTACTTTTACGAAGAATGAACAACAAAGACGGATGTATGAGGCTATTCCTCTGGATAAATTATTGCTTGAAACCGACGCCCCCTTCTTGACCCCTGTTCCATTTCGTGGTAAAGTAAATGAGCCAGCATATGTGAGGGAGATTGCCAATTGGCATAGCGACGCGCGTCAAATAAGTGTTGACGAAGTCGCTAGTAAAACCACCGCAAATGCTATCAAATTGTTCGGACTTTAACCGACAATTAAACACTTATTAACCTAACAGAGGTGTATGGAGTTTTATGCAACCGAATTTCGGCAACGTATATCGTATTCCCGAAAGCCAACCAAAATTAGAACCGGAAAAACAACCGGACGCTGAAGAGTTGTCCTCTTATAGTTTGCTTGACTCCATAAATCGAAGCCAAGGTGTAAATGAACTTCGCCATCTGGAAACTAAACGTTGGGTTAGTCCGGTTTGCGGAAGACTCAAAAAAATGGGCAAAAACTTTCGATTAGCCCGGTCATTAGAGATTGACAGTAAATTTTTTTTCCATAATTATGATAATAATGAAACTGGTTTTGTCAAATCAGCTTTCAAGAGATTTTTAAGTGTCAGCCCGGCCAAGCAATTGATGCCTATGACTATGGAAAAGCTTATAAATGAAGAAAGTAAAATTGGTGGTGAAATATTCGGCGAACAACCGAATGGCGAACATGTTAGCTTTTTCTATTATGGTGAAGATGAAGCGGGCAGGGAGCGTTGGTATTTTAAAAGAGAAAGAGTAGCTTTGAAAAAAGATCCCGACTATGCGGTTCTCTCTTTTGAAATTCATGACAATTCCATCTTGAAAATAATTACGAAAAATGACGGTTCCAAGATTGCTTATGAATATTTGAAAGGGAAAGAGCTAACGGATTTCGTCCACGCGACCGAAATATATCACAACCGGGTTATGAAAAATCTTTACGGTCATGAAGGTTGTTTGGATGATGAATGTTCGAACGTTACTCCGATTAACAATACTACAAGACTGACCGAAATTGATGATCCATATGAGGACGATTATTTGGACCGATTAGCTGCTTAACGTATATAATGGTTAAGCAATGGACGATAAAATGATATATCTTGACCACGCTGCGGCCACGCCGCTTGATGAGCGCGTGCTGTTGGCTATGCAGCCGTATTTTTCCGAAAAATTTTTTAATCCATCCAGCCCGTATTTGCCTGCTGTCGAAGTTAGGCGTGATTATGAAAGCGCCAAGACAAAACTTGCAAATTTAATTGGTGCCAAATCGGGCGAAATTATAATTACTGCCGGTGCGACCGAATCAATAAACATAGCATTTAATAGTATGAGTGGTCATATTATAGTTCCTAACATCGAACACCAGTCTGTTTTGGAAAACGCAAAAGTAAAAGATTGTTCGATAATTCAGGCCGATAACAGGGGAATAATTAGCGCAAAGACTGTCGAAGATGCAATCAAGTGTGATACCCAATTGGTCAGCGTGGCGCTTGCTAATAATGAAATCGGCACTATTCAGCCTATCCGTGATATTGCCGAAGTCATTAAAAATGAACGTCAGAAGCGACTAATGAGGGGCGAAAAGATGCCGATATATTTTCATACCGATGCTTCGCAGGCGGCCGGACAATTAGACGTAAATGTCGCAAGGTTGGGTATTGATATGATGACCTTGAACGCAGGTAAGATATACGGACCGAAGCAAGTCGGTTTGTTGTGGGCTGCGGCAGGTGTCAAATTACGACCGTTAATACTGGGAGGCGGCCAAGAAAGCGGACTACGCAGTGGTACTGAAAATGTTGCTGGTGCTGTAGGTTTTGCGAGTGCTCTAGAAATAGTCAGTGAACACAGGAATTTTGAAACGGACAGACTTTCCAAATTGCGTGATAATTTGCAAGAAATGCTACTCGGCGCTTTTGCTGACGCGATCGTATCAGGATATCAGAAGCATCGCTTGTCCAGCTATTTGCATATTTCTTTTCCGGGGCTTGACGGCGAAAGGCTGGTGTTTTTACTTGAGAACAGGGGTGTATTAGTCGCTACCGGTAGCGCCTGTGCGGCTAATAAAGGAACGCGTTCTCATGTTCTCGAAGCAATCGGCTTGTCGCCCGAGATTGCTGACGGCAGTATCCGGACAACATTAGGCAGATTATCAACGGAAGATAACACCAAAGAAGCTGGTGAAATTATGATTGAAGAAATCAAAAAAGAATACGAAAGAGTTAATCGGTGATCAGACATTTGATAGTAACGTTGATATTATTCGCGCTGATAGTTTTTGGTATTGGATATTATTTGCAGCTTGATGATATGAAAGAATGTGGCGACAGGCCGAGCGATAAGTCCGGATGTAAAATCGTTGATGCAATCGTGGTAATCAGTGGCGGTGATACTAACGCGAGAGTTGATGAAGCGATAAATTTGTATAAAAAAGGTTGGTCCGCCAAATTGATATTCTCAGGCGCCGCCAAAGATAAAAGCGGTCCTAGTAACGCCGCCGCAATGAAATCGAGGGCGATTGCCGACGGGGTTCCTGAGCTGGCAATTATTCTTGACGAATTTTCTGAATCGACAAAGCAGAATGCAGTTAATGCTCAGGTGCTGTTCGAGGAGAATGACATAAAATCAGCAGTTTTAGTTACTTCGCCATACCACCAAAGGCGAGCCAGTCTGGAATTTGAAAAGCATACCACAGTTAGGATTATCAATCATCCCGTTCAAAGTGATAGCGATTGGTCAATATTATGGTGGTTGACCCCGAGGGGTTGGTGGTTGGCTGGCGGAGAAATTGTAAAGATAATCAGCTTTTATGCTATTGGTGCCTGAAATGAGCAAAAAACTATATGTCGGAATGAGTGGCGGGGTTGATTCGTCGCTAACGGCAGCATTATTGGTTGAGCAGGGCTATGACGTAACGGGCGTTTATATGAAGAATTGGACGCAAAATTTACCGGGTTTGAAATGTCCGTGGGCGGATGATTTGGCTGATGCCAAGCGCGTAGCGGTAAAACTGAATATCGATTTCAAAGTTTTTGATTTCGAGAACGAATATCGTCAAAAAGTCGTCGATTATATGATTTCGGAATACAAAAAAGGTTATACTCCGAATCCGGATATTATGTGTAACCAAGAAGTTAAATTCAAATTGTTTTTGGAAACGGCGATTGAAGACGGGGCGGATTTGATAGCGACGGGGCATTATGCCAGAGTTTTCAATTTGAAAAACGAACTACCATTCGCTACGAAACAAGCCGATTTTCGCCGTGATGATTCTGAAGCTATTTCGTTGCGTTCTGCGGAACTCGCCGCTGAATCAGCGGCTCAGACATTCTCGAACGGTCAAGAAATATCCTCTGACTCATCCGGGCAAATCGACAGTGTTTCTTTACCGAATGGTAGTTCGTTTTCGGTTCGCTCGGGCTGTGGTTTATTATTGCAGGCTATTGATAAGAATAAAGATCAAACTTATTTTTTGTATCGCGTGACGGGCGAAGCTTTGGGGCGAACTTTGTTCCCAATTGGTGAATATACCAAGAATCAGGTGCGGCAAATGGCGGCCGAGCGCGGGCTAATAACTGCCAATAAAAAAGATTCCCAGGGTATTTGTTTCGTGGGACAGATAGGTATCCGCGATTTTCTTAGTCAATATGTTGATTTTATTCCGGGCGATATTATTGACAAAAAAACTGGTAAAGTTTTAGGTCGGCATGATGGCGCGATATTTTATACGCTTGGGCAAAGACACGGTTTGGACGTTGGTGGCGGATTGCCATATTACGTCGTAGGTAAGGATATGGAAAAGAACGAAGTTTATGTGACGACGGACTTGAATGATGAGAATTTATGGATAAATGATATCAGGTTGACAGATGTACATTGGATAAACGAAACGCCAGTTGCCGGTAAATACCAAATTCGCGTACGTCATCGCGCTCCGTTGAATCAAGCTTCTTTGAATTTCAATGACGGTCAGGTAATTTTAGGTCTGGATAACCCCGAACGCGCCGTCACTCCCGGCCAATCCGTCGTCATTTACGACGGTGAAATCTGCCTTGGCGGCGGTATAGTTATTTAATGTCGAATCATTAATAAGAGTATTTGCCCTCACTATTATTAGCGCCGTTGAAGTGAATATGGATCAAGATGGGTGGTTTTTTCTTTCTTAGTAAAATGAATCCAATCTGTTATAATCAACAGATATGAATGCCCAGCAAATCAGAAATGAATATTTGAAGTTTTTTAAGGAACGCGGACATGCAGTTATTCCGCGTGCCAAACTAGTACCTTATAATGATCCAACGACATTATTTACTGGTAGCGGTATGCAGCAATTGATGCCATATCTTTTAGGCGAGCAACACCCTGACGGAGTTAGGTTAGTTGACAGCCAGACTTGTTTCAGGGCGCAGGATACTGAAGATGTTGGCGATAATCGTCATACGACATTCTTCGAAATGTTGGGAAATTGGAGTTTAGGTGATTATTTCAAAGAACAACAAATTCGTTGGTTCTTTGAGTTCTTAACTGACAAAGTTGGTCTAGATCCAAATAAAATTTATGTGACTGTCTTTATTGGTGACAAGAACCATAATATTCCGCGTGATGATGAAGCAGCGAATATTTGGCAAAAAGTATTTGCCGAAAAGGGAATTGAAGCTAAAATTGTCGAAATTGGCAGCCAAGACGATGGCAATAAACGTGGTATTAATCCCGGTGAGCGTATTTTCTTTTACGATGACAAAGAGAATTGGTGGAGTCGTGGCGGCGGCCTAGATAAAACCCCGATTGGTGATCCGTGCGGTCCTGACAGTGAAGTCTTTTACGATTTCGGTCCTCAAAATCATGCCGATGGTTATGGGTTAGCGCATCCGGCCAGCGATAGCGGACGATTCGTCGAAATCGGCAACCAAGTCTTTATGCAGTATCGCCGCCTAGAGGATGGTAGTTTTGAACCGCTGGCCAATAAAAACGTTGACTTTGGTGGTGGTCTAGAGCGAATTTCAGCCGCTGCGATTGATAGCCCTGATATCTTTAGGATCAGCTTATTCTGGCCGATTATCGAAAAGCTACAATTACTAAGTGGTAAAAATTATGAAAACCATCGCGAAAGTATGCAGGTTATCGCCGATCATCTTCGTGGCGCGACATTTTTGGCGGTTGACGGCGTTGTGCCAAGCAATAAAGAACAAGGATATGTTATGAGGCGTCATATTCGTCGAGCTGTTCGTTTTGCCTTTGATTTGGGTATTGAACAAAACTTTTTACAACAAATAGTGCCGGTAATTGCTGATTTGTATGCTGATGATTATCCGGAAGTAAAACAACAGCGTGAAGCAGTAATCGCAACGTTGGTTAAAGAAGAAAAAATATTTCGCCAAACGCTCGTTAGGGGTTTGCGTGAACTTAATAAGTTCAAGAGTAACGGTTTGACGGGTGAAGAAATATTCACACTTTATGATACTTATGGTTTTCCGACGGAGCTTTTAGTTGAAGAGGCCTTCAAGCAAGATATTAATATATCGGAAAATTGGCGGGTTGAATTTGATGCCAAGATGACTGAACAGCGTGAGCGCAGTCAGACAGCCACCAAGGGTGCGTTCAAAGGCGGGCTTGAGGGTGATTCTGTAATGCATACGAAATATCACTCGGCAGCTCACTTGATGGGGCAGGCGATGAGAATTGTTTTAGGTGAAGATACTGCACAGCGTGGCTGTAATATTAACGAAGAACGTTTGCGTTTTGATTTTTCTTATCCTGAAAAAGTCGATCCGGAAAAACTAAAACGAATTGAAGACATCGTAAATGAACAAATTTCCAAGGATTTAATAGTTAGTTTTGATGAATATTCTCTTGATGAGGCACGAGCAATCGGTGCGTATGGTGAGTTTGGTGATAAATACGGTTCAAGGGTAAAAGTTTACAAAATGATTGCTGACGGCGACGATAAACCGTTCAGTTTGGAAATATGCGGTGGTCCGCACATCGAACATACCGGTGAACTGGCCGAGGGTGGAAAAAAGTTCAAAATCGTCAAAGAAGAATCTTCTTCGGCCGGTGTCCGTCGCATCAAAGCAGTTCTTGTATAAAAATACCTGTGAGCATAAGCCTAGTTGTTATATAATAGGTTATGTTTATGGTATTTAGCAGGCTGAAAAAACTCAAAAAGGAGCACAACGATGATGAATATATCGTTGCTCTTGATATTGGCACCGAATACGTCAAAGCTTTGATCGCCAAAGTTGATGGCGATAAATTGGATATCGTCGGTATGGGGCGTTGTCATCAGGAATTAGGCGATATGTATATGGGTGCAATTGCTGATATTTCGGGAGTCGTTCGTAATTGTGAAGAGGCTTTATCCAAGGCCGAAGAGCAGGCTAGTCTGCAGGCCAAACGCGTCGTTATCGGTATAGCTGGTGAACTTGTCAAAGGCGTTACGAACACTATTAGATACCGTCGCCCGCAACCCGAACGTCCGCTTGACGTTTCCGAAATGGAATTCATTATCGAAAAAGTCCAGGAACGCGCTCAAGCCAAGGCTCAAAAACAGATTGCCATTGAAACTGGGAACGAAGACGTCGAAGTTAAATTAGTCAACAGTGCGCTAGTCAGCATTCATATTGACGGTTACAAAGTCAGTAACCCTATCGGTTTCCAGGGTCATGACGTCGCTGTTCAGATATATACGGCTTTTGCGCCGATGGTTCATATCGGTGCATTGGAGCGCGTGGCTGAGGAATTATCACTAGAACTACTGGCCGTAGCGGCCGAGCCTTTCGCGGTCAGCCGCAGTGTCCTTGGTACGGACGCGAACAGTAACTTTACGGCTATTCTGATTGACGTTGGTGGCGGCACGACCGACATTGCAGTCGTCAATGACGGCGGAGTCGAAGGTACGAAAATGTTTGGAATCGGCGGCCGTAGCTTCACACGCACTATTGCTAGTGAAATGGACATACCTTACGAGGCTGCCGAAAAATTAAAAATCAATATAGAGAGCGATCAGATTAAATCCAGTGTAGCCAAAGAAGTTAATGAAGCCATCGACAAAACGCTTGAAGTATGGGTTTCCGGCGTGGAATTAGCGCTAGGTGAATTCGATTCGGCTGACCATTTACCTAACCGTATATTACTTTGTGGCGGAGGTGCTAGCCTGATTAAATTGGTTGAAACTCTAAAAAAGCAGAATTGGCACAAAGATTTGCCCTTTACCAAGAGACCGACCGTGCACTATATCAAACCTTCCGATGTAATTAACATTACGGATTCAACCGACAGTGTGACAGACCACACATTCATAACGGCTATGGGGCTGCTGAGAGTGGGTTATGATACGATGATAGGGAATAGTGAAAGTGATAACATAAAAGACAAATTGAATCGGATTCTTAGGATATGAACAAAGACGTAATCTATATTGATATCGAGGACGACATTACTGCGATTATTGGCAAGATAAAAGCCAGTAAGGAGAAAATTGTCGCCCTAGTCCCGCCGAAGCGAATCGGTGCGTTGCAAAGTGCGGTGAATTTACGCTTGCTTGCCCGTATGGCCGAAGATGGCAATAAACATCTGGTTATTATCACCGGAAACAAAGCCTTAACAGCACTGGCTGCAACTGCCAAGATTCATATTGCTAAAAATCTGCAATCCAAACCCGAGATGGCAGAGATTCCAGCACTTGACATCGATGATGGTGAAGATGTGATTGACGGCATTGATTTACCAGTCAGCGAACATCTAAAAGTAGCCGGAGGAAAAGTTTCGGTCAAAGATAACGATGAAGAGGACGCGGTAGATGAGGCAATCGAAACGATTGATGTCGATGATGAAACTCAGAAACCTACCAAAGAAGAATTGAAGTCTGCAATGAAGAACAAAATCAAAGTTCCTGATTTTTCGCGCTTTCGCAAAAAATTCTTCTTAGGCGCTTTGGGGTTGATTTTATTAATTGTATTCTTGGTTTGGGCTAATATATCGGCGCCTGCGGCCAAGATAATCATTACGGCCAAGACGGAAAGTGCACCCATTAGTATGACTTTGAATCTTGTCGGAACGTCCGCGACGGACACTTCCAAAAGTAACGTCCAAACTATAACCAAACAAAAAAAGCAAGATATGACCGTCGATTTTACAGCTACCGGTACTAAAGAAGTCGGCGAAAAAGCTACTGGCACGTTGACTCTGTCGAATGTCGGTAGTAGCTACCCGATAAACATACCGGTTGGCTCTGAGTTTACGAACAGTGATTACGTATTCATTACGACAGAAGAAATCGATGTGCCAGGGACGGTTTTTTCACACGGTGAGCCGGTTGATATAGGGATGGCGGACGTTGGTATCGTAGCCGCTGCTGTTGGTTCGGAGTATAACTTGCCTGAAAGCGACTATGAATCAAGTATCAGTGATATTACAGCAAAGGGTACTGCTACTGTTGGCGGTTCAAGTCATACCGCGACGGTCGTTACACAAGGTGATATTGACAAGGCGACCCAAGCTTTGCAAGCGTTGTCGACAAATTCAATCAAACAAAGTTTAATCAAACAATTTGCTAACGGCGAAACCGTAATCAATGACAGTTTCATTATTGATAGTTCGACGCCGGTATCAACTCCGGCACTGGATCAGGAAGTGGCTGATGGTGTTAAAGCCAAGCTGTCTTCGGCCACGACCTTCACGATTACTGCGATAGCCAAATCCGAAATCGAGACATATTTGAATTATGCTATCAACAAGCAAATAGATGCGAAAAACCAAAGAATATACGACAACGGTTTTGACGGAGTTAAATTATCTGGTTATTCGGTCAATGATAGCGGTAATACAACCGTTTATCTGCAGGCAACTGGCAAAATCGGTCCTAAAATCGACGAAACGGCCATCAAAAAAGATTCTATGGGTAAAAACTACGGAGCGGTCCAATCATTGATTAGTAGTATTGATGGGGTTAGTGACGTTGATATTAAATTCTCGTATTTTTGGGTTACCACTGTGCCTAATGATTTGAACAAAATCGAAGTTGAATTTACGGTCGAAAAATGACGAAAAAAATCAATTTGGTTTGTCTGGATGTGGGAGAAAAACGCATCGGTGTGGCTGTTGGCGATTCCAATGTCAGGATAGCCGTACCGTACGATACGATCGATGTTGATGGTAACGAGCTGGAAACTATTGCCGAAATCATAGTCAGAGAGGGCGCTAATATCGTTGTGGTAGGTTATCCAAGAAATCAGGCAGGCGAGCCGACCAAGCAGACTGAATACGTCAAGGAATTCGCTTCGAAACTTACTGATATGGCTGCGGAAATCGTTTTTCAGGATGAGTCTCTGACTAGCGTTATCGCCGAGCAACAGTTAGCTAGTTACAAAAAACCCTACACGAGAGCTGATATTGACGCATTGGCAGCGGCAATAATTTTGCAAGATTATATCGAGGCAAAATATGGCTGAGGTACCGGCTGAAACAAACAAGATACCGCTTCAGCCAATCGAAAGTGTACCAAGTGGCCTTAAAAAAGTTGGCAATTGTTCGAAAAGAAAGAAAATAATTGTCTGGGTATTGATAGTTATATTTTCACTTGTGATCATACCCTTTGTAAGTGGGATTATTTGGTACAATATCCAGCTTGCTTCGGTTGGTGTGGGAATAGCTAAATACAAGAAAGTTACTATTACTCCGGGCAGTACGTCCGCTCAAATTGGCGAGCAACTGAAAAAACAGGCATTAATCAGAAACGCTCTTGTTTTTGATATGTATTCGCGTCTTGCGAAAAAAAATAATTTGCTTCGAGCTGGCACTTATCGCTTGTCGCCCACTGAAACTACGCCTCAGATAGTTCAACACTTAGTGGAAGGATCATCGCTAGATACGTTCGATGTAACTTTTTATTATGGTGCGACACTTATCGACAATACTGATAATAAAAACAAATATGACGTTACCACGGTTTTAAGCAAAGCCGGATATACAGACGAAGAAATCACGTCAGCTTTTAAAGCGGACTATAGCAGCCCGTTGTTCGCTGACAAACCAATTAGTGCCGATATTGAGGGTTATGTATATGGGGATACTTACAATTTTAATTCCGGTGTATCTGTCGATGAAATATTGCAAAAAACTTTTGATGAGTTTTATTCGGTGATCCAAAAAAATAATTTAATAGAAGGCTTTGCCAGGAATAATTTGAATTTATACCAAGGTATCACATTGGCATCAATAGTCCAACGCGAAGCATCAAATCCTGATGACCAGAAAAAGGTAGCCCAGGTTTTCTATTCCAGATTAAGTATGGGTATGTCACTCGGCTCGGACGTAACATATCAGTATATTGCTGACAAAACAGGAATTGCGCGCGATCCAATGTTGGATTCGCCTTATAACACCAGGCGATATACCGGTCTGCCACCCGGACCGATATCTTCTCCCGGCCTGACGGCGCTACTGGCGGTAGCTAACCCAGCTGATACGGATTATTTGTTCTTTTTGGCGGGTGATGACGGCATTACGTATTTTGCACACACTGAGGCTGAACACGAAGCAAATATAATTAATCATTGTCAGATAAATTGCAGTACACCATAAATTGACTTTATTTGCAAATATTGATAAACTAATCTATAGCACATTGTGGCTTCGTCTACCTAAGGCGGTAATAATACCGAATCTGTGGGTGGGGAGCGCGAAACCAAAATGAGCTTACCGACGAATGTCGTAAGGATGCAAATAAACTAGTAAAAATATCAAATAATAACGGTCGAAATGCGTCCCGTTCTATATATAGAAGCAAGACATAATTTGGTATAGCCCTTGTAGAAATACAAGCGGCAGGAGAACGATAATTCGTAATCAGATAATGAGTACGCTAAATGCGTCAACTGCTGCTAACGCACAGACGGTACCGACAAGGAACCGACGTAAATCAGCGTTCAAAATTAAGCCGTTTTCAATAGCGGTTTATGTGGGCGTATTTATGCTTGTAATCGCTTTGGTTTCGATTGGTTATCACGAACCCAAGGAATCTTCGGTAGTCGCTAATGCCGCGAAAGTGGATACTGTTGCCCAGATGGAAAAAACACCTGTGGATGATGTTATTGCTACCGGCGTAGCTGCTGATGTTGCTCAAGTGGCTAATTTACCAATCGTTAATTCCGTATCGAACTTGGCTGTTTCCGCTCAGGCAAAAAGTGAATATATCCAGCCGGACAGTATAAGCGTCGCTAAGCCTCAAATTATTGAATCCACGATATCGAACAGATCGGTGATCGCATATACGGTCAAAGACGGAGATACGATGGATTCTATCGCTTCCAGATACGGTATCACTAAACAGACAATCAAATGGGCTAACGATATGACAAATGAATCCCTAAATGTTGGCGATAACTTAAAGATATTACCTGTTGATGGTGTTTTATACACTGTAAAAAGCGGGGATACGGTCGAATCGATTGCTGATAAATATAGCGTCGATAAAACTAGAATGATAACTTACAATGATTTGGAAATAAGTGGTTTGCAGACAAACTATGAAATTATTTTACCGAATGCAATTTTACCAGATAACGAGAGACCGGGTTATGTTGCACCAACGCCCGTTTATAGCTACAGTATCGCTTATGGTTATGCTGGCGGGGATGTGAAATATCTGAATAATCCGCCTTATATGAGCGATGCAGTAAAAGCTTATCTGCCACATCTAAGTAGTCTATATCAATCATCTCCGGGTAATACAATGACTTTAGGAAATTGTACTTGGTGGGCATGGGAACGCCGACTAGTAATCGGTCGTCCTCTTCCAGCTTCACATCTAGGTAACGGTGGCTCTTGGGCTTGGGTTCTCCAAACGCGTTATGGCTATTTGGTTGATAAAAATCCAGAAGTCGGAGCTGTTTTTGAAAGCCCTGGTCACGTAGGAATCGTTGAACGATTTAATTATGATGATAATGGCAATATAGTGTCACTTACTACTAGCGAGATGAATTGGGGTTATATTAATTACCTAGCTGTCGAACGTACGATACCGGCAAGTAACTTTAGTGATTTTAATTACATTCACTAATGTGAAGGGATAATCGCCTCTGTTAATTCAGGGGCGATTTTGATATAATACACATAATATGTTTGTCGATACCGCCAAAGTTTTCATTTCAGCAGGTAAAGGCGGCGACGGCGCCGTCAGTTTTCGCCATGAGAAATATATCGAAAAAGGCGGTCCGGACGGTGGTGATGGTGGTGATGGCGGCGATGTTATCTTCGTCGCGACCAGTGATCTGAATACTTTAGTCGATTATCGTTATAAACCCAGGCTCGAGGCCGAGCCGGGTGAAAACGGTTCGAAACGTGACCGACACGGCGCCTCCGGCAAGATGTTATACGTTAAAGTGCCTGTCGGAACTATCGTCAGTCGCGATAGCAAAGTAATCGCCGATTTGACCTACGAGGGCGAAGAAGTGATTGTAGCCAAGGGCGGTAGTGGCGGCTTTGGTAATGCTCATTTCAAAAGTTCGGTGCGCCAAACTCCCCGGATAGCCGAGCGCGGCGAACCGGGTGAAAACTTCGAAGCGGAACTTGAATTGAAGCTTTTGGCTGATGTCGGTCTGATAGGCTTTCCGAATGCTGGCAAATCAACGTTCTTGTCGGTTGTTAGTAACGCCCGCCCAGAAATCGCCGATTATGCTTTCACTACATTAACCCCTAATTTAGGAGTTGCCAAAATCGGCGATGGCAGTATGTTGATTGCCGATATTCCGGGCCTTATCGAAGGTGCTAGTAAGGGCAAAGGACTGGGCGATGCTTTCTTGCGCCACGTTGAACGCACGGCGGTTTTGTTACATATGATCGATGCTTATAGTGACGATGTTATTTCATCCTACCAGACCATACGCAAAGAACTTGCAGAATATAATGTCGGCTTAACCGACAGACCGGAAATTATCGCTTTGACCAAAACCGAAGGCTTGGACTCGGAAATTATCCAGATGCAAATTGACAGTCTAAAAACAGTAGCTGATGGCAAGCAAATATTCGCGATTTCGTCGTCTGCGCACCAAGGCATTACTGAGGTTTTGAGAGCATTATACAGAGAAGTCGTAAAATCGCGTGAAGCCGAAAAAGAATTCGTTGAGGAAAGCGAAGAAATCGAGACTATTACTCTCGGAAAAGAAAAACTGGCCGAGGCATGGTCGGTCGAAAAAATCGAAGAAGACGACAATGTGATTTTCGTGGTAAGCGGCGAAAAAATCGAAAAATTTGCTCATCGCACGAAATTTGATAATTTCGAAGGCGTTAACCGCCTGCGTGATATTATGAAAAAAATGGGTATTGCCAGCGAACTTCGCCGCCAAGGTGCCGAAGGTAACAGTATTATCCGAATCGCGGGCAACAACTTTACTTTATTAGAACAATAATAAGTAAAAGTATATAATTGAATCTGATGGCGAAATCATTCTTTTTTTATGATCTTGAAACTAGCGGATTGAATCCGCGTGAATCGCGTATTATGCAATTCGCCGGTATTAGAACTGATATGAATTTGAATCAAATTGGCGATCCGGTGAATATGCTCGTCAAGATGACCGATGATGTCTTGCCAAGTCCTGAAGCATTGATGGTGACTGGCATTACGCCGCAACAAACAGTCGAAGAAGGTTATAGTGAAGCTGAATTTTGTCGCATTCTGATGGACGATATTTTTACACCTGATACTATTGCGGTTGGTTTCAATAATATCCGCTTTGACGACGAATTTATTCGTCATTTGTTTTGGCGGAATTTTTACGACCCCTATGAATGGAGCTGGAAAGATGGCCGTTCACGTTGGGATATATTGGATGTCGTCCGGATGACCAGAGCGCTTAGACCTGACGGTATCAAATGGCCGGTCGATGAAGATGGCAACGCAACAAATAGGCTAGAGTTTATCAGTAGTGTAAATAACATTGGTCATTATAAGGCTCATGATGCGCTCAGTGACGTTGAAGCGTTAATCGCGGTCGCACGACTAATCAGTGAAAAACAACCGCAAATATTCGAATATCTATTAAAAATGCGCGACAAAAACGAGG
>CAYQOL010000014.1:0-17246 GCA_964419165.1 uncultured Saccharimonas sp. (SeqCode)
GCGCCGATAAAGCACAAAAATGTTGAAGACAGCCTGTTTGAAGCGTTGAGCGAATCGTCCGAAGAATAAACTTCGTAGATAAAATCGGATAAAATTAGCACTCTTGACACGAGAGTGCTAGTTAATGATACAATGTAAATATGGCAGATGAATTTTCAGATTTTATTTCACACCTAACCGATAATGCACGAACCAGCCTTCATCATGCGAATATTATTGCACAGGGGTATGGTAGTACATACATTGGCACGGAACATTTATTATTGGGCATATTAGCCCAAGGTTCTTCGGTTGGAGCGAAAGTTCTGGCTGATATTGGAATAACGCTTGATAAAGCTCAGGCGGCTTTGAATTTGGCGCCGCTGACGGTAATTGTTAGTTCTGAAGCTAAGGCTCTAAGTGAGACGGCAAAACTGACACTTAAAATGAGTTGGGATATTGCACAGGAATTCCATCAGGACTATTTAGGTACCGAACATATCCTGTATAGCATTCTTAATCAAAAAAATGCCAGAGCCTCCGTATTACTTCGTGATATGGGTGTAAATTTGGATGATTTGACAGTGGAACTGGAAAATTATTTTGGACAGCAAAACGTCACCGGAGACGATTATGCGCCGATTTCAGCCAAGTTGAAACGCCCGATCAGGCAAAAAGGCGCTCTGGGTATGTTTGGCGTAGATTTAACTATGATGGCAAAAGAAGGCAAGCTTGACCCTGTGATAGGACGCGCCGTCGAGGAAGAGCGCCTAGCGACAATTCTTAGTCGCCGTACTAAAAATAATCCGGTGTTAATCGGCGAGCCGGGAGTTGGAAAGACCGCGATTGTTGAAGGGTTGGCTCAAAGGATTGCTAACGAGGAAGTGCCAGACGCATTGTTAGACAAACGTCTTATTCAACTGGATTTGGCTGGAATGATTGCTGGAACAAAATACCGTGGCGAATTCGAAGAACGTTTAAAGAAAGTGATGGAAGAACTAAAGCAGCAAAAGAATGTCATCGTTTTTATTGATGAGTTACATCTTATTGTAGGAGCCGGCTCAGCAGAAGGAACCATTGATGCTGCTAATATGCTAAAACCTGCATTGGCAAGAGGAGAAATAAGGCTTATCGGAGCTACTACGTCCGATGAGTATCGAAAACATATAGAAAAAGACTCGGCACTTGAGCGACGTCTGCAGACGATTCTTGTACCAGAGCCGAAATTAAAAGACTCAATAGCAATTCTGAAAGGCTTGAGGGAAAGATACGAAAAACACCATGGCGTCAAGATCAGCGATGAGGTTTTGGAGAGTGCTGTGTATATGGCTAACCGTTACATCAGTGAAAGGTTTATGCCAGACAAGGCTATTGACGTGATTGACGAAGCTGCTGCTTTGGTTCGTGTTCGCTCGGGGCGTAAACCTAGTAAATTACGTGATTTTAGCAGGCAACTAAAAGACTTGAATGAAAAAATGGACGAAGCGGCTGCAACCGAGGATTATGAAAGGGCGGCATTATACAAAACTCGCATCAGTCAGATTGCGACAAAAATGGACGAGATGCGTGAAAATCTTGAAAATAGAACCCCAATAATAATTACCGATGACGATATTGCATATGCGATTTCGACTATGACCGGAATTCCGGTCAGTAAAGTGCAAAAGTCGGAAGCTGCATTACTTCGTAATCTGGAAAAACATCTCGGTAAATATATCATTGGTCAAAAAGAAGCCGTCGAAAAGGTTTCACGCGCGATCAGGCGAAGCCGCAGTGGCGTAGCCAGTAGCTCCCGACCCATTGGCTCGTTCGTGTTTATGGGCCCGACCGGTGTAGGTAAGACTGAACTTGCGAGAGTGTTGGCGCGAGAAGTATTCGGAAGCGATGATACATTGATAAAAATCGATATGAGCGAGTTCGGCGAAAAGCATAATACCAGCAGGTTATTGGGCGCACCAGCAGGATATATTGGCTATGATGATGGCGGTCAATTAACCGACAAAATACGCCGACAGCCATACAGTGTCGTATTGTTCGATGAAATCGAAAAAGCCCATCCTGAAGTCTTTAATTTATTACTACAAATACTCGAAGATGGTACTCTGACTGACGCCAAAGGCAAGAAAGTAAGTTTTTCTAATGCGATTATAATATTAACCAGTAATCTTGGGGCTAGTAGAATGATGAAAGAGTCCAGTCTTGGTTTTCATGCTACCAGCAAGAATGATGAAATGAAGTTGGAGCAGATTCATGAAAGCAATTCCGAGGCTGCCGAGGCTGAGCTGGCCAAAATAATGAGACCGGAACTTATCAACAGGTTTGATAGTATAATAACCTTTAGGGCTTTGACACATAGGCAAATAAGCAAAATTTTTGATAATATAGTTGATGAACTGCAACAGCGATTAATTCAAAAAGGTATTCATCTGGTGATAAAATTATCGGCTAAAAAACTCTTGATAAAAAAAGGTTACAGCGAAAAGTACGGTGCTCGTCCATTGAGACGTGCTATTCAGGATGAATTGGAACATCGGATTGCGGACGGTATATTGTCTGGTAGGTACGAAAAGGGCAGCGTATTAACTATTACTACCGTAAACGGCGAGATCCGAATAGATGTATCAAAAGAATAAAAAAATCACTGGCGCGATCGCCTCATTTGTTTGCTGTTGTTTACTGATAGCATTTTCATATCTGATAATTGTCAATAAACAATACATTATCGATCAAATTACCGTCTGGCAATTCAAGCCGACCGAAGAAGCTCTCAGTTTGATCGAACGTGCTGGAATGAGCGAAAGCGGCAAATTCATATATCTCGCCAGCCAACCGAAACTTGACGGTACTCAGAATTTTAATGATGAATGTAATCGTGTTGAAAATATGTCAGCGATTCTTGGTTGTTACACTGACGGCAAAATATATATTTACAATGTTACTAACAATCAACTTGACGGTATACGCGAAGTAACTGCAGCACATGAAACCTTGCATGCTATTTATGACAGAATGGACGACAAAGAAAAATCAAAGATTAACAAATTGCTTGAGGAAGAATATTCCAAAATAAAGGACGATAAAAAATTATCCGAGTTGATGGACTATTATTCAAGAGCCGAGCCCGGTCAGCGCGATAATGAACTTCATTCGATAATCGGTACCGAGATATCCGATATCGGCTCTGAGCTTGAAGCTTATTATGACAAGTATTTTGCTGATAGACAAAAAGTTGTGGATTTGAACGATAAATACAGTAGTATTTTTCGTCAATTGGAGGAACGTGCCGAAGACATCGTCGAACAAATGAATAGTCTGTCAGAGAATATTTCATTACGCATATCACAATACAATACAGATGTTGCAGCACTTAATAGCCAAATAGCAACTTTTAATGAAAGAGCTAATAGTGGTGATTTCAGTTCGCAGTCTGAGTTCAATTATGAAAGGTCGATTCTTTCGTCTAGGGCTAGCGGGTTAAATTATTTGAGAAATAGCATTAATAATGATATTTCGACTTACAATGAATTATTGTCAGAATATAATTCGATTGACTCGCAATCCGAAAAATTAAAAAACAGTATTGATAGTACGCTTGCGCCGGTACCTTCGGTATAGGTTATACTGTATTAGATGGCTAAATCAAAAACACAGTTCATTTGTCAGAGTTGCGGAGCTATTTATCAGAAATGGCAAGGCCTATGTGATAATTGTGACAACTGGAATACCTTGGTTGAACAAGTCGTAGAAGCGACTGGTAAGTCAGCTGTTTCAAAAAGTGTGAAGTCAGGTAATTTGCTTAAGGTTCAAAAGATGGACTCGATCGCTGGCAAAGAGGATGTATCTAGGATGTTGACAGGCTTCGATGATTTGGATAATGTGCTAGGAGGTGGTATTTTATCTGGGGGTGTCATTTTGATTGCCGGTCAACCCGGGATTGGTAAAAGTACGTTACTGTTACAAATTTCGGCTGGGATAGCAAAAAATGAGCCTGTACTATACGTGAGCGGCGAAGAGTCCGCGAGCCAAGTCAAGATAAGAGCTGAGAGATTGGGTGCGGAAAAAAGCGAATCCCTTAGTTTTGCTTCCAGTACGAGTGCTGACGATATCGCGGCTACGGTCAGAGCAGGTGAATATAAATTGGTTATCATTGATTCTATACAGACGTTATCTCTTGATGAAATTACGTCGGCCCCAGGGACAGTATCTCAGATTACTAATAGTAGTAATGTTATTATTCGTGCCGCAAAACAATCAGGATCAGCTGTTATACTCGTAGGGCATGTCACGAAAGAAGGTAGTATCGCCGGCCCGAAAGTTTTAGAACATTTGGTTGATGTAGTGTTGCAATTCGAGGGTGATAGATATGGCGGTTTCAAGATTGTCAGGGCTTCAAAAAATCGTTTTGGCTCAACGAACGAGGCTGCAATCTTTGAAATGACGGAAGAAGGTTTGAAATTGGTCGATAACCCTTCGGCAGCACTACTTGCAGAAAGGCAGAATGCTGATGGTTCTGTAGTTTTAGCAACCATTGAGGGTACACGGCCATTACTGGTCGAGATTCAGGCGCTGGTGAGCCCGACAAACTTCGGTTATCCGAAACGTACCGCCAGTGGTTTTGATTTAAACAGGCTCAATTTGCTAATAGCCGTGCTTGAACGTCGCACAAAACTGAATCTTTCGGATAAAGACATATACATAAATGTCGTCGGAGGGTTAAAATTGAATGATCAAGCCGCGGATTTAGCCATCTGTATGGCAATTGCCAGTGCTGCGGCAGGACGTCGTATTGATGATGGCACGGTCGTGTTCGGTGAAGTAGGTTTGGGCGGAGAGATACGTTCAGCGCGTTCAAGCGATAGGAGAATCGCGGAAGCAAAAAAATTAGGTTTCACGAAAGCCATCGCACCGAAAACTAAATTAAAAAACTCATTTATCAAAGAAGTGATCGATTTACGAACGGCACTCATTGATTATTTACAAAAGTAGGAAATTATGGAAATTATATACATTTTATTAACAATAATATTAATCGAACTATCGTATTTGGTCGCAATCAGCACGAAAAAATCAATATTTAAGAGCGAAAACAGATCAATATTCGTTGACACTTCAGTGTTAATTGACGGGCGCATAACCGCGATTGCGAGGTCGGGATTTATTGTAGGTGCTTTGAAAATTCCGCGTAGCGTCGTCGGAGAGCTTCAGTTGATGGCGGATGGTTCTGACGCCGAGAAGCGAACTCGTGCCAGATTCGGTCTTGACGTTATTGCCGAACTGCAGCAAATCAACGGGCTTGACGTGGAAATATTTCAAGACGGTAGCCGAGCACAAGAGGGCGTTGATGAACGCTTATTAAACTTGGCAAAAAAATATAACGGCATAATATGCACGATAGATTACAATTTAAACAAGGTTGCGAAGGTAGAGGAAGTTACTGTAATAAACGTCAATGATTTAGCTATGGCGCTAAAGATGGCATATCTGCCGGGTGAAAAAATGTTCCTAGAACTTACTCAAAAAGGTCATGATCCACGGCAAGCTGTCGGTCATCTGCCCGATGGAACGATGGTCGTGGTCGAGAATGCAAGCGACAGGATAGGGAAAACCATCGAAGTCGAGTTTATCCGTAGTCTTCAAACCGCGGCAGGCAAAATGATGTTCGCGAAAGTGTACCAACAAAAGAAATCCAAGATGACAAATGAAAAAGTTACCAATATTCAGAATAAACGAAGAAACCATACTCAGCGTCCGGAGTTGAAGTTGGCAGAAAAGGGTGATTCAAAAAGCCAGGTCGTTACGGAGTCTAAACCGAAGCGTTTCAATGCAAAAAACGGACGAAATGTCGACAGAGAACAAAACGTTATTAATCTTATAAATAACAATAAATAATATTCAAGATTACAACTAATCTTCTTCTTCGAAGACCGGTAGGGAAACTGAACCTGATTCGCCGACGTAATAGCCGCTGTCCGTTGCTTCGGCTGTAACTTGTTTAATACTCGCATCTTCTTCTGTCAGTGTAATATCGTATGAATATTTGTTTGAGCTGCCGGCTTGGAAAGTTTTAACGACTGTGCCGGCGACTTTGATTTGAATACTGGATATATCGAAGGTTCCCTTGTCTACTTCAGCGGTTATAGTATAGATATTGTCGGACTTTTTATCGATATCTATGGACACGGAAGGGGGAACGTCAGTTTCTTTATGAACGTCATCATCAGCATTCGCATCATAACCGTCAGGAGCTGTAAAGACATCCTTCTTGGTTATCGGATCAATCATCTTGATAACTTCCAGCTCAATTTTTGCTGCCGGAGGGGTTAAATCAGTCGCTTTCTTTTTGGATACTTTATCAAAGGTCATTGTTTCTTTGGTTTGACCTTGCGTTTTATTCCACCACGAAGGATAGAGCTCAATACCCACGGTTTGTATGCCTGAAGGTTTCGTATACCAATCACCTGATTTCCACTTTCCTTCAGTAGCATAGACTTCCTTATGAGAGTATTCCATAACTTTGGCGATAATCGAACCGGGTATGGACGAAGTGCCATTTTTTAGGATACTGGCATCAGGGTTTCCAAGCCAAACGCCCATCGTCAAAGCTGGACTGTAGCTCATCATCCAAATATCCTTGGCATTACCGCCTTTGTCGGATGTCCCTGTCTTGGTTGCGGTTTTTACTCCCGGAATTTCCATCCCTTTTGCGTGATAACCGCTCAATGGAGCTCTGGCATTGTCATCATTCAAAATGTCTGTGACTATGTATGCCGATTGTTTATCGATTATCTGTACGGGTGCAGGGTCCGTCCATTTTTTTAGGATTTCACCGGAGTTGTTCTTGACCTCAAGAATTGTCGATTGTGTCTTGTATGCACCTTCGCGAGCTAATGACGCGTAAGCGTTGACGACGTCAATCTGTCTGACGCCGCAGCCGCCAATAGCCGACGCTAAACCGGCGTTCGATTCATCACCCTGAGTACAATAACTGCTTGCACCAAGTTTATGAATTGTTTCGAGGGTGGGTTTGACGCCTGAAATATACATAGCTTCGACCGCAGGGACATTTCTAGAAGTGGCTAGTGCAAATCTAGCTGTCACAGGTCCCTTAAATTGTCGATCTGCGTTATTAAGTTTCGCACCGTAAATAGAATCGATATTGACGTCATTGAATATGCTGCCGCTGCCGTAGTTAACGCCAGCTTTCTTTTCAAATAGTTCTGCATATACCAAAGGCTTAATAGTAGAACCGGGTTGAATATATGCGACGGCTGCATTATCTTGTCCAAATCCGGGCCAATTAAAGTCGCGACTTCCCATAAGAGCTACGATTTGGCCGGTTTTCGTGTCTTCAACCGTAGCGGCGCCGTCCGTAAAGCCTGCCCAGTCTGGTACATAAGAAGAAAACATATCATTGATCGCTTCTTCCAGCTTGCTTTGAATACGAATATCCAAAGTCGTCTTTACGCTTAATCCACCCTTGCCGACGGTCGATTTGCCAAGTTCTTTTTCTAATTCTGCACGCACCATTTGCACGAAATGAGGAGCTTTGATATTAGTGTATTGGCTGGCTTCGGGCGCAATGTGATCAATAATCGGATATGCCTTTGCCTCTTTAGCCTGTTCTTTGGTTATATAACCAAGGCTTTGCATATTATCAATAACCTTGTGCTGGCGATTAATTAGGTCTTTGTGGCCATCGATATAGTACGGATTGTAGTACGACGGGTCTTGTGGTATTGATGCTAATAAAGCAGCTTCAGCGATGGTTAAATCCTTAGTGGATTTGCCAAAATACGTCTGAGCGGCCGATTCGACGCCATTCCTACGACCTCCGTAGGGTGATTCATTTAGATACAAAGTCAAAATTTGATCTTTGTTATACATCCGCTCAACTTCGATCGATAAAATTATTTCTTTTATTTTTCGAGGTACACCCGACAGACCTCTTTTGGCGGCTTCGTCAGCAAAGAATACCTGCTTTACTAATTGTTGGGTTAGGGTTGATCCGCCTTGCGTGCTGCCACCACTCAAATTATTTACTACCGCGCGTACTAAGCCTGATGCGCTAACCCCACCGTGTTTGTAAAAATCCTTGTCTTCAATGGCAACGGTGGCTTGTTTCATATATTTATTTATGTCATCACTATCGATTACAAGCTTGTAGTCGCCTTCGCCCTTATCTTCCCATAGTAAATTACCGTTTCGGTCATAATATTTAGTTACGGTGGTTTGAACTCTCTTTGCTAATTCACCCGGTCTAATGGCGTCAAGATCTTTTCTGAAATATGCAAACAGACATCCTGCCATTAGACAGAGCAATAGTATGGTAACACCTGTAATTTTGAGAGCCATTATCAGGCCGCGTTTTGAAAACCAATATTTAAAGACTCTCTTCGGATGAAGCCTATAAAAGAAGCGTTTAATAGGGTTTTTGGGTAGAGAGGCTAGATATTGAGCATATTTTCTGGACTCGGCATCCTTCTTTAGTTTTCTAGAATGAGCAAGATTCGAATATACGCTCAATTTACGCGGTTTAAAATTGAACTTGAATAATTTGGACAAACCAAGCTTGATTTTCCTTAATTTGAAAAACTTTTTACCCACTTATCATATTTCCCATAAACAATATCAATATTATACCACTAGACCAGCTAGTCAACCAAGTTTTTATTAGCAGGTATTTTTGCTATACTGGACAAAAGAACAATAAAATAAAATATGAGGACGAAATGATACTTTCCGAAGAATTAAAGTGGCGCGGTTTTGTGAACCAGACGACATTCGAAGATATTACCATACTTGATAAGCAGCCAGTTACATTTTATATAGGTGTTGATCCGAGTGCTGACAGTATGACTATTGGTAATTTGGCCGCGATGATGATGGTCAAGTGTTTTATGAAATACGGTCACAAAGCTTTTTTGTTGGTTGGTGGTGCAACCGGTATGATCGGTGATCCCGATGGTAAAGCCAATGAACGCAACTTAAAGACCTTAGAAGAGATAAATAAAAATAAGGCTGCAATTGCCCTGCAATACAAGCAGGTTCTAAGCGGCCAAGAATTTACTTTGGTAGATAATTACGATTGGTTCAAAGATATGAATTATCTCGATTTTTTGCGTAATGTAGGCAAATACGTTCCGTTGAGCCAGATGCTTGGCCGAGATTTCGTCCAGTCCAGGTTAGGCGCTGAAGGCTCCGGAATTAGTTACGCCGAATTCAGCTATTCTCTTATTCAAGGATATGATTTTTTGTATCTGTTTCGTAACCACGGTGTTACACTACAAATTTGTGGGGCTGATCAATGGGGTAACTCCATAGCAGGCGTTGATTTAATCCGTCGCATTGAAGGCAAAGAAGCCCATGTCTACTCCCTGCCGTTAGTAATAAATAAATCGACTGGTGCCAAGTTTGGTAAATCCGAAGATGGCGCGGTTTGGCTAGATGCAAAGAAAACTAGCGTTTACAAATTTTACCAATTCTGGCTTAATGCCGGTGATGCCGACGTTATTGATTATCTCAAGGTATTCACTCTGCTTGAAAAAGACGAGATGGATAGGTTAGAGCAGGAAGTGATAGATCATCCTGAATCTCGCTTGGCCCAAAAGAAGTTAGCCCACGAGGTTACTGCGTTGGTACATAATAAGGATCGTGCCGAAAGTGTCGAGAAAGTCACGGCGGTGCTATTCGGCGGAGCTGAATTTAGTAGTTTGTCTAATAGTGACCTAGATATATTAGCGGCAGAAATCCCAACGCAACAAACCGGGAAAACCGTTGTGGAATATCTGGTGCTATCCGGTTTTGCCAATGGTAATAATGACGCCAGACGATTGATATCGAGCGGGGCTGTTTCAATAAATGGTCAAAAAATAACACAGGATAGCATGGTAGGCGGAATATCGTTGATAAAAAAGGGCAAAAATAACTTTGTTCTAGTCAGATAAAAAAGGGGAAAGAAGTGCAAGATTTAGAGGATAATCTATCGTCAACAGCAGCCAGTAATGTAAAAAAATGGCTAACCGAACCAAAATACCATGAATATAAAGTTGAACTCGAGACTCTAATCGAAACTAAAGATTGGGAACAGCTAGAAGACTCTTTTTTTAAAGTAATCGAGTTTGCTACAGCTGGTATGCGTGGAAAAACTGGGCTAGGATCTAACCGTATAAACAGAGTTACGATTGGTGAATCAGCCCAGGCACTGTGTGATTATACTCTCGATATCGATGAAAAAGCGACCGAAAAAGGCATTGTCATCGCTTTTGATACCAGACTAACGTCACCGGAGCTTAGTAGATATGTTGCTCAGGTCGTTGCGGCTAACGGTATCAAGACATATATTTTTGACGGTTTTAGGGCAACTCCCGAACTTAGTTTCGCTGTTAGGTATCTTGGTTGTGTTGCCGGTATAGTAATTAGTGCCAGTCATAATCCACCTTCCGATAATGGTTTTAAAGCTTATTGGAGCGATGGTGCACAATTGGTATCTCCGCATGATAAAGGGTTGATGGCAGCCAAATCCAAAGTCGATCAGATCAAGTCAACTGATTTCGAACATGCGGTTGTTAACGGACGAATAACAGTAATAGGTAAAGATATTGATGACGTATATATCGAGACTATGTCAGCTGAAGTTATGGGATCGTACAGGGATATTAACGTAGTTTATTCACCACTTCATGGTACTGGTCAAACCAGCGTTTTGCCACTGTTAAAGTCGGTTGGATTCAAAAATATTTCCGTTGTGGAAGCTCAAATGGTGCCTGATGGAAATTTTCCGAC
Source organism: uncultured Saccharimonas sp. (SeqCode) (assembly GCA_964419165.1). Taxonomy (GTDB): domain Bacteria; phylum Patescibacteriota; class Saccharimonadia; order Saccharimonadales; family Saccharimonadaceae; genus UBA1547. The sequence continues at coordinate 10,762 of CAYQOL010000014.1, forward strand.
GATACCAAGTGGCAAGCCGAACCCTGAAGAAAAACCGGCGAACGACATGGCTGTCGCGCAAATGATGGCAGAGAACGCCGATATCGCAATCACTACAGACCCGGACGCTGATCGGATCGGTGTAATTGTTCGACAGGGTACACAGCCTATCTATCTTAGTGGTAATCAATCGGCGATACTTGCGATAGATTACGTTCTAGGTAAATTGAAAGAGCGCGGTGAATTATCGCAAAAAAATTATATTGTCAAGACTATCGTAACAACTGATATGATCAAAGCTTTGACCGACTATTATGGAGCAACACTTTTCGGCGATTTACTTATTGGTTTTAAATACATTGGCAATCTTATTCTATCTAAAGAAAATACGGACGAGAAGTTTGTTTTGGGATGTGAAGAAAGCTTCGGTATGCTAAAAGGCTCATATGCCCGTGATAAAGATGCCGCAACCGGTGCATTACCTCTTTGTGAATATGCTGCCGAGTTGAAAAAACAAAACAAAACTCTATACGACAGGTTGCTCGAACTTTACGAGATATATGGGATTTATGATGAGCGGTTAGATACGATGTATTGCTTGGGTGCGTCCGGTTTTGAAAAAATGCAGAACATTATGAAGTTAATCAGACAATCTGTGCCCGAGAAAGTTGGTAATGAAAAAGTGACGGCTGTATTGGACTATCAAAATCTCGAAAAACTTGATGTAGCAACTGGTGAAAAAACGCCGATTAACTGCGTATGTGGTGACACATTCGTATTGGAGTTCGGTGATTCGCGTAAACGGATTACAATCAGACCTAGTGGTACTGAACCAAAATTAAAATTTTATATACAGTGGTATAAGCCTGCAGATAAATCTAACACTATTAAAAATCAAATCAATGAAACTGATGCGTACCTCTATAAATTATCCAAGGAACTCGAGAAAGTTTTAGATAATCTGAATTAGCGTTACTTCAGCTGCTATCATATTAGTATGAATCTTGCGACTTCGCTGGATAAAATCAAGGGTGTTGGAATTAAAAACAGTCAATCATTTACCTTGGCTGGTATTAATTCAGTTGGCGATTTGATAAATTTCTTTCCTCGCGGTTACGAAGACTATTCGCAGATAACTTCGATTTCAAAAATTAAACCCGGCAAGATAACAATAAAAGCCCGCTGTGAAAAAATTTCGACTCGACCGGTGCGGCGTGGGCTTAGGGTTACCACGGCAACTTTATATGATGACAGCGGCAAAGTACAAGCTGTTTGGTTTAATCAGCCTTACCGCGAAACACAATTGAAATCGTGTGATGAATACTATTTTTCCGGCGAATTCGAGTTCAACTATAATCGATACCAATTAACAAACCCGAGTGCCGAACGCGTCAGCGATATGCCTGTGCATACGGATAGGATTTTGCCAATATATCGTTCAATAAAAGGCTTAAAGACACCGTTGGTGCGTAAAATTATAGCCGAACTGAAACCGTTTATATCGATGTTGCCTGAAACATTGCCTGAAGATTTATTAGCAAATGAAAGATTACTTTCGCGAAGTCAAGCAGTTATGAAAATTCATTTTCCCGATACGATTGATGACATCGAAAAAGCTCGAGAGCGTTTAGCTTTTGAAGAATTGTTTCAGATGCTGCTAGCTAGTCAATTGAATAAAAATGAGAATTCTAAACTTGAAGGTTGGCAGATACCGTTTAATAAATCGATAGTTACCGATTTTGTTAAGAAATTGCCGTTCGAATTAACCTCGGCCCAGCGCATCGCGGCTTGGGAGATAATTCAAGATCTCGAGAAAAGCACTCCTATGAACAGATTACTCCAAGGTGACGTGGGTTCTGGTAAAACAGTTGTCGCAGGGTTGGTTGCTTGCCAAGTCACTCAACGAGGTCTGCAGACCGCCATTATGGCGCCAACTGAAATATTAGCATCGCAACATGCCGAGACTCTGGATAATTTGCTGAAAACGTTTGATATCAAGGTCGGTTTATTGACCGGCAGTGTCAAAGGTAAGAAACGAAGCGAATTATACGATCGGATTAAAAACGGTGACGTCGATGTGGTTGTTGGTACACATGCCTTGATTCAAGAAGCTGTTAATTTTCATAAACTTGGATTTGTAGTTATCGATGAGCAACACCGTTTTGGCGTCAAACAACGCCAGTTGCTACTGAGCAAATCTGAACATATGCCACATCTGTTGACTATGACGGCCACGCCGATTCCGCGCAGTCTGGCATTGACGCTATATGGCGAGCTTGATATCAGTATACTGAATGAACTGCCAAAAAACCGCAAGCCGATAATAACCAAAATATGGTCACCGAACAGCCGCGCTCAATTGTATGAAAAAATCGATTCCGAAATTATTTCGGGGCGTCAGGTCTATGTAATCTGCAGTTTGATTGAAAACAACCCTATGAACGAATTAAAAAGCGTCCAAGATGAATACAAAAGATTGCAGAATTCAATATTCAAACACAGACGCATTGGGCTGCTTCATGGCAAGATGAAATCAGATGAAAAAGATTTGATAATGCAGAGATTTAGTAAAGGTGAACTGGATATTTTGGTCAGTACTACTGTGGTTGAAGTCGGAGTAGATGTGCCGAATGCCACGGTCGTCGTAATCGAGAATGCCGACCGTTTTGGCTTGTCGCAACTTCATCAGTTGCGTGGTCGAGTTGGCCGTAGTCAATATCAAAGCTATTGCTATCTGATTAATAGTACCAGTGAAAAACCTTCCCGTCGTTTGCGCGAGATAGAAAAAAGCAACGACGGTTTCTATCTGGCGGAAGTCGATTTGAAACTACGCGGCCCGGGCGAAATTTACGGCAGAGCACAGCACGGAGCACTGAATCTGCAAATAGCTACTTTGGCTGATACGAAACTGATGTTACGCGCCCAGAGACAAGCCAAGCGATTCGTCGAATCCGGTCTTGATTTGCTACAATATAAACAATTGGCGCACGAAGTCGAATATTATCAGCGCCTGACGACACTGAATTGAAATTAATATGTATGCAGGAATTACAATAGGAAAAAGATCGGGTCGAATCGTCGGTGTCCATCAAAGAATAGATCGTGTAGCTCGTAGGGAACTTGGAAAAATTATTCCAAAAAATTCATATTTTCCGAGCACCAAAGACATAATATATTTTGAGGGTGCGAACGGTCCTGATGCCATCAAACATACTAACAAATCGCAGGACGAGCCTTGGTATTTTATTGATCCTACAAAATCGGACGATCGCGAGCTTGTCAAGATAATTAATAATCATATACATAATCTGTCCGAGTCGTTGAAAAATGATAATCGCGTCAAAGCCGCGTTTGAAGCGTCATGGTTGGCTCATGCCGTCGTTGACGGTATGACACCGGCTCATCATTATCCCTTAGACACTAAAATAGAAGAGTTGTGGGGCAAGTCACACAGACAACGCACATCAATAAAAGAAAAGGGTTTAATCAAAGGAATTAATAAACGCGATACTTTGTCGAAAAATTGGCAGTATTTTGGAGCCGGTGGAATTATGACAGCACATATAATGTTTGAAATGGGTGTAGCGTCAGCTATAGTTACTGAAAAATTCAAAAATTGTGGACCTAACCAGAACGACATTGTAATATTGAAAAAAAGCGGTTTTGAAATAATTTATATTGATGCGATTAAAAAGATTTATGCTTTAGGTATGTATGATGAATTTTGTAAAAATGGCTGGACAAGAAGTTTGGCATCCAAGACAAGGAAGGTACTGATCCCGGAAATTATCAGGCTGGTAGTATTGGCGTGGTGCCAGTCACTAATTAATTCAGGATATGATTTATGAACGTTCGGATTATTGGCGGCAAATTTGGTGGTCGTGTAATCAAATCACCTGGCAGTAAATTAACGCATCCGATGGGCGAAAGGGTTAGGGGATCTTTGTTCAATATAATTGACGACGAAATCAAAGGCGCAAAGATTCTTGACGTCTTTGCTGGTACTGGTGCATTGGGGTTGGAAGCACTCAGCCGTGGAGCATCCCAAGTAACCTTTATTGAACGTGATAAATTGGCTTGTCAAATACTTTTCGAAAATATCAAAACGCTTGGCGTCGAGGACCAAACGGAACTGGCGAAATTCGGCGCTAGTACGTGGATAGAAAAAAATCAAGATATTTTTTTTGATATTATTTTTGCCGATCCTCCCTATAACGACCCGCAGTTTTCCACAGTTTCGCGTTTGGTTGGTCTTTTAAAACCTAACGGGCTTATGGTATTATCAAATTCAGGTAGAGGTGCAGTGCCGCTCGTTAATGAAGTTGTTGTGGTGGACAATCGTAGTTACGGTAACGCGACACTTACGTTCTATCGTAAGAAATAACGGCCTTACGGCCGTTATTTCATTTGGGGAAATGATAAAACTTGATATAGTATATTAGATTAGATTGGAGCGATAACTCTACGAGCGAATCGCAAAGCGGATCGTGGTGGAGGTTCGAGCACTTTGTGTCACCAAAGTAAATAGGGACCAAACGGTCCCTATTTACTTTGGTACGCGAGAGAGGACTTGAACCTCCATGCCTTGCGGCACTGGCTCCTAAGGCCAGCGTGTCTACCATTCCACCACTCGCGCGTAGCTCTTATAGGATATCTTTAATTGTAGAGTTTTGCAAATCTAATCAGTAGGAGAATACATTGAAAAATCAGCCATTCCGTAGTCCGGATTCAATTGTGAAATTAATGTTTTTAGATCTGAGTCCTGTTTTACGCCGGGGTTAAGTGTGCTGAACGGGTCGAATACCGAACGGATCTGATCATAAATATCAAGAAGCTCCTTGTCTGTGCATAGACGGATTGCAGTAGCCTTCAATCTGCCTTCGCTGGAATCAGCTGATATGTTGCCTTCAAATTTCGCGACCAGTTCGACATAATCTGATATTAATTTGAATGTTTTCTGTTTGTCGCTGACATTATGCAGGTTGAGAGTGGGGCGGGCATTAATAACACCATCAAGCCATCTGATATGCAAAGGCAAGGTGATGTGGTGCTTTTTGGCAAGCTCTTCCAGTGCGTCAATGAACTCCTCGCGTCTATTATTCGGGATTGATGCCCCATCGATGAGCGGTGGCGTAGATTCGTCCTTGGATTTAGGCTGCATCGCCATAGAATACACTTCCCTGATCGCATTCAATTCTTCGTTCGGATATTTGCTGCCAGTTGAAAACACTGATGTATTAATCTTGGATAACTTTTTGAGTGCTTGTTTTTCCTTGTGATGCTGAGAGCGTTCGTTAAAGTCATTAAAGCTCATAAACAGGACGCTTGCGATGTCCTTGCCAGTATTGGAATTCAGAAACGGGTATGTTTTGCCGTGTTCGGCGGCCATTCTGAATAAATCGCCGTCAAATAACTCTAGTGATGATGGTTGCATAGTCATCATAATATCGGCGGTATCTCGAGCGATTTCGGCGCTGTCAAATGCCGCGACTACGATGGATTCGGCATCATTATAATATTCGCCCCTTAGAACGATTTCGGATATTACCCCTAATGTTCCTTGACTGCCAATAAACAGAGGTGACAAATCAAAAGAGCCGTCGCGCCTTTTAACTTTCGTAATTCCCGGATATCCTGAATTATCACGTTTTTCACGTTTTATTTTGTCGAATATTAACTGTTTGTTGTCTTCGAGTATACCGTCTATCTTACGATATATTTCTCCCTCGAAAGTTTGCAGACCTTTCTTTTTTTCTAGATCTTTTTTACTTATTCGACTGGATTCGATAACATCTCCGTTCGCAAGGACTACTTCCATTCTGGTTACAAAAGCTCCGACCGGTCCATATACACCGGAATATTGTCCGCTGTAATTGTTAGCGATTGCGCCACCGATTGTTCCGTATGAAGCTGATGACGGGCAAGAGGGGATATATACGCCGTTTGATTGAAGCACCTCGTTCAATGCTTCGAATCTGACACCGGGTTGTGTATGAACGAACTGGTCCTTGTTTTTCGGGTTTACGAAAATTACCTTATTCATATGAGCCAAGGTATTGATGATAATTCCTTTACCTATAGCCGCGCCATTTTTGTCCGAACCTGATCCGCGGACTGTCATCGGAAGTATGTGCCCTTTTTCGGCCAATTGCCATGTGAATCGGGCGATTTTTCTTATGTCGTTAGTAACTCTAGGATTTATAACCATTTCAGGAATTATATTAAGAATGCTGCCGTCACGAGAAAATTTCTTCCTGATAGCGTCGGCGGTATATACTTCGCCTAATATATGTTCGTTCAGATATTGCGCAATTTTACTCATTCGTTATTCCCCGCAGTAATTACTTTTCTTATGATAGCACAAGCGACATTTCGAATATAGTTGATAAATATTAACTTTATAGTTTAAGATGAATTTGCTATAATAAACTTTATGCGCGAGTGGCGGAATGGTAGACGCGCTAGCTTCAGGTGCTAGTGTCCGCAAGGATGTGGAGGTTCAAGTC
>CAYQOL010000015.1:0-16870 GCA_964419165.1 uncultured Saccharimonas sp. (SeqCode)
ATCGACGTTAGGTTCGCGCCCGGCAGCGACAAGGACTTCATCGGCCCTGACAGACTTTTCGACGCCCCCGCGTGATATGATAATCCGTTTTGACAGGCCGTCTTTTTCGACGGAAACGACGCGCGAGTGAGTCAAAGTGACGACGCCTTTTTGCTCGGTAAACAGGCGTTCTATTAATTCGCCTATTTCACTGTCATGGTGAGGCAATAGACGCCCTGCCTTCTCGGCGATATACACTTTAGTCCCGAATATTGCCATTAATTGGGCAATCTCGACGCCAGTATTGCCGCCGCCTATAATAAACAGGCTTTTTGGCGGTTTAATCGCTTCAAGGATGGTGCGAGGGGTCAGATAACCGATTTTGTCCAACCCTTGTATATCCGGAATTATCCAATGCGAACCAGTCGCCACCAGAAAATTGGCGGCTGACAGATGACGGCGATTTACGCTAATCTCATTCGGAGACAGGAAGTGAGCCGTTCCGGCAAAAGCGTCGATGCCTTGATTCTCGTAGTACCGTTTGTTACCGCCGGCACCGGTACGTTTGACGGCCAATTCTTTCCAAGCGCGGATTGATGGATAATTATAACTTAATGTTGCCGAACGTAAACCGAATCTGGCACCGCTTTTGGCTTCGTCGTAAAGAGTTGCGACGTGCAACAATGCCTTTGTTGGAATATCACTCCAGTTAGGGGAATCGCCGCCGAATGCGTCAGCTTCGACAATTGCCACCCTTTTGCCTTCGCGAGCGGCAATTGTCGCAGCCAAACTGCCGCCGGCACCGCTGCCGATAACGATGAGGTCATAGTCGAATATGTTTTTCTGGGCCATAGATGCTCCTTTATATGGTGATTAGGTGTTGTTCGTATAAATATGCCGCTTCCGGATGATATTTTTTCAGATGTCCGGCGGCGACGATACGGATGTCAATTGAAGTTACTTCTGGCCGGTCTTTCAACCAATTCATAACGCCCGATATGACCGCTTTGGCGATATCATCGGCTTCGCCTTCCGGAGTCCGAACGCTTGAGCATACGGCAACTATGCTTTTATGAAGTTTATCGGTCGAAAAAAGTTCGGTCGGTCGTTTGCCGCCGCTTTTCACGACATCTACGGACAGGCTCATATCAGATTACTCCGGCGGAATTGCTGAGAATCTCGCAAACAAAGACGAAACAAGCAAGAATAATCAGCCCGGCTCCGGCTGCGAATTGCAAGAAATGTTTATTGGCTTCACGCCACTTTTGAACTTTTCCTAACGTGTGACCGCCACCGACAAGTGCCCAAATCATAATTAATGGCAACATCGATACTGTCGTGTAAATAGCTAATCCAGTCATTTGCCACATCGGGGACAGCTGTGCCAAGACTAGAGAGCTCATTGCAAGAGGGGCAATGATGAATAATATTTCGCCGATTACGCTACTAATACCCAATCCGAAAGCTTCGGCGGCCAGTTCTGTCGCTCTCGTCCGTTGGTTCAGATAATGTGCGATACTGCGCGGTACCCAAATAGCAGTGCCTCTTTCATGGCGGTAATAGAACAGCCAAATCGAAACGGCAACGCCGACGGACAAGCCGCATACTATAGACCATACGATTTGCGGGGCGTTAATGCCGAAAATATTCTGCGTCATCAGCGAAAAGAATGATATTAGTAGTAAAGTCATCGTGAAAGCGCCAATTATAAAGCTAGTAGTCATACGCAGTAATTTACCCGGGGTTTGTTTTTTGCCCATAGTATGACCACTTAATAGCATTAGAACGCTGACACTCAGTTGAAAACTGGCGTGAACTAATGCCGACAGAGCAATAATAGCGAGCGAACTGGTTATATCCATTTGTTTATTTTTAAGTTTTCCTAAGTCTATTTATAGCATAAGCGACTAAGATAAGCAAAATTATGTAAAAATAATATAAAAAGGTATTGCATTTTTATCAAGTTTATGCTTAAATAGAATTGTTAAACAATAAAACATAAAAAAAGGAAATAAAAAAATGGAAATGGAAACAGGCGCGGTCGAAGCAGTAACCAAGAGCGACCTTTTGGAACTAGGGATGGCAACTTGGAATCAACCGCGTACTCCGGAACAAATACTTGGCTTTATCGCCCGCCGCGAAAAAGCGATTGGTTTGGAACAGTAATATCAACCTTAAAAGGATTGCAACCGCGCCTAGTGACGCGGTTGTTTAGTTTTTCGGACGCGTATACAATGGATGCCAATGATGACAGTCTGTAAATATTCCGAAAAAATCAAAGCCGACGCTGACCAATTAATGGAAACGACCGATATTATTAATAATCTAAGCGAATTCGGTCAGATTAATATCGGGGGCAGCTATAAGTATGATCTGATGTGGAATCCGGATATTGATATAGTTGTCGTTTGTGATAACCCACGCCAAAAATCGGTCGAAGCATTACGTAAAATGGTGGATTTACGTCTGTTTTAAAAGTACGAATATGGTGATTTCGAGAAATTCAAGCGCGAAAATCGACCGGAATCGTTCATTTTGAACCTGATTTTGCCTTATGGCGGACAAAAATGGGAAATTGAAATATGGTTTACGACCGAATACCCAGAAAATCAACGAAAAATCGATGAATTGATTGAATCAAGGCTTGATGACGAAAATCGTACAAAGATTCTAGAGATGAAAAAATCAAGAAGCGAAAAAGGTTTCGATAAGCATTCAATCAGCAGCGTTGATATATATAGTCAGGTGCTAGTCAGCTAATTTGTTAGTAAATTGATAACCGCGCCAATAAAATACTAACAAAATACCCATAATGAACGTGCCCAACGCAACGAATCTGATGGAGGCGAAGTCCCCGTATAACTCGGCGATGATGCCGTACATCGCGACGAAACCTAGGAATAATAATTCCGAGATAAACGTAGGTAATGAACCGACCGTCGCCCTGCTTTTGCTGTCGATATAGTGCTGAAGTTTTGATTGGAATATCAATAGGGATAAATTGATAAGTCTCATAAATACTATTATTCCGGCGACTGCCGTTACAGTGTCCCCGTAGCTAGTAAAGAACAAAGTTATTCCGGCAACACTGATTATTAATAGCCAGAATAATTTGGCTTTTGTTTCGAAATGATGCGCGTACCAATTTATTGCAGCCGCAAGGCTCATACCTATAATCAGTACTAACGGTACGAACGGTACCGGCACTCCGACCATTTTATCGTAAAGCGGTACGTACTCTTCCATTGTTGCCGATATCGTATTGACGATTGAGATCGTCAAAACCAATCTTATTAATAATTTTGATTTTGATACTTCTGATAGTGCCATTTTTAATAATTCGAATTGACTTGGGTTGTTCGTGCCTTCGTCGATTTTGGCCGGTAGAGGAAAAAGGTATGCAGTATAAGCCGAAACTAAACTTACGGCGATACTGAGAATGAGAGCTAAACTATAATTCGGACCGATTATAGTCGCGACGATGTAGGCAGCTATCATACCTAATAGCCCCATACTTTGAGACCGGCCGAATATTTTCGTGAATTCGTGATTTTTATTCTCGGCCTTTAGCTCGTCATATAGATAAGCCTGAAAAGCTCCGGAATTTAGCGCGAAACTGATCCCCCAAAGTAAGAAACCGAACGCGTAACCGATGAACGTAGGTATAAAAAGCCACGCTAAAAAGGCCGATGCGCGTAGTATGTTACTGAGAATAATTACGAATCGACGTGAGAATTTGTCGGCCAAAGTTCCGGTTGGCAGCTCGCTAATAAATGCGACCAAAGTCCACCAGCCGAATAGTACGCTGATTTCCAGTGTGCTCAAGTGGCTACGTTCGCTGAACATAATTGCGTAATAAGGAAAAATGACCATACAGTTGGCAGTAAATTGTTGCAGATAAAATAGGTTTCGAATCCTAGTTAACTTGGTTGTCATTCAGCTGATAATAACAGAATATTTGTCAAGCAGAAATGATTTTGCTGGCGCGTTTGCGGATAGTGTCGAGCGGAGTGTTTTCGTAGTTTCCCTGCAGTTCGTTTTCTATTAGTTTAGTGTAGGTGTTGGTTTGGCGGTACAGCGGCAACAGGTATTCGACGCCGGCGATGACGAGAGGCAGTTTTTCTTTTTTCATGATTTTGCTCATCTTGGTATCTATTCGGGCGAAGAATTTCAGCAGCATATCCTTGTTGACCTGTGACTCGTTATATTGACCGTGAGTTCTTTCGGAACCCTTGCCGGTGCTCGCGGGAGCGACGGTGTGGGTTTGATACTCCCTTGGGTATTCGTCGATTTTCAAATCCTTTTTCATAGTACCGTATATCTCGACAGGTTCGATATTGTATTTGTCTCCGCGCAATAATTTGGCACCGTTATGACTGAGAATCAGTACGAAATACGCTGAGTCTTTATTTATAATGTCCGTAATAGGTTTTAGGTTGAATTTGTCATTTAAGGCCACTGACATCGTTACGCTGCGAGAAGACAGGTGATAATACTGAAAAAAATCCCGACCGATAAAAAGGGCCAAGCTGTGTTTGTGATTTAGGCGGAACTCGTCGCCGTCAAGCAGTTTGTTGGCGGGTTTCAGTAATTCTTCGATATCACGTTCGTTCAGCCCGTAAGCCAGTAGCAACTGGCGTGATTCTTTCAATAAATTCTTTAACTGGGTGCGGTTAGGATTATTATCCGGGGAATTAGGTTTGATATATGGCGAATAAATACTCAATAAACAGGGCTTTTTATAAGCCTGCAAAGTTTTTAGTTGAGCTTTGGTAGGTAGTTGTATCATTACGCGAACCTCCTTTGTAATATCTATTATAACTTTTTTAGGGGTGCGTTGTCATCTTGAAATTAATAAAGGCGGTTAGATATTTCGCACTAGCGAGAATATCCAACCGCCATATAAGAGGGTAGGGTAGTTTGGTGTTGTTAGTTATTGTATCGGTATTACCGATATTGATACGGGTTATGATGGTTATCCGGATCGTACCATCTTTGCCATTCATTGGGCGGGTAACAATTACTGTAGCCGTCATTTGCTTTGAATACGTAGCGAACTTCGGATCCTCTCATAATTGTCAGATTATAACCAGATATGATGCATCTGTCATACTCTTTGCTGGGCAACCTGATAGTTCTACCCCAGTCGTCCGTGGCAATCAAGTCGCCGCAATCAATCACTGTGACTCTCCAGTGGTTGGGAACAATCCTTACGGTGCAGTTGCTCTGTTCGTAATAGGTACTGTTCTTCCAGTAATCGTTCCTGTAATCGTAATCATAGTTACGATAGCCGTAGTCGTTGCCGTCGCAGTTTCCGTAGTATTTGTAGTCGTCTTGCCAGTAGAAACTTTGATTACAGCAGTAATCGGTATGTGCCGATGCCGGAGCGATCATGCACAGAAGACTTGTGACAAGGGTAACTGCCAGTAACAATAACTTATAAACCCTGCTTTTCAAAAATACTCACCCCTCTCGGTGTTTTTTAGCGTTGCCTAACGCCATATTTATATAATAACAATTCGTTTTGGTTTATTAAATCACCTATGTCTGTTTTTGTGTCATAGTCTATAATGTATATTATGAAAATTGTCGTTGGGACGACATCTGAACAAAAACTGGAATATCTGAAAGAATTACTAGGCGAGCTGCAAATCGAAGCTGACATATTTCCTTTGGAAGTTGCCAGCGAAATTTCCGACCAGCCGAAAACCAGTAAAGAAACCAAAAGAGGTTCGGTTAACCGGGCAAAAAACGCTTTGATGAAACATCAAGACGCGGACGCTGCGCTTGGAATTGAGGTCGGTTATCATCCGAATTGGAACGGCGATTACAAAATACTTTGTTGGGCGACGATAATCGATAATTCCGGCAGGCAGGTGTCTGCTAAATCACACAGTATGTTATTGCCTCAATTCCATCAAAGATATCTGAAAGAAGACAAATATCTGGGGGATTACGTCCGCCAATATTTGATAGAAAATCCTGATCCAATAACGCAAGAATTCGGAATGATAATTCGGAATCGAAAGCCGTTTATTCAAACTTCCATTCGTTTGGTACTGTTTGAGTATTTGTGCGGTGAAAATAACAATTTGCAATTATAATAAAAAATACCTCACTTTCGTAAGTTATTTTTTATGCTAGCAGCGACAAGGAAGCGGCTGAAGCCTCCTCCGCCCACTCGCTCAGAAAAATGTCCGCTATGCAGTTGACGCCTTTCTTCGCTTCGTTCGCTACGCCGAACTTGTGACTGTCGCCGTTTCACGGCGAGTCCCAAGTTCAATCCAGTGACAATTTCCAAAATAATAACCCCATCTTTCGATGGGGGTATTATTTTGGTAGCAGCGACAAGGATCGAACTTGTGACCTTAGGCTTATGAGTCCTACGCTCTAACCAACTGAGCTACGCTGCCTCGTCGGAATTTACTTCGGATATTCCGTTTTGTCACAAGCGACAAAAGCTTCATACTTCCGTTATTCCTCCTCTCGCTTCAACAAACAGCTAAAGCTTGGTTTGTTGAACCGTACAATTTTAAAATGTACTTTGGCAAAATAGATTAGTTGGTTAGAGCGTTTACGCGATAATTATTACCGCCTTCGGCTGGGCCAACTGAGCTACGCTGCCTCGTCGAAGCTCGCTGACAGTGTCTCGTTTTGCCCTAAGGGGCAAAAGCTTCGACTTTGTCGCGGCTTATACTATCAATAAAACAAACAGCCTTTGGTTTAGTTTGTTTTATTGTAAAATCGCAAATCAATGCAATTGTACTGGTTGATTGTATCAAGAAATGGGGATATTTTCCAGAGTGTTAAAACTGTTGACAATATATCAGATTTGCGGTAAAGTCTACTTTATTGAACTCATATTTTATGAGTTCAATGCATTTCTGATAAACCGTTAGTTATATAATCGGTGGGTAGCTCAAGTAGAGCGTCTCCTGTTAGGAGAAGGCTGAAGGTTCTACTCCTTCCCTGCCGACCAGAAATCGCAGCCTTTGTAGGCTTTGATTTATATTTTGAGAGGCGTAATTCAGAGAAAGAGCGCCTTCGTACAAGGAGGAGGTTGGTGGTTCAACTCCATCCGCCCTTACCAAATTTAACCAAGGGGGAACATGGCTCAGTAGGTAGAGCGCTTCCTTGCCAGGGAAGAAGTCGTTGGTTCAAATCCAGCTGTTCCCTCCAGATAGTTATGGCCTTTTGGTCTAATATATCCGAGTTTAGTGGGTATGGCCTAGCGGTCGGGCGCTCCTTTAGCATGGAAGTGACGGGGGTTCAAATCCCCCTACCCGCAACACTAATAACCTTTAAGGTTTACATAACTCGGCTTGAGCCCGTGCGGCTCGCCAAGCCCCTTACGGGGCTTTTCTTTTTGCATTATAATAATTATATACCGCGCGATACTCACTGTTCTACGTAGCCTCGTGTGAAATAGGATAAGCGTCCCTCACGAATAGGTCATCATTTATAAAAAATTTGCCTTCGGATATCTGCTAGAAACGGGCGGGATAGACGGGCAAAACCATTATATTAACTGCGTTTCCTTTCGCTTTATAGCGAATATTAGGAGATATTTTTTATGGATGATGAAATCTTTTTGAACGAACGTGTCGAAGTACTGGCAAGTTTCGGTGGCGGGCTAAATCCGTGCTGCCCGCTAAAATTCAGGCGGCCAAATCGTCGTGAAATTACGGTCAGTGAAATAGGCCTGCGACATCCGTCGGCCAAAGGTGACCGTCTGCGCCATATTTTTGACGTGACTGACGGTAGCGCTGATTACCGGTTGGAATTTGACGCTGAAAGGCTGACTTGGTATATGACGCGCGAGGCGGAACACGGTGATGTTTGACGGATATAATGACAAACAGCCACTAATTATGCATGTCGATCTGAACTCGGCTTTTGCTTCGATTGAACAGCAATCTAGACCGCTACTAAGGAATCGACCAGTCGCGGTGGTTAATCGCCGTACCAAATATACCTGTATTGTTACTGCCAGTTATGAAGCTAAAGCATTAGGTATTAAAGTCGGTATGAGGTTCATCGATGCAGAACGTTTAGTGCCGGACCTGGTCGCTGTTGAGAGCGATCCAATCAAATACCGTTTTGTTTACAAAAAGCTAATGACTATTTTGAACGATTATTCGCCTAAAGTGGTAATGAAAAGCATCGACGAGGGCGTAATCGATTTTCATGGGATAGTCGAGCATCAACCGCTGGTCGATATCGGTTACGAGATAAAAAAACGTTTGCGTGAAGAAGTCGGCGTCGCTATGCGCTGCAATGTAGGTATTGGTACTAACCGTTTCTTGGCAAAAACGGCGGCGGGCTTGCATAAACCTGACGGCTTGGATGTAATGACCGCGAATAATCTGCGGGAAATTTATGGGGCAATGAAATTGACGGATATCACTGGCATCGCGGGACGTATGGAAAGGCGTTTGAATGCGGTCGGCATTTTTACGCCGCTTCAGTTTTTAGACACTGACGCCGAGGCACTTGAAAAAATCGTTTTCAAAAGCATTCTCGGTCGTCAGTGGTACCAGCGGCTACGTGGCTGGGAAGTCGATGATTTTTCCAGTGAAACCAAAACCGTCGGCCGGCAATATGTATTAGAGAGACAAAATCTAACCAAGACGGAAATCAGATCGCGGATACATCATTTATGCGAATCGGTCGGTTCGCGCCTGCGTTCACAACGCAAAGTCGCCCGCGGTGTACATATCTATGTTAGAACGCGTAATCATCAATATTGGCATACCTGTCGAATGTGCCAAATGCCGTTTTTCAGCGACAATGCTATTAATGGATTGGCACAGCAGCTTTTTCTGAATGCGCCAGAAAATATAAGGGAAATCGGCGTTGGGTGTTACGGTCTGTCGGATGATGATGACCGGCAGACGAGTCTGTTTTACGATTCGCTAGTCCGCGAGCAGAATTTGACCGGCGCTATCGACGAGATCAACCACCGATTCGGCGAAGCGACGATTCACTCGGCCGACACGATGTTACCTCGTAATCTAATCGAACAAAAAATCCCTTTTGGCAGTACCCGCTATCTTTAAAAATACTTAAAATTAGCTTATCAGGGTTGAACCCTGATAAGCTAATTTTAAGGTTGTGTTTTTAACTGTCAGTGGTGACCTGTATACTGTAAATATGAAAAGTTATGTCGTGGCGGTCAGTGGCGGGGTGGATTCGGTGGTTCTTTTGGATATGCTGGCTAAAAAGCCGGATTTGAAATTAATCGTGGCGCATTTCGATCACGGTATTAGGACGGAATCGAAAACGGACGCCAATTTCGTAAAAAGTTTAGCCGATAAATACGATTTGCCGTTTGAAACTAAGCGCGAGGAATTAGGAACGGGTGCGAGCGAAGATTTGGCAAGGAGCAGGCGTTATAAGTTTTTGCGCTCGGTAGCCGAAAAATACGGGGCACAGATAGTGACGGCGCATCACGCCGATGACGTCATCGAAACAATTGCCATTAATTTGTCGCGCGGTACCGGCTGGCGAGGATTAGCAGTATTGGACTCGGATATCGTTCGACCCTTGACTGATATGACAAAAACGGAAATCATCAACTATGCTAAGGAAAAAGGACTTTCGTGGCGTGAGGATAAAACCAATGCCGACGAAAAATACCTGCGCAATCGTATTCGTGGAAAATTAGTTGATTTGGACGATGATTCAAAAAGACAATTATTGGGACTATGGCAACAGCAAAAATATCTGAAAAATCAAATCGAAGAAGTCGTTATGAATCTAATAAGTACGAATCAAACTTACGAAAGAAAAATATTCGTTGATTTGGAGAATTCGGTCGCTTTGGAATTGTTACGTCATATTACGAATGCCAAATTGACCCGCCCTCAATTAGTGAAAGCATTGAATGCTGTTAAAAATTTCCTGCCCGCAAAGACCCTGCAAGCCGGCGGAGGTATTGAACTAGTTTTCACTTCTCGTAATTTTACCGTTAAACTGATAAAATAGTTACAGAGACAAAGAGGTCTGATTTTGATGATGTATTAAATAAGGAGTATTGATTTTTTATGGCAATGAAACCCCCGGCGATGAACAAGAAACCTAGCGATTTGATTAGGCTAACTTTGTTTTGGGCAATAATAATTTTTTGTATTTTGATAGGTATGGCATTTTTGTCACCGCAGGAAACTTTGAAAGAAGTGCCGATTTCGCAAGTAATCAAAGAGGCTAACGAAGGCAAGATTTCCAAGCTGGAAATCCAAGGTGATGATGTCAAGGTAACCCTGAAGGGGAAGAGTAAACCGACAGAGAAGTCCGTCAAACAAAACAGTAGCATCCAAGAGCAGGGTCTCAAAGCCGATGCGCCGGTCGATATTACCATCGTACCTCCTTCGACCACTACTGATACTCTTTGGAATTTAGCAATAATTATCTTACCAGTACTTCTTATCGGCGGTATTTTTATGGTTATGATGCGTCAGGCTCAGGGTCAAAACAATCAGGCGCTTGGGTTCGGCAAGTCAAAGGCAAAATTGTATGGTATAGACAAGGAAAAAGTAACCTTCGCCGATATTGCCGGCAATGATTCGGCGAAACAGGATTTGCAAGAAGTAGTTGATTTCTTGAAACATCCGAAAAAATATGAATCCTTAGGAGCCAAGATTCCGCGTGGCGTGTTGCTAGTTGGAAATCCCGGTACCGGCAAGACCCTTCTCGCTCGGGCCGTTGCTGGTGAAGCCAATGTGCCATTTTTCTCGATTTCTGGTTCGGAGTTTGTCGAAATGTTCGTCGGTGTTGGTGCTAGTCGCGTGCGCGATTTATTCTCCAAGGCTAAAAAGAACGCACCAGCAATAATCTTTATTGACGAAATCGATGCAGTAGGCCGCAGGCGTGGCAGTGGAATGGGCGGCGGCCATGATGAACGCGAACAGACACTCAACCAGATACTTGTTGAAATGGACGGATTTGATAAAAATTCCAATGTCATCGTTCTAGCGGCGACCAATCGCGCCGACGTGCTGGATCCGGCGCTATTACGTCCGGGACGTTTCGATCGACGCACGAATATTATGTTGCCAGAACGCCGCGACCGCGAAGCCATCCTGAAGGTTCACTTCAAAAACAAACCTGTTGATGAAACCGTCAGTATCGAATCTTTGGCGGCCAAAACTGCCGGTTCGTCGGGTGCTGACTTGGCGAATATTGCGAACGAAGCGGCAATCGTAGCTGCTGCGCGTAATGCCAAGAAAATCAGCAATAGCGACCTTACCGAAGCGTTCGAAAAGATTGCCATCGGTCCGGAAAGAAAAGCTAAGATTATGAACGACAAGGAAAAAGAAATGACGGCCTATCACGAAGCCGGACACGCCATTGTCGGTCATGTTCTGCCAGAAAGCGACCCCGTTCATAAGGTGACTATCATACCGCGCGGCGCGACCGGCGGAGTGACTTGGTTCTTGCCTCCGGAAGACAAAAGCTACACTAGTTTAATCGAATTCAAGGATATATTGGCCCGAGCTTTAGGCGGACGAGTGGCTGAAAAGATTATTTATGGCAAAGATCGTATTACGACCGGTGCCGGTTCGGATTTACGCAAGGCTACCGAAATCGCCCGGGAAATGATCGTTGAACAAGGAATGGGTACCAAGTTGCGCGACCAAGTATTTCATGAAGATAACGGTGGTATGATGTTCGACCGTATGACGCACGAGCGCCCATATAGCGACGACACTGCCAAAGAGATAGATCGGGAAGTTGCTGAACTTATAAAGGAAGCAGCTAAACGCGCCGAGTCCGTCATAAATCACAACCGCGACAGCTTGGACAAATTAGCCAAAGCTTTGCTTGAAGAAGAAACTCTCGAAGAGGAAAAAGTCGGAAAACTGTTAAAAGAAGCTATTTTGCCAGAGGATGCAAAACTGTATTAAAATTAAAATAATAAAAGCTTAAAATATGGGAAGTCTGGAAAAAACCGTTGTCAAAGCCAATATGAAATTGCCGCTGAAGTTAGCGGCGGTTTTACTGGCCGGATCGACGCTACTGTCGAGCGTTCTAGGTCTGATTCGTGACCGTCAGTTGAACAGCCTGTATTATTCGACTTATCCGCAGGGAATAGATGCTTATACTGTGGCTTTTACGGTACCGGACTTTATGTTTTTTATACTCGTTTCCGGGGCGCTGAGCGTAACGTTCATACCGGTTTTTAACCAGCGTCTAGCGACCGGAAACAAAAAGTCTGCATGGGAATTATCGACCAGTATATTGAATTTAATGGCGTTATTGACGCTTGTTACCAGTGTACTGATAATTATTTTTGCCGAGCAGTTGGTTCGTTATATCGTCGGGCCGGGTCTGGACGAATCCAGCCGGGCACTTGCGGTCAGTATGATGCGGGTTATTGCGATTAACCCGTTTCTATTCGCGATAGCGTCGGTTGTAGCCAGTATGCAACAGGCAGTCGGTAGGTTTACCTTTTTCGCTTTGGCACCTGCTGTTTACAATGTAGGCATTATCATAGGTATTATGTTTTTCACGGACGGAATAAGTATTTTTGGACATCAGGTATTCGATGGCGGAATAATGGGCGTTGCACTAGGTGTAGTATTGGGATCTATTATGCAAATGCTAGTAAGTTGCATAGGTTTGTACAAGATGGGATTTGATTACCGTTTCAAGATTTATTGGGGTAATAAAGGTTTTAGGAAGGTTTTGTCATTGCTGCCGGCACGCTCGCTTGATCAAGGTATCGATTATATCAATAGTATAGTCGAAACCAATCTGGCGTCGCGTATGGCGGCCGGTACGATCCGCGCTTACCAGCAGGCGACTACCCTGTCATATGTTCCGATTAACTTGATAGGCGTAGCAATTAGTACGGCGGCTTTTCCGAAGATGACTGAACGATTAGGGCAAGGACGACCTGATTTGTTCAAAAAAGAGTTACAAATAGTACTAAGGATTATTATCTGGTTGGCTTTGCCGGTTACGGTCATAACGTTTTTCGGACGAGGCTATTTGGTAAATTTCATCAAAAATGGCGGTGACGTTTTGATGGCAGGTATCTTGGGGATATTGGTCGTCGCTATATTGTTTCGCTCGATATATTACATATCGGCACGTAGTTTTTATGCTCAGCAAGATACCAAGACGCCGTTATATATTTCTCTTTTTACGATTGGGCTTAATGTCACTTTAGCAGTGTGGTTCACTATGGGGCTTGGATGGGGTGCTTATGGCCTAGCCTTGGCGACAGCGATAGTATCGTTTGTAGAGGTAATGATATTGTTTACGATAATGTCGATTCGTATCAAGGGTTTGTTTGACAAGGTATTCGTTCACGCCATTGGGCGTATGACCAGCGCAACCGGTTTTATGGCAATGATTACCTATAGTTCAGTGTCTTATTTGCCGTTAAGCGCGAGTGATCAAAGTTTTTTCACTACTTTTCCAAAGTTCGCTGTTATCGTTTCGACAAGTCTGTTCTCGTATTTGGTGTTTTGCAAGATTTTAGGGCTTAGGGAAGTCGATCCGATAATATACCGCGTTAAAAAGATATTATTTGCCGAAGTAAAACTTAAATGATCGAAAAAAATATCCGGAATTTTTGCATTATCGCTCATATCGATCACGGTAAATCGACGCTGGCTGATCGCATGCTCGAGATTACTGGTACGGTCGATAAGCGCGAGATGAAGTCGCAGCTATTGGACAGTATGGATTTAGAGCGTGAAAAGGGCATTACAATCAAACTGGCTCCGGTCAGGATGAAATATAAAGGTTATGATTTGAATTTGATTGATACGCCTGGTCATGTTGATTTCAGTTATGAGGTCAGTCGTTCATTACAGGCTTGCGAAGGAGCGGTTTTGGTCGTTGACGCCAGTCAGGGGATTCAGGCTCAGACACTAGCCAACGTGTACTTGGCGCTTAACGCGAACCTGACGATAATTCCCGTTCTGAATAAAATCGATTTGCCGGCGGCTGATGTCCCGCGCGTCAGTGCTGAGATTATTAATCTGCTTGGCTGTAATGAAGAAGATATTCTAAAAATCAGTGCCAAGACGGGCGAAGGTGTGCCAGACGTATTAAATGCGGTTATTGAGCGCGTGTTGCCGCCACTTGGCGATTCCGAAGCGCCAACTAGAGCTCTTATCTTTGACAGTTATTATGACGATTATCGCGGCGTGATTTTGTATGTGAGGGTCGTTGACGGGGCTATACGAAAGAATGATGCGATTCAGATGATAGCAACTGACGCCGAAGGAATAGCGCTAGAGGTAGGCTCGTTAAGTCCGAATATGAAACCGGAGGCGGAACTTGCTAACGGCGAAATCGGTTATATCGTTACTAACTTGCGCACTACCCGCGATGCTCGCGTCGGTGATACTGTCACGATCAAACGTTCGCAGTCGAATGAGCAATTGCCGGGTTATAAATTAGTCAAGCCTTTCGTATATGCCGGTTTTTTCCCGGTCAGTAATGATGATTATCAAGATTTGAAAGACGCCATCGAAAAACTCAGCCTGAGTGATTCGGCTTTGCAGTATGAACCTGAGAACTCACCGGTTCTAGGGTTCGGTGTTAGGATCGGTTTCTTGGGTTTATTGCATATGGATATCATTCGCGAGCGATTGGAGCGCGAATACGATTTGGATTTGATTGTTACGAATCCGTCGACCGATTATCAGGTCGGTTTGTTAAATGGCGAAGAAATGGATATTAAAAGTGCCAGCGATTTGCCTGATGTCAGCAAAATCAAAGAAATTCGCGAACCTTGGATAAAGGGCGAGATTATTTTGCCGCAAGAATATATCGGTTCGGTTTTGCAGTTAATTATTTCCAAGCGCGGCCGGCAAAGCAACCTTAGTTATATCGACGAACAGGCACTGATCAGTTTCGAAGCGCCGCTTGCGAATTTGTTAACTGATTTTTATGACCAGTTGAAATCAGTTACCAGTGGCTATGGTTCATTTAATTACGAACTTGATAATTACCGAGTCGAAGATCTGGTGAGGGTTGATTTTTATGTCGCAGGTAATATGGTAGATTCGCTCAGTTTAATGGCGCATCGCAGTGAGGCGCACAGAGTAGGTCGGGATATAGTTGCCAAATTAAAAGAAGTCATACCGCGTCAAAACTTCCAAGTTTCACTGCAGGCGGCTATCGGTGGCAAATTTATCGCCCGCGAAGACATTTCGGCTTATCGTAAAGATGTCACGGGCTATTTATACGGCGGTGACGTGTCGCGCAAGAAAAAACTGCTTGCCAAACAAGCCAAAGGTAAAAAACGAATGAAACGTTTTGGTAAAGTAGACATTCCCTCCGAAGCGTTTACGGTGATGTTAAAAAGAGACTGAGCGATTGATTCTGGGAGCGGGTCTGATGTCCGAAAATACGCGGACACTCCGATTCAAGGCCATTCGTTTAATTTGTTTTTCACGTACCCAATCTGCTGGTTCGACAGGCTGCGGGTGTATTTTATTTGTTGTGATATCCATTTGCTTTGCCAGATTAGGTAGATGATTCGTTACGGGCTTTGTCTTGCCGATGTTTTCCAGCTCGCTGGCAAAAACCGCAATCGTCTGATCGTCAACCATTATTGATGTATCGGTTTGATTTTCAGTATCTGTAATCGTTTTTTCTTCGCTTATTTTGAGCCTATATCTTATTATTGAGTGGCGTATGATTATCGTTGCTATCGACAAGTTATATAAAACTATAATTGGAACCGCCAGTAATAAACTGGTTATTGGGTCGTAAGTAATCGGCGTTATTAGGGCGATTATCAGACTACCAACAATGACCCATTTTTCCATTTTTAGAAGTTTTTTGATGTCTATCGGCTTGATAGTATCAAAAAAAGTTATTACGAGCGGTATTTGGAATACGATTACGAAAGTGATGATTATGTTAGTAACGAATTTCAGATAAGCGTCTGCCGTTATTAATGCACTCAACCCGCTGACTTGGAATTCTTTCAAAAAGTGCAGTGTACCCGGCAAGATGCAAAAAAATGCAAAGGCAGCACCTGCTATCGCCAACAAAGTTGATGTTCCGGCTGCTCTGAATACTTTATTGACCGGCAGATGTTTTTTGAAAGCTGGGCTAATAAACATTATGATGTTATAAATCAAAACCGGCATAGCTAATATCAACGCGCCAGTAAAGCAGACTTTCATTATGAAATTAAATCCGCCTGCGGGATTGTTGTAGTATAAAGGCGCGTCAAGAGGCGAACTTAGGAGCGTTAATATCGGTTGGTAAAAAACGAAGGTTATAATTCCCATAACCGCTAGTGCTATACCCGAAACAAAGAGACGTGCCTGAAGCTCGCGTATGTGATCATACACGGTCATTTTTTGATGTGGCTCTCGGGCTGCGCCCACGCTATTGTCCCCTTTTATTTTATTATTTATTTGTCTTCGTTTTTCTTTTCGGTTTTTTCGTCTTCACCCTTGAAACCTTTTTTCAGTTCACGACCGGCTTCACCGACGCCACGAGCAAGTTCAGGCAATTTCTTGCCGCCTACGAGCAGAACGGTGATGATCAGGATTACGATTAAAGCTATCTCGTATTTGTTCATTATTTCCTCACTATTGATTCACCTATAATTGTATGAAATCCATAATGATTATGCAAGTTTGATTTATCCGCCAGTTTAGATTATTATAATTTCAATAAGCTTCTGCTTGAGAGGCTGGTGATGTAGGGGTATGGCCGGTAATAATATCGTTCAAACAATAAAAGAAAAAGAAATGGACCGAAAAGAGTTTTTAAAATACAGCGGTCTGGTTTTGTTGGGTTTAATCGGGCTGAAAGCAGTCGCTTCTTTATTGGATAAGGACGATATTGGTAGAAAAACCGTGACGAATGGTAATAATAACCGCGGATTTGGCGGCGGAAAATACGGAGT
>CAYQOL010000016.1:0-16612 GCA_964419165.1 uncultured Saccharimonas sp. (SeqCode)
GAATACCAAACCACCATTTTGCCGCCGTCTGGACGAGTGACGGTTTCGACTTTCTGTAAAACATGCGGACCCGTACCAATAACGATATCGACACCAAGTGAACTGAGTAGATTTACTTCGTATTGCTGGTCCGCGCTAACAGTATTTGAATCCTCAACACCCCAATGCATCGACACAATAACTACATCCGCATTGGCACGCGCCTCGCCAACCAGTTTCCTGACCAATGATTCGTCATGATACAAATTAATACTGTAACTAGGCGTCGATAAATTGTTATTAAAGTCCGCAAAAGCCACGAAACCGACTTTTATACCTTTAATCGTCGCGTAACTGACCTTCGCTTGATCTTCGGCGCTTTTATTTGCACCGCTAATCGCTATGGGTTTCAGACTAGCCCATACGTCAAGAGTCGCACTGGTCGCTACGACACCTTTATCACCCATGTGATTATTTGCCAGATTAATGAAATTACATCCTGCCCCGGATTGTAAATCGGACGCAAATTGCGTCGGCGCATTGAAAATCGGATAACCACTGATACCGTAAGCCTCGCCAGAACTTAAACCTTCTTGATTACAAAAAACGATATCAGCATCCTTATAATTTGTTCTGATGTTATTGAAATAATGACTAAAATTATACCCGGTTTCAATCGTAGCGTTAGCTATAATCGTATCGTGTGCTAGCATATCGCCCATCGCAGCCAGATGAATCGTACTATCCTTTTTTTCTGGTTGTTTAATTTCATTCTTGGGCTTATCGGTGGCAATTTTGCTGGAATCGTCAATCTTTTTACTAGGCTCGTTCAAGTATGACCATATATATAGTCCTGTAATAATTAATGACGCAACAATAATTATTATTACCGAATGACTTTTCTTTTTAAATATTTTCATATGTATCAAGTATATCAAACGCGTTCATAAAAGATTTTATGCATAATGCTTGAGTTTATTGGTAAAATGCGTCATACTGTTGTCATAAAATACATCAAAGGAGTGGGTTAACTATGGCAATAGCGAAAAAGAAAAAGACGGTTTCAAAAACGAAAGCAGTCAAAAAGATATCTAAACCTGCCAAAACCGTAGCTAAAAAAGTCTACAAAACAAAATCTTCATCTGACAAATCATTTAAAATGATCAACGAACAACATCCATTTATGACATTCAAGATCACGGATCAAACTATATATTGGTCGATTCTATTCATTGTCATAATGGCATTGTCTCTTTGGGTGTTAAATATTCAAATTGACACGATTAGGATTCTTGACAGGATACAACTGTAGTTTGTAGTCAACAAAAAATAACCTCGCTGACTGGCGAGGTTATTTAATTGATAAAGTTTACATTCTTATTTCTGCGTCAACACCGGCTGGCAAACTTAGATTCTGTAAGCTGTCGATAGTCTTGGGCGTAGCGTTGGTAATATCAATCAAACGCTTGTGAACGCGCATTTCAAAGGCTTCACCACCTTTTTTGTAGACATGTGGACTTTTTACGACCGTAAAAGTACTTCTCCTAGTCGGAAGAGGCACTGGACCCGCTATACTGGCTCCCGTACGTATTGCCGTATCGATGATTTGCTTGGCCGATTGATCAATAACCTTATGGTCATAAGCCTTTAGGCGTATACGAATACGCAAATTTTGTTCTTTTTCTGCCGTCATTTTTGGCTCCTTTTTTACTGTACGCCATATGGCGAAAGCGTTACTATACCGTAACCTACACCTCATCTAATGACGCGGTTAGCTTTTAACTCCTATGGACCAGTTTCTTTCTGCCACAGGGTAGTTCTCGGTATCATTAATTAATACGGTTAGTATTATAACAAATCTCAAGATAATATCAAGTTGACTAATTTAGTATTTAGTGTTTTACTATTGTCATTACTATTTATAAAGGTGGTGTTTTAATGTTAGTAACGAATCTTGATGTAGTGTCGCAAAATGAAATATCCAAACGATTAGGATTGGATGAAATGATCCAGTCCGCAAGGAAAAACTTTCATAACGGGATAAGAATAAAATCTTACCCGATCAGGAAAAAAGAACTCCGTTTGTTGCTTGGTAAATTTGGACCCAAGGTTCTGAATTTCATTATTACCGAGCAGATAGATATGGACAATTCCGAGAATATCGGAACAGGAATTCGTATAGGTTTCGCGGGTATTGGCTATCATTGCCAATCCAGCTGCAAGCTAGGAATCTTCCTTACTTCATCATACAATGACGCATATAATCAGTAGTATTGCGCCAAAATGCCTCCGTTATTACGGAGGCATATTAATTTGCAACTCAGATTATTACAATGATGCAGATTTATATAACCAAAGGCAGAGATACACTATAAGTGCATCTCTGCCTGAATCCATGAAAACCTTAGTAGCTCATCATGTCTTGTTTCACGCTCACTTAATTTTTGATTTAGCGCTTTTTTAACGTCTATCCATTCTTTAATAGCCATATACTTACCAACCCTGCACAATGCTCGATTTAAACCGGTCCATTGTCCATTTAAAAAATTTTTGTTCATAACCTTTTCCGATTCAGTAAAAAAATATTCTGCGACGTTACAAAAATCAACCGTATCGATTTTTAATTCCAATAATAATTGCTTAAGATTAGATTTGGTTTGGCTAACGCTTCCAAAATTACGATACATATGGCTTTTCTTATAGAAATCCTTTAGCTTAATGTAATACGTTTGTTCAAGTTGCTCCATTTCAAGTAACCCAAGAAACATACAGTCGCTCATAAACTCGATTCCCCATCCGATACATTCTTTCCCGATTTGTTCCATCGATACCAAAGCATCCTCAGGATCAAATTGTACTAGAATGTATTTTTCTCTTACGGCATTGCACGTAAACAAGTAATGTTCATGGATTTGACTTATCGCCTCCGGTACCCCGAAGCCCACAATCAATCGCCCCTTTCAAAATATTTTCTATTACTAATAACAGTTAACTCTTTATCTAATAATATAAATAATCAGCGCCGATAGATAATATAAATCCGCACCGTAATAATCCGACTTGTGAATGTTCAAATTATGGTGATTATACCATAAGTGATAGTAATTTCAAATCAAAATACCCCTAAAGGGGTATTTTGATAGAGTAAAGTTTTTTCTTACTACTTGATAATGTTGGTTACTACGCCAGCACCAACGGTTTTGCCACCCTCGCGGATAGCAAAGGTCTGACCCTTATCCATAGCGATTGAAGCGAGCAATTTAACCTTGAAAGATACTGTGTCACCAGGGATGACAAGTTCTTTATCAGCCGGAAGTTCGACTTCACCCGTAACATCAGTCGTACGGAAGTAAAACTGTGGTTTGTAACCCTTGCTGAATGGTGTGTGTCGTCCACCTTCCTCTTTCTTGAGGATGTAGACTTCAGCATCAAATTCAGTGTGAGGCGCAAGACTGCCGGGTTTAACAACGACTTGACCGCGTTCGATTTGCTCACGCTCAATTCCTCGAAGCAATATACCGGCGTTGTCACCAGCTTGGCCTTGATCGAGGTTCTTTTTGAATGCTTCGATACCAGTAACGACGGATGTTTGGGTTGCTCGAATACCAACGATTTCAACCGGATCATTCAACTTGACGATACCTTGTTCGATACGACCGGTTGCGACGGTGCCGCGACCTTTGATCGAGAATACGTCTTCGATTGGCATCAAGAACGGTTTGTCGAGATCACGAACAGGTTCTGGAATGTAATCGTCAATTGCTTTGACAAGTTCCATAATAGCGTCTTCGGACTCTTTGTCGCCTTCCAGCGCCTTGGTTGCAGAACCCTTGATAATAGGAGCATCTTCATCGAAACCGTTCTTGGCGAGAAGTTCGCGAACGTCCATCTCTACCAATTCGACTAGTTCAGGATCAGCTAGGTCCATTTTATTCAAAAATACTACGATTTTTGGAACTCCGACCTGATGAGCCAACAGAACATGTTCACGTGTCTGAGGAAGCGAACCATCATTAGCAGCAACTACCAAAATAGCACCGTCGATTTGGGCGGCACCGGTAATCATATTCTTGATGTAGTCGGCGTGACCAGGCATATCTACGTGAGCGTAGTGACGCTTTTCTGATTCATATTCCTGGTGGCTAGATGCGATAGTAATTCCGCGGGCGCGCTCTTCAGGAGCATTATCAATCTGAGCATATGACACTGCTTTGTTTACTGGGCTTGGTAGCCTTTTTGCTAGAACAGCCGTAATAGCTGCGGTTAATGTCGTTTTACCGTGGTCTACGTGCCCCATAGTGCCAACGTTGACGTGAGGCTTCGTTCGATCGAAATCTGCCATTTAGTTATTTTCTCCTTTCGCCGTATGGCGAATTATTTATTAGACGAGAGCAATTATAATTACCGCCCCGCGACGTATGTATGAAATTGTACATAAGTTCAAGCGATAAGTAAAGTGTTTTTATTGCATTAGTATAATACTAAATATTGACATTAACTAAACCACTTAATGATTATAAAATACCATTACTCAACAAACGTTTTGAGATTGCATTTTTAACAGAAAGGCGGTGGTTATTTTGTTAACCACAATTATTGAAACGGATATTCGGTTAGGTAATTTTTCGGATTTACTTGATAGTAGCCAACAGATATTTTTATCGAAAGTCGGCAAAAAACTGAACAACAAATTGGTTACCAGCCTGAACGGTGGATTTCCAGTTTATTTGAGAAGCGAATACTCCGACCAAGCTCCGACACTTATCAAAGATTTTGTCATAAATGAACGAAACCTTCTTGAAGAAGATGTTGGATATCGATATTTTATTGGCGGAGGTTGCCTAGTTGTCCAATTGTCGGATTGCACCGTAGTGGTGTATGACGACAAAAGCCGACAGCTTAGACCATTCAGGGGAATAGCAAAAGCTTCAGAAGCATTCGACTTATCAAAAGCCGCTATCAGAAGAGGTGCTAGCGAGGAATTGTTCATTTGCGACTCGGATGAACAATATCGGTTCGTACCGCCAACAAATGATATAGAGGAGTTAGATATTTACGATTCGATGGACTGTTGGCACTTCAGAGTCAAGAAGGGTGTTAGCCAAATTGGCACCACCAGGACAAGCTACAGGTTCGATTTTGAAAATCGTGTACTTGAGGCTATCGTCACATGGCAAATCGATATGCCGGCTTCAAAAGTAAAGGTTTTTCACTGCAGAGATCGAGTTTCCGGTGCATTGTCCGGTATAGTGCCAAAAGCTATCGACACTCATTTTCACGGACGCGAAATCGGGCATTGGTCCAGATACGGGTTCGTCAAGGAACCTATAAAGTCGCTGGATCCGGTATTAAAAGAAATCATTAATAACAAACCTATCAAATCATAAAACTAATAACGAACCGCCTGAATTATGCTAATCCAAAATAAGGGATAGTCCATACGACTATCCCTTTTAATTTATTAGCTTTATCTATGAATGCCTTTGATAAATATAAGCAGCCAAACATATAAACAGATTAGTATTATCATTTCGACAAAAAGAAGCGTAACGGACTGAAACCCAAGGAAAAACACATACAGAATAATCGTAAGTACAATTATCGAATATCCGAATTTATAAAACTTTTCGCTAAAAATAGGCAATAATCTGGAAGTAGCAACGCATAAATACAAAAAGGTGAACAGCATTGAATAGCCAAAAATGTTATGTATAACCGGAAAACGATCAAATGGGAATATCGCCACTCCAACCAAACAGAACGTAATATAACAGAACGCCCTGAAATATATCTTTTCGGCTGTATTCTTAGCTTTTGCATTCAACGTATCAGACGGGATCTTTGAGATACTTTCCTTTATAGTAATAGCGAGATTTATCATCAGCAGTGCAGAGATTATCAAAGTAATATTAAATATCAACGATGAAAAAGTCCCACCTTCGCCTAACCTGCTGAAGTGCCAACGCATCCAGCGCGTGTCTTGGGTAAATACACCACTGACGACGGCACCTATCAAAAGTACACTCCCAAAAGAATAAGCTAACTTTGGACTCCCTATTCGGCGCAATGGTTTCATATCTATATGATAATAAAATATCTGAAAAAGAAAAAGGAGTGCGTCTGCACTCCTTTATTTGGCGATTAAGCCATTTTTGAATCAATGTACGACTCGGCGACCTGATATAAGGCTTCAAATTTTTCATTCGTAACCTCACTATGGAATTTTCCGGCAACACGATCAAACATTTGTTTGACGCAGCCAGTATCCAGTACGATCTGCAGACTTTCCGGCGTACTCAGATTAAATAAGTATGCCATCCACGTTACCCACCAATCAGCTGGCGTCTTTACGATGCCGTAATTGATAGATTTACACGATTCGAATGTCGCGTATACGTCATCAGAAATCTCACTGCCCCACAACTCTTCGATGGAATATTTTTGGATTTTCATCAGCTGCTCGACATCTTCGGCTAATTTAACATTAACCATATTGTCGAGCATATCCGCATCTCTAACGATTTGCAGATGAAGCAGTTGTCTGTCGTCTAGAGATGAATGGTCTATATTCAGATCACCATGTATAGCGATTGCCTTATAAACTATATACATTTCTTCGACAGACATTTCAGGAGCATATTGATGAATCATATCATCCTCGAAGAGCACTTCCAAACTTAGTTCGGCGTGTGGGTGAGCGATACCATCCTGACATATTTCTTTGTCATTGAAAGTTTTGTATACCGTCCACTACTTGAACCTTCCGTCATCGTGATGCTGAGCAATAAACTCAGCAAGGGCCACGTCCTCGTCCGGCAATCCGCGTTTAACTGCGATATCTCGCGCGAAACCCACCACGTTATTTATGTGGCGAATTTTCAGAGCAAGCGCATCGTCAATTTCGAATTGCCTCAGCCAATTTGTATAGATACTTCTTCCATATGATATGTCTACCAACCATATTCACCTCCTTAAATATAATTTTTTGGATCGGTTGGGACATTGGAAGTTTTGACCACATTAGGTCAACTATATTATAGCATATTTGTTATCATATTGCAATTATTTCAACATAAAGATAGCGCACTAAATAATGCGCTACCTCTTGAGTACCGTTTTATTTGCCGCGTTTTTCGATTATCTCGCGGGAAACGTTTGGTGGTACTTCTTCGTACTGAGCCAATTCCATCGTACTGGCTGCACGCCCTTGGCTCATCGAGCGAAGATCGGTGGTATAGCCGAATAGATTTGCAAGCGGCACGAAAGCCTTGACTAATTTAATGCCTGCGCTCAGGTCGGACATTTCTTCGATGCGGCCTCGCCGTGCATTAAGATCGCCGATGACGTCGCCCATAAAATCTTCAGGGGTAGTGACTTCGACGTGCATAACAGGCTCGAGTAGTATCGGGGTTGCCTGTTTGATACCTTCACGGGTTGCAAGTGCACCCGCCAATTTAAAGGCTAGTTCGGATGAGTCAACATCGTGGTAACTACCATCGTAAAGCGTAGCCTTGACGTCCACGACCGGATAACCGGCGATAACACCACCTTCCAGGGTTTCACGTACGCCCATTTCGACCGGTTTGCGATATTCCTGAGGAACGACACCGCCTTTGATTATATCGATGAATTCAAAGCCTTTACCAGCTTCGTTCGGTTCGAATTTAATCCAAACGTCACCATATTGACCGCGTCCGCCGGATTGTTTGACATGACGGCCTTGAACGCTGGCAGTACCTTTGATTGATTCTCGGAAAGCAACTTGAGGTTCACCGACGTTAGCTTCGACCTTGAATTCGCGTTTCATACGATCGATTAAAATGTCTAGATGTAGCTCGCCCATTCCAGACATAATCGTCTGTCCGGTTTCTTCATCTGTGTGAACACGAAAAGTCGGATCCTCTTCGGCAAGTCGCTGCAAGGCAATTCCCATTTTTTCCTGATCGGATTTAGTTTTCGGTTCGACGGCAATAGATACCGGCGGTTCAGGGAACGATATCGATTCCAGCAATATCGGGTTAGATGCGTCACAAAGCGTTGCACCAGTAAAGGTGTCTTTTAGGCCTACTACAGCAGCAATATCGCCGGCATTAATACCGTCAATATCTTCGCGTTTGTCAGCATGCATACGGACTATGCGACCAATACGCTCCTTTTCACCGGTAGTAGTATTCAATACGTACGAACCAGCCGTCATCCTACCGCTATATACACGAACGAAAATCAGTTTTCCAACGAACGGATCAGTCGCTATTTTGAATGCCAACGCTGCCATCGGTTCGCTCACGTCAGGTTTACGCTGGATTTCTTCGCCTGTTTTTGGATTCTTACCCCAAATAGCATCAATATCCAATGGACATGGCAAATAATCAACGACTAGATCTAGAACCTTTTCAACGATAACACCGCGACCATCTCCGCCCGTTACCAAGTAAAAGTCACCAGCTAAAATGCGTTTTCTAAGGGCTACCTTTAACTCATCAACGGTAATGGAATCTTCACCCTTGTCCAAAAATCTTTCGAAAAGCTCATCATCAGCTTCGACAGCGGCTTCGACTAGCATACTGCGGGCATTCTTGGCTTTTTCTACCATATCGGCCGGAATTTCCCCAACTATGAGCTCGTGATCCGAATATTCTTTATAGGTATAAGATTTCATATCAATCAAATCTACAACACCGTTAATATCTTTTTCGAAACCGATCGGCAAATGAATCGGCAAGGCGTTTTTAGATAGACGTCTATGGATTGATTCTAGGGATTTATAGAAATCACCGCCAGTCTGATTGATTTTGTTAATAAAACAGATACGCGGAACACTGTATTTGTTGGCTTGGCGCCAAACGGTTTCGGATTGAGCTTCGACGCCCATTTTACCGTCGAATACTACGACGGCGCCGTCAAGTACGCGAAGCGAACGTTCAACCTCGGCTGTAAAGTCGATGTGGCCGGGCGTGTCGATGATATTTACCTTGTGGTCTTTCCAGAAAGTCGTTACTGAAGCCGATGTAATCGTGATACCGCGCTCACGTTCCTGCTCCATCCAGTCAGTCGTAGTTTCACCTTCGTGGACCAAACCGATTTTGTGTGACAAACCGGTACGATACAAAATTCCTTCCGTCGTGGTGGTTTTTCCAGCGTCAATATGGGCAATGATACCGATATTGCGAATGTCCTTTAATGGGACCTGTTTTTCTGCCATATTTTTCCCTTTCGCCTTACAGCGAATCCTATTTAATTAAATTTTTATTAAGCGCGGGCAAAGTGAGCGAAAGCGCGGTTGGCTTCAGCCATACGGTGAGTGTCTTCCTTCTTTTTGAAAGCTCCGCCGGTTTCGTTATAAGCGTCAATAATTTCGGCTGCCAGACGCTGAGAGTATGCTTGTCCTTTTCGGTCGCGAGCACATTGGACCAACCAGCTGAATGCGAAGTGCAATTGGCGATGCCCCTGGATTGGAAATGGAATCTGGTAGTTGGCACCGCCGACACGACGGGATTTGACTTCAAAATTCGGTGATACGTTTTTCAAGGCTTTTTCGAATACTTCCAATGGGTTTTCACTGCCAAGTTTTTTAGCGGCGATTTCGAGTGCTTCATATACCGAGCGTTCGGCCAAATGTTTTTTACCATCCAGCATAGATTTGTTTATCAGACGCTGAACTAATACGCTTTGGTATTTTCTGTCGGGGTTAAGACGTCTTTGCAGACTGGTGGTTACTTTACGCGGCATTATTTAGTCTCCTTTTTGGTACCGTATTTAGAACGGCCTTTTTTGCGCTTGGCAACGCCCTGAAGATCAAGCGCGCCGCGAACGATATGGTAACGTACGCCAGGAAGATCAGGTACTCGTCCACCGCGAACTAGCACTACGGCGTGTTCCTGTAAATTATGTCCTTCACCGCCGATGTATGCCCAGACTTCTTGCTGGTTTGTCAGACGAACGCGAGCGACTTTACGAAGAGCAGAGTTCGGTTTTTTAGGCGTTTTTGTCGTAACACGAATACAAACGCCGCGCTTCAGTGGGCCGTTTTGCTCGTAATAACGAGTTTTTAGTGCGTTATGAATCTTACCAAGCGCAGGACATTTCGATTTTTTAATCGCAGTCTTGCGTGGTTTGCGCACCAATTGATTGATTGTTGGCATTTATCCTCCTAAATTTATGATTAAAATTTAGATTTAATTTATTATTCGACGAAATTTTTAATCCTGATTCATCAAAAATGTTGATAAAATTTTAGAGGATTAATTATCTCCTATTGATTGATATATTGTCAAAAACGACAAAACACTACTAAGAAGTAGTTCTTGCGATTCGGATTCAGCATTTCCATCACGCGACTTGCCTTGTCAGCGAAAATTGGTCTGTACACATTCTTGCGACCTATTTACCCGACAAGAGTAAACTCATGTATAATTATACCAAACATTTTAGATAAAGCAACCGCTTAACCTTGACTTTTTTACCGTTTATGCTAGTATATTGTTATCAATTACTGGTGTGGTTGGTGGGACATTGACAAGTTGGATCATTACAGTGCATATCGCTCTGTTTAATATATATTTAATAAATTCAATCGATTTACATAGATAGATAGTATATTATTCGAAATTTACAAAAAATAGTAATTAGTCAAAATGAGATTAATAAGCTTTTTAAAAAATTTTAAGGAGTTGAGCGTTATGAGCCTTAACGAAATAGCTTATACTGTTATTAGTTATATCGTTTTCGCGGCAGTAGTGGAATTGTTTATAATAATTCCATTTTGCAGCGCATGGGTGTCGATGGTATTTGAAAATATTTACGATGATACCTCAAAAAACATACCAGTCAAGATAATTGGCATCTCACTTTTATTATTATCAGTATGTATCCTTATATTCATATACGTTGGCGGCAGCCGTCTGGATAAAATGGCTGCTGTATTTAGCGCAATAGCAATAGCAATTACGTCAATTTATGTCTATTTGGACGTTACAAATTATTGGTTTAAAAAAAATAACGAATTATTTATAGTAATTAAGTAGTAGATATTCGGTAAAATAATTCGGGGCGGCTTTTCGCAATTTGCGAAAAGCCACGCCTCAAAAACACCTCAGATATGCACTTTAGTAATGATCTAATTTGAAACATACAAAAACCCCGGTATATTCCGGGGTTTTTGTATTTGTCTGTTTGTTTTTATTCGGTCAGATCTATATCTTCGGCAATCTCTTGCTCGATTTCTTCGTTAGATTCGGGTTGAAGATAACCCGGAACGCCGGTACCGACAGGAATTTTACGTCCGATAATGACGTTCTCTTTCAGACCGTGCAATCTATCGACTCGCCCACTAATAGCCGCATTAATAAGAACGCGGGTCGTATCTTGGAACGATGCTGCCGACAAGAAACTATCAGACCAGATGGAAACCTTGGTAATACCAAGTAACAACTGGGTATAGCCGATCAATTCTCTACCAGTCGCGGTCAATTCGGTATTAGCTTCGATAACCGATGCCCTGGACACGATATCACCGGTAACAAATATACTGTCGCCCGGATCTTCGATTTGGACACGGCTGAACATTTGCCTGACAATAATCTCGAGGTGCTTGTCAGCAACGTCCTGACCCTGAGCAGCATAGATACGCAGAACCTCGTTGATGATGTAGCGTTGCGCGGCTTCGACGCCTTTCAGCCTCATTAAATCATGGAGGTTCAATGAACCCGAAGACAAACGATCACCTGCTTCGACAGCATCACCCGCACTAACTACAACCTGCATATTACCAGGTACTTCATAGCGAACTGGCGCACAGGCATTAGCAGCTAAGATCAAGGCTTCTTCAGTGACTTCGACGACCCCGTCAAATGGGGCAATTAACGGCTTGGTTTCACTCTCACCGGTAGCAAGAATGTCACCAACCCTGACATCACTGCCAGATTTGACGACAGGTGTTCGACCTTCGAGTTTGATGTGTTCGACGTGACCTGACTCAGGAGTGACTTGGACGATATATTTGTTACCGTCCTCCCAAACGTCGACGATACCATCGACTTCAGAAATCTTTGCTTGGCCTTTCGGCGTACGTGCTTCGAACAACTCTTCTACGCGTGGCAAACCTTGCGTGATATCGCCGCCGGCTTCACCACCCTTATGGAAAGTTTTAAGCGTCAACTGAGTGCCCGGTTCACCGACGGACTGGGCAGCAATAACGCCTACGGGTTGGTCTTTTTCAACCAAGTGACCAGTTGCCATATCGATACCGTAACTCTTGCGAGGTATACCGCGCAAACAATTCGTTGATAACACCGATTGTATCTTGACACTATCGATGGACTCATCGGCTTCAATAGCACTCGCGATTTCACGCGTGATCAATTCATCGGCGTTTATATAACCGGATATTTCTTCTGCAGTATATCTACCGACAAGACGGTTTCCGAAATTAATCATCGTCAATTCGGACTCTTTGCGATAAATACGAAATCCTTCGTCCGTATTGTCCTCTTTATCTTCAACCGTAAACACGTCCTGAGAAACATCTACCAGACGTCGCGTCAGATAACCTGCGTCAGCCGTCTTGAGAGCCGTATCAATTAAACCTTTGCGAGCACCTCGAGTCGCCACGAACTGCTCCAATGAACTTAGACCGTCTTTGTAATTCGAACGTATCGGAAGTTCGATTTCATGGTTATTTGAGTCAACCATAATACCGATCATCGCCGAAGCCCACTTGACATTCGAAATGTCGCCACGAGCGCCAGAGTTAACCATAACGCTGATGCTAGTATCCATATCGCGCAATTTTTCTTGCAAGAAATCGGCGATTTTTCGGTCGACGGCACGCCAAGCGGCAATCGTCAGGTTATAACGTTCGTCTTCGGTAATTAGACCTTGATCAAATTGTTCCGAGATAAGGTCGGTCTTGGCATCACCTTCGGCAACGAATTCGTCGATTTCATTAAATTGAACATAGTCGTCCTTACCAGTGGATACGGCCGCAATCGTTGCGAAGCGGAAAGCCAAACCTTTCATACGGTCGGCAATACGAGCTGTGTCTTCGGCGCCGTAGTTATCGAAAATCTTTGCCAAAACTCGCTTTAACTGTTTTTTACTTTGTGGCAAATTATCATATGGGAAATCTTCTGGCAAAATATCGTTAAAGAATACTCGTCCTAACGTCGTTTCGCGCATTTCTCCGCGATAGAAAACGCGAATTGGACTTTGCAGTTTCAATCTACCAGTATCATAGGCCATCTCAGCTTCGTATAGCGAGCTGTAAGTTTTTACTTCGTCTGTCCGAGCCGATGATTTTTCGTATGTCAGATAATAGTTACCTAGAACGACATCCTGACCGATACTTAGAACTGGCGAACCGTCAGCTGGTTTCAAGAGGTTATTAGTTGCACTCATAAGTTCCCTAGCTTCAGCCTGAGCGGCTTCTGATAGCGGCAAATGAACTGCCATCTGGTCACCATCGTAGTCAGCATTGAAACCGTTAGCAACGAGCGGATGTAACTGAATTGCCTTACCCTCGACGAGAACCGGTTGAAAAGCCTGAATCGACAAACGGTGCAGTGACGGGGCGCGGTTAAGAAGAACGTATTTTCCTTCGATAACGGCATCCAAAGCGTCCCAAACGAGAGCATCACCTGATTCAATCAGACGCGTTGCCGAACGAATATTGTATGCGAATTCTCCGCGAATCAACCAACTTATCACAAAAGGCTTGAAAAGTTCCAACGCCATTTGCTTTGGCAAACCGCACTCATTAATCTTGAGCTTCGGACCGACCACGATAACGGATCGACCCGAGTAATCAACGCGCTTTCCTAATAGATTCTGGCGAAAACGTCCCTGCTTACCCTTTAACATATCACTGATTGATTTCAACCTGCGTCGACCGCCCGTAGCATTTACGGCTCTACCTCCGCGTGCGGCACTGTTATCAATCAAGGCATCGACCGCCTCTTGTAGCATACGCATCTCATTGCGGCGGATTACTTCAGGTGCATTCAATTCAATAAGTTTTTTCAGACGATTATTACGGTTGATAACACGACGATATAAATCATTAAGATCGCTTGTCGCGAATCGTCCGCCTGTCAATTGAACCATCGGACGCAAATCCGGAGGAATTACGGGCAAAACCGTAAGCACCAAGCTATTTGGTGTAATACCGGCGGTGTGCATACTCTCTAGCATTTTTAGGCGCTTAAGAAGTTTCTTTTCGCGCTGGCCCTTCGCGCCAATCGTTTCCTCGTTCAATTTGGCTATCAATGTAGGAAGATCGATTTCATCTAACATAGATTTTAAAGCAATGCCACCCATACCGACCTCTATCAAATCCGAGTATTCTTCGGGCAGATTTCGATAGTCAACTTCGCTTATCAAAGCACCTTTGACCAAGCTTTCAAGTTGAATCTTTTTAATCAAATAGGAGTCGTTTAATTCCTCAAGTTCATGCGATTGGCGTTCAGCAAGCGCTTTTAAGTCGGCGCTTTCATCACCAGCAAGAGCGTCGGCTTCTTTTTCATATCGTATCTTAATGGCAGTTTTGCCAGCTTCGTTTTCGGCATCCAAATCCGCAAGCATTTGTTCGCGCACCTCGTCATCGGATTTCAATATGACATAAGTAGCGAAATATGCGATTCTTTCCAGATTCCTGACAGTGATGCCTAAAATCAAACTCATAGCACTCGGAGTGCCACGCATAAACCAAATATGCGCGACTGGCGCGGCCAACGTGATATGACCCATTCTTTCACGACGGACAATCGATTTTGTAATAAGCTCACCGTTCTTGTCCACTGCGGCTTCACGTGAGCGTACGCCCTTTAGCTTGTTGTCATGTGGATTGATATCCTTGACGGGTCCGAAGATACGCTCACAAAATAAACCGTCACGTTCAGGTTTTTGCGTGCGATAATTAATAGTCTCAGGTTTAGTAACCTCGCCGTTACTCCATTTCAGAACATCTTCAGGGCTCGCTACCGTCAAACGAATAGCATTAAAGTCCGTGATACCCGTAGTTGCAATTATTCGCGACATATTATAACTCCTCCTCCATTTCACCTTCTTCATCAATATGCAAGCCGTCGTCAAGTACCATAACTTCGTCGAATTCCTCGACTTCTTCTTGAACGATTACTTCATCAATGCCGCTTACTTCTTTGATAATTTGGGCAGCATCGATTATCGCATCTTCCGATTCATTCAATAAATCAACCCTTAGCCCCAAGCCTTGCAATTCCTTGACAAGAACGTTAAATGATTCCGGCAATTTAGGACCTACGATAGCTTCGTTCTTGATGATTGATTCATAAGCCTTGGCACGTCCATAAACGTCGTCTGATTTAATAGTAATCATCTCTTGCAGTGTTGAAGCGGCTCCATAAGCCTCAAGAGCCCAGACTTCCATTTCACCGAAGCGCTGACCGCCGTTTTGGGCTTTACCACCAAGCGGCTGTTGAGTAACCATCGTGTAAGGTCCCGTTGAACGTGCATGGATTTTATCGGAAACCATATGGTGAAGCTTGATCATATGCATTACGCCGACTGTCGTACGTTCCTCGAACGGATCGCCATTACGTCCGTCGAATAGTTGAAACTTTCCGTCCCTTGAATAGCCGGCTTTTTCCAACTGCTCAGAAATTACATCGTTAGGGACGCCATTAAATGGCGGCGTCGCGACTTTATAACCAAGTGCACGGGCTGCCATTCCTAGGTGTGTTTCAAACAACTGACCGATATTCATACGTGAAGGCACGCCTAATGGGTTCAAAACTACGTCAATCGGCGTACCATCATCCATATACGGCATATCCTCGACAGGCAAAATTTTAGCAACTACACCTTTGTTTCCGTGTCGTCCGGCTAATTTATCGCCGACGCTGATTTTTCTCATTTGGGCTACATAAATCTGAATTTGCTTTAGCACTCCGGCTTTGAGTTCGTGACCGTTCTCGCGGCTGAATACTTTAACACCGACGACTTTACCACCACCAGCGTTATTCATCCTTAGTGACGTGTCACGGACATCTTTTGCTTTTTCACCAAAGATAGCGCGTAATAATCGCTCTTCACTGGATAATTCTTGTTCGCCTTTTGGCGTAATCTTGCCGACCAAAACGTCACCGGCCTTTACTTCCGAACCGACTTGAACGACACCGTCTTCATCCAGATGACGAAGTGATTCTTCACTGACATTCGGTATATCACGGGTTACGATTTCGTCACCAAGTTTGGTTTCGCGAACTTCGACGTTGTAATCTTTGATGTTTATACTCGTTAACGAATCATCCTGAACAATTCGGTTTGAAAGAACGATAGCATCATCCATATTGTATCCGCCCCAAGGCATAAATGCTACCAACAAGTCTTTTCCTAACG
Source organism: uncultured Saccharimonas sp. (SeqCode) (assembly GCA_964419165.1). Lineage (GTDB taxonomy): Bacteria > Patescibacteriota > Saccharimonadia > Saccharimonadales > Saccharimonadaceae > UBA1547. Next base: position 16,354 of record CAYQOL010000016.1, read on the forward strand.
ACAGCTCACCGTCAGCGATTGACGCACCTTCTATGATTATGTCGCCTTTTTTGACCTTTTGGTCTCGAGAAACGCGAACTTTTTGGTTTATCGAACGGTCATCATTACTTTTTACGAAGTGAATTAGTTCATACTTTTTAATGCCGTCCTTGTATTTGATATGAACTTCATCGGCATCAGCTCTAATAACCTCACCATCACCGCTTGCTAATATCAACTGACTGGTGTTTTTTGCGATTTCAGCTTCAATGCCGGTTCC
>CAYQOL010000017.1:0-16600 GCA_964419165.1 uncultured Saccharimonas sp. (SeqCode)
ATCCGAAGACCATATGCGGTATTAGCCACCCTTTCGGGCGGTTATCCCTCACTTTGGGGTATGTTCCCACGCGTTACTCAGCCGTCCGCCGCTCGCCGCCAGTCCGAAGACCGCGCTGCCGCTCGACTTGCATGTGTTAGGCACGCCGCCAGCATTCATCCTGAGCCAGGATCAAACTCTCCATAAAAAATGCATCGAAAAACGATACAATTATACTCATAATAAACTGACGATGATTTGCACAACTAAATTGTCAAAGTTCATTTATCTGCCCCAACTCCACGTTGTTTCGCCAAATCTAATAGTGATATAACGACCAGATTGCTTTAATAATAACGCATAAATACAACTATAGTCAATAGTATCATTGAACTATAATGTTGCGATAAATACCACAGTACCAATAACCGTTCCTAGCACCGCTCCAGTTACCACCTCTATAGGGTTATGTCCATTAGCTACACGTGGCGATTTAACCCTGCTTTTTTGCTCTTTGATAAGTTCGGTTATCGCCAATCCTTGTTCACCAGCAGATCTGCGGACTTTCATAGAATCATACATTACAATCATCGCGAAAAGCACCGCCAGACCGAACAAACCCGAGCCAACTCCATTCTTAAAACCGATGATTGTCATCAAAGCTACGGCGGTCGTACTGTGTGAGCTTGGCATACCGCCAGACACAAAAAGATGAGCCATCAATCCTTTTTTTTCTTTTTTTAACAGACTAATAATATATTTAATAATGTGTGCACCAAACCAAGCCACGAAAATTGTTATTATGTATGGTGAGAATATATCAGTCCACATATATAAATTATATTACACTTCGTCTTCGCTAACTTCTTTATCCTGTTCGGAAATTGAACCGATTGATGCGACCTTGTCACCTTCGCCAAGACGCATAATCCTTACGCCCTGAGTTGTTCGACCAAGCGTCGGTATATCCTTCAAGCCTACTCGTATAGTCTGGCCGCCGGATGATATAACTAAGATTTCTTTTGTATCAGGTATCAATGAATGGACAGTAACAATCGGACCGGTCTTGGCGGTTACTATAGCAGCCTTTATACCCACCCCTCCGCGCTTGTGCAATGGAAAGTTCGTCACCATCGTCATCTTGCCATATCCGTTTTCGCTAATAACAAGTAGTTTTTGACTATCGTCTCCGACTATATCCATTCCTACCACGCTATCATTGGGTCGCAAACGGACACCGCGCACACCTCTAGCCGATCGGCCCATCGGACGAGCATCTTTCTCATTGAACTTTATTGCCTGACCGGCGGAAGTCGAAATAACCACGTCGTTGTTGCCACTGGTTTTTTGTATCCAACGAAGTTCATCGCCATTATCCAATTTAATTGCAATCAAACCGTTAGTACGAATATTGGCATATTCCTTGAATGGTGTTTTCTTTATAGTGCCTTTCGTAGTAGCCATAAACAAATATCCGTCTTCGCTCGAATCTTTTCCATGACAAATTATGGATGTTATTTTTTCTTCAGGCTGTAATTGCAGCAGATTAACTGCAGCGACGCCCTTATTCGCAAGACTAGCAGCCGGAATCTCATAAGCCTTCAACCTAAAAATACGTCCGCGATTCGTAAAGAATAACAAGTAATCATGGGAACCTGCGGGCACTAACTGATAGATTACATCTTCCGCCTTCGTGACCATACCACGTTTACCCTTACCGCCCCTGTTTTGGCGATGATATTCGCTGACGAGAGTTCTTTTTATGTAATTCTCCGCGGTCAAAACGATTACACTGTCTTCTTCTGGAATCAATTCCTCATCACTAAACTTTCCAAGCTCGTGGTTGATTATCTGACTTCGGCGTTTGTCGCCGTATTTCTGTTTCATCTCCAATAGCTCTTCTTTTATGATACGAAGAATTTCATTCTCGTCAGCTAAAATCGCTTCAAGCTTGGCAATTATTTCAAGTAATTCTTTCAATTCGTTTTCAATCGCATCACGCTCAAGTCCAGTCAAGCGGCGCAATTGCATCGCCAAAATAGCTTTGGCTTGAATCTGAGAAAGCTTAAATTTTTCTATCAAAGCGACTTCGGCTTCTTCGGATGTTTGACTGGCGCGGATCGTCTTGATTACTTCATCAATATGATCGAGCGCGATTTTGTAACCTTCCAAGATATGGGCTCGCTCTTTAGCTTTTTGAAGTTCGAATTCGGTACGACGCCTGACTACGATTTGGCGATGCTTAATAAACTCATTCAATATCTCTTCCAATCCTAAAATCCTAGGTTGTATGCCGTCAATCAGTGCCAACATATTGAAATGGAAACTAGTTTGTAGTGCTGTCAATTTATACAATTGATTCAGAATCTTCTTCGGATAGGCGTCTTTTTTGAGTTCGATTACAACACGTACCGTACCGCGTGCACTTTCGTCACGCAAATCGCTGATCGAGACGATTTTCTTGTCCTTGACCAGTTCGGCAATTTTCTCAATGAGCGTAGCTTTGTTAACTCCAAATGGTATTTCAGTAACGATAATTTGGTTGCGACCCTTCTTAATCTCTTCGATCGAAGCCACCGCGCGAATAACGACGCTGCCTCTGCCTGTCTGGTAAGCCTGTTTCATCGGAGCTCCACCGTATACGATAGCACCAGTCGGAAAATCAGGACCTTTGACATATTTCAATAAGTCATCTAGCGTTGCAGTTTCAGGATTATCAATCAAATATATAGTCGCATCAACCAATTCGCTCAGATTATGCGGCGGAATACTGGTTGCCATTCCGACGGCGATACCGATTTGACCATTTAGTAGTAGGTTCGGCAGTTTCGCCGGCAGAACGACTGGCTCTTGCTCGGAACCATCATAGTTATCACGGAAATCGACAGTATTTTTATCTAGATCGATTAATAACTCGTTGCCGGCCTTGTCCAGTCTAGCTTCAGTATATCGTGAGGCCGCTGCTGGGTCACCATCCATCGAACCAAAATTACCTTGCCCATTAACTAGTGTGTACCGCATAGTCCAATTTTGTGCCAGACGAACCATTGAGTCATAAATCGCGGAATCACCGTGCGGATGATATTTACCCATCACGTCACCGACTATACGGGCTGACTTTGAAAACTTACCACCGGGCTTCAAACCTTGTTCACCCATCGAATAAAGTATGCGACGATGAACCGGCTTTAGCCCGTCACGCACATCAGGCAAGGCACGATCTATAATTACGCTCATCGAATACCTAAGGAAATTATCTTCCATAACGTCTTCGACCGTTCTATTTTCTACAACCCTAGAATGTGTTGCTTTTTGCACAACTTCACCATCTACTGGTGTTAATGATGTATTTAGTTCATCGTCCATATCTATATATCCAACTCCTCAAGATTTAGCGATTTTGCACGGCCTTGTATAAAGCTCTTTCTAAGATCAACCTGATCACCCATTAACTTTGTAAAAATTGCATCAGCCCGTTCGGCATCCTCAACATTCACCTGAATAAGTACCCTATTTTCCGGGTTCATAGTTGTATCCCATAATTGTTCAGCATCCATTTCACCCAAACCCTTGTATCGTTGTAATAAGGTAACTCCGGCTTGTTTGATTCGGTCTTCATCATTATTAATTTTTGTGCCCTTTTCTTTGCGTTCGGAAATAAGTTGTTCAATTATATTATCACGCTCTTCATCACTATATGCATAATACTTTTTAGTCCCGACACGGATCAAAAATAGTGGCGGTTTAGCTAAATAGATATGACCGCCTTCGATCACATCGCGCATATAACGGAAAAAGAAGGTCATTAGCAATGTGGCGATATGACTGCCATCCACATCGGCATCAGTCATAATAATAATCCGATGGTACCTAAGTCCCGACACGTCGAATTGATCACTAATGCCGACGCCCATTGCTTTGATCAAACTTACTATCTCGTTATTACCTAGCATACGATCCAGACGAGCGCGTTCAACATTCAGTACTTTACCGCGAAGTGGTAGTATAGCCTGAGTTTTACTGTCGCGCCCTGATTTTGCCGAACCGCCAGCCGAGTCCCCTTCTACGATATATAGCTCGGAATCAGCTGGACTTTTGCTTGAACAGTCAGCCAGCTTACCGGGCAAACTTAAACCGTCAAGCGCACCCTTACGGATGACATTATCGCGTGCCGCCCTAGCCGCTTTTCGCGCCCTAGCCGCCAACAACGCTTTTCCGACAATCTTTTTTGCGACATTAGGATTTTCATCCAAATAGTATGAAAAGTACTCATTCATCACCTGCTCGACGTACCTTCTAACTTCGGGATTGCCGAGCTTATTCTTGGTCTGACCCTCAAACTGGGGATCGGGCAACTTCACTAAAATAACCGCAGTCAAACCCTCGCGAATATCATCTCCAGTCAGGTTCTCTTCCTTCTCTTTTAGCAAGCTGCTTTTACGAGCGTAGTCATTAATAACTCTGGTTAACGCAGAACGAAAGCCTACCAAATGAGTACCACCGTCAGGAGTTAACACATTATTCGCAAACGGTTTGACTATTTCTACGAACGTATCATTGTATTGAACCGCGATTTCAATCAAAGCGTCTTCGACTTGTTTTTCAACATAAAACACATTGTCACTAACTACATCCTTGCCAATATTCAAATGCTGAACATAACTTTGGATACCACCTTCGAAATAAAAGGCTTCCCGTTCGCCAGTTCTTTCATCCCTTACGGAAACGAAAACACCCTTAGTTAAATATGCCTGATGCCTTAGATAGTTCACCACCCATTTATAATCGAAGCTAGTCGTTTCTTTAAAAATTTCCGAATCAGGATAAAAAGTAATTGAAGTACCATTTTCGCGATCTGACTTACCGAGTTTAATAAGTTCACTCTTCGTAACGCCTCGTTCGAATTCCATACGATACAGTTGACCATCGCGGGTTACTTCCGCAATAAAGCGCGCTGATAAAGCGTTGACTACGCTTGACCCAACACCATGCAAGCCGGAAGATACCTTATATCCACCGCCGCCAAACTTGCCGCCAGCGTGTAAAACAGTCAACGCTGTCTCTAGGGCACTTTTGCCCGTCTTCGGGTGAGTATCAACTGGTATACCACGACCATCATCTTCGATTTTTACTCCACCATCACCCAGTATCGTAACATTAATTTTTGTGGCATATCCGGCAATCGCCTCATCAATCGAGTTGTCAGCGATTTCTTTAATTAAATGGTGTAGACCGTCATAACCGGTACTACCAATATACATCCCTGGTCTTTTGCGTACGGGATCAAGTCCCTCAAGGACCTGAATCTGCGACCCGTCATAAGAATTGTCATTTTTTTGTTTAGCCACTATTAACTCCCTCATCCATTTCAGACTATTCTAGCTATTTACAATGACACCATTATAACGGATAATTTATGTTCCCTCAAGCTATTGCGCAGAGTATATTTCTTATGTTAAAGTGTTACATAAGAGGTAAAATAAAACAAAAAATGTTTAAGAAAATAGTATCCAATTTGCCTTTTAGCCCTGCTCTTATAGGACAGCTTAATTTCTATGCGAACAGATTGCGCAAAGAAGAAATCACTCGAAAATTGGGAATGGTATTCGTAATTTTAACTTTAGTCATACAATCACTCGCTGTATTTCAACCGCCCGAATCCGCCAACGCATCAAGTCAGTTTGATATGGTCGAGGGAGGCCTATCATCAATCAATGATTTTTTGTCAGCTTATGACAACAACACAAAGAATCTTCGCGACGTTATGGATTACGTCGGGATAACCAGAAATGAAGTCGCATCTGCAACCTACAGCTCTTTTAGCGTGAATAGCAAAAAAATTAACTGGAGTTTTGCATCACGTCTTAGTTATGCTGAAGGCGAACGCCAATTTGAAATAACCGATTCTGATGGCAACCAAGTTACGACCATATATTCAAGACCCCTTGAGGCGTCCTATAGTTCGGGCACGGCCTTGAATGCATGGATTGGACAATCTAGTAAGATGGGTTGGTTTGCAATTTTGCAATCCTGCGGTAATTTGGAGACGGAAAAATATCCAACTATACCTACCGTCACTCCGACACCCACGCCCGAGCCAACCACAGAAAAAGAAGAACCTGATGAACCTAGACCAGAAAAATGCGCCGTAAATTCAAGTTTATTGGCCAGTGACGAAAGATGCGAAGCCTGTCCGGGTAATGAAACAATTTGGATTGGAAGTGCTGTTTGCAGATCAGACATCAAGAAATCAAAGCAAGCAAAAAATATTTCGCAAGGTTATATAAATGCAACTTCGACCAAAGCTAAGCCCGGCGACAAAATCAGCTATACGATAACCATATCAAATACTGGCAACAAATCAGAGACGTTAACACCCAAGGATGATCTCTCCGACATATTGGAATACGCCGAGTTAATTGATGACGGGGGTGGATCACTAGACGACTCGACGAAGATATTATCATGGTCCAGCATAAAACTTGATGAGAACGAAAAACAAACCAGAACTTATATCGTTAGGCTACTCGATCCCATCCCAGCCACCGCTCAGGGATACAGTGAGCCGAGTTCATACGACTGCATTATGACGAACGTATTTGGCAATTCAATAAAAATCAAAGTTGAATGTTCAACGCCAAAAATCGTCGAGGAAGTTACTTCGCAACTTCCGAAAACCGGACCTGGCGAAAATATCACATTCGCCTGCATACTATTAGCCACTACTACCTATTTCTATATGCGGTCACGTCAGCTCGGAAAAGAAGTTCGAATAATAAGAAAAGATGCCACATTAGGCACGATATAAGGAAACGTTATGATCAGTAATCCGGAATCAACAAACAGCGAATATGAAGTTAACAATAATTTAGAAATAAACACCTCAGCAGCCGAGCAATTAGAAAAAATATCCGAAGAAAAGAAGGCATCGCCCGAAACCTCGCCTCGTGATATTGAAACTCAGACTCACGCTCAAACCGAGGCAGAAAAAAAAGCCCGCGAAAGAGCTCTCGAAGTCGTCGCAAAAGCCGAAAACAAAGAACTCGGACTTAGCAATAAGTCGTCTTCAGTCCGACGTGGAGCAATCAGCAAAAAAGAACGCAAAGAGAGTTACAAAAAAACGATGAAGCAAGTTCAAAAAGAACTTCCAACTAGCAGTCGTGCTTTTAGCAAAATCATTCATATTGCACCAATAGAAAAGACTAGCGAAATAATCAGCAGCACGATCGCCAGACCCAATGCGATACTATCCGGATCAATTGTCGCATTTATTCTGACGTTATTCACCTATGTTACCGCAAAGAATATAGGCTATAGACTATCCGGATTTGAAACAATCATAGCATTCGTAATAGGTTGGGTAATCGGCATATTGTATGATTATCTAAAAGCTATGATTACCGGAAAAAAATTATAGTACCTATCTGAGTTTTATCGACACTTCATCATTCGAACCGTTTTCGCGAATATGCAGATGATTATAGTCCGTCTGTTTTTCAACTGATTTTTTAGTATCATTATTTTCAGGTTCTTTTGCGGAAGCTGAATCGTCTTTCATTTTCGACTCGGCAACAATTTGTTGACGTTTAGCCAGCCAGTCGTCCAAGAACGATGAGCTTCCAGTTTGTAAATTTTGTTTTGGTTGAGTAAGCGCACTCATTTGGTCTTGCTGGGCTTTTTTCATTGCTTCCAATTTCGCTTTTTTTGCAGCATCGCCTGCACCTAAACGAGTGAAGATTTCTCTCTCGACTTGCGCCCTAGGTTTGCCATACTTAGCCGCGGATAATTTTTTCAAGGCATCGCGAAGATCGGTATTAGATTGCCCCATAGGCGGAACTAACGACATACTGAATGCTGACGAAGGTACCCCATTAATCATAACTGACGTGATAGTTTGAAAATTAGGCAGTTTAGTTAAATCTTCAGCATCGAAAGTCGGTTGAAATTTCTTTTGTAAAATTTCAGCGTCGGTAATACCGATTCGTCCGCTAATAATCGTGCCTATATTACCAATGATAGCTTCGCGTATATTGTCTGAGAGTTGTGTCATAAATTGGTTAGCAAGTACAAGGTTAAGGCGGTATTTTCTCGCTTCTGACAAAATCGTCGCGAACGAATCAGTTGCGAAATTTTGGAACTCATCGACATACAGCGTAAAATCTCTGCGCTCTTCTTCAAGTAAATTCGCTCTTCCCATCGCGGCAGCCTGAAACTTCATTACGAAAATCATACCGAGCAACTGGGAGTTCAGCTCACCGGTTCTGCCTTTCGACAAATTAACTAACAGTATTTTGTTATTATCCATAACCTCACGCAAGTCAAAACCGCTTTTTGTCTGGCCAATAACATTTCGCATCATTTCATTTGACAGAAACGCGCCGAACTTGCTAACAAACCAACCTAGTACTTCCGACTTATTCGCATCACTTGTTTGGGCCATCTCCTTGTACCAAAAATCAAGAACTGTCCGATCAGTCACATATTTCATTTTTTCGTCCGTAAACGCCTGATCGTTAAATACTTGCGGTATATCAATGAACGTCGATCCGCTCGGGTCGCTCATTATAGTTAAAGCCGCATTACGAAACCAATGTTCATATCGAGGACCAATAATGCCAGTGTGGCCGGGATCGTACAATTTATATAACATCGCGATTGCTTCTTGAATCAAAAAGTCACGTTGGTCTTGATTTTCAAATTCAAAAAGATTCAAGCCGACAGGATTATCCATATCGCCCGGGCTGAAATATATGACATCCTCCACGCGTTCCTTCGGCACCATACCGAGTAACTTTTCGGCTGAGTCACCATGAGGATCGATGAACGCAAAACCGCGACCATCCATCATATCCTGAAAAGCAAGATTCTCAAGTAAGCCTGATTTACCAGTGCCTGTCTGCCCTATTATATATGTATGTCTACGACGATCGTTCGTATTTAGTCTGATTTGTTTTTTCGTACCACGGAATTCGTTGTACCCCAGCAAAAAACCTTCTTCCATCGTCTGTGTCGGACCGTCAACTTGTTTAGCCATCTGACGCTGGACTTGTGAAGTAGGTATACTGTTTTGATCCGGCAGATGAAATATAGTGGCAAGCTCGACGCTATTCAGTATGTTCTGCGAAACCGTCTGCGGGAAAAACCTGAATATATACGCCGTCACTAACTCTTCAATGTCTTTTGATATTGTAAATTTAAAACCGTTGTTCGATGGTGAATCGAACAGTGAGAAGGCTGCGATTATGTTTTTTAGGATAGCTTGTGATCTGACGGCCGTATTAGATGACACTAATACCCTAATCAATGTTTCATAACCAGGATGTCGGGTTTTCTCTTCGATTGCCTCGACTATCCCCTGTTCCAGAGTACTTAACTGCTTATCTTCCGGCCTAATTTCTTTTGCCTCAGGCGGTTTCCAAAGTGCTTCCATTAGGTTTGTTGGCTTAAAAGCACCCCCAAACCCCGTATTTGCCGCACTTTTTTCTTTTCTTATCTTGTTGACGGCAAAAATCGAATTTTTTGTCCAGCTTTCAGCGGCTGGTCTGATCATTATTTGAACAGATGCACCGTCTTCGCGGGTTACGGCTGACAGTGCATTCAAGAGTGCCCTTGACGCATCTCTTTTTGATTCCTGATACGTGGCTATCGGATATACGAAACTCTTTTTCAAAGTAAACTCCCCACCGATAGTACCGCTTATTTTGCCAGCCTGACTAAAGATATTACGATCTTCTACTTCTTCCAGCCTAGCAGAAGGATACGCTGCCGCGACCGCTTGTTTGACGACGTCTATCAATACGACCGGAACTACGGCATAATAATATATCAACCCTTCGTGAGCTAAAATTTCAAAAGACAAATGCCTCTGCCCGTATATACGGCTTTTGAAACCTTTCGTAGCCGTGCTTGAAATAATATTGTACATAATCTGGGCTTCGGATAGTACTTCTTCGGTCACATCCCTCTCGTCACGACCTCCGGTTTCTAAATCATCGCTAGACGGTGGAATATGTATATGTAGCGACACCATCTTGAGACCGCGTTCGTAGTTTTTTGCTTCACGAAGAGCCTTCCTGTATTGCAGAAAAACAAATATGAAAACTATTATTCCCAGTATCAATACTATTAAAGCGGTGATAATTCCTCTTAACATTTTTTGTCACCTAGGGATTAGGTATCAGTACCCAACTCCTTTCCATAGCGTTTTTTTATGTAATCGACCTGTAATTTACCTATGGAATCCTCCTGCTGATAAGGGTCACTTCTAGTTTCAGAGACTATCTTCTTAGCCTTGTCGACCCATTCTTTTTCTATCAAATCATCATCTCCGGCAACCGTTGGAATATCTGAAGCTGGTTTGTTATTATTCACAACCTTCGTGTCATCTACCACCGGAGTTGGAAAAGTCGTTGAAATACCGGCTACATTACTAGCAGAAGCGCTAAGATCTGACCTTTTCTCAAACCTTTCAGCACTTTTTTGAACATCCGATTCCGGTGCGGATATATTAGGTATATTCTCAATCCCAGGTTTATATTCGACCGGTGTTGGCTCACGCTTAATATCAGGCGATGAAGTCTCTGGTTTCATATCTGTAATTATATCACGTTAATAAATAGCTTATGTATATATGTAATGTAATTATTGAAATCTTTTTGAAATATACAGACATCCTATAAAAACAAAAAACATCACCAGTAAAAAGCCGTATATATTATTCGATCCAACGGATTGCAAAGCTATAAGCAATATTGGAGCGGAGGCAAGAATCGTCGAATAATAATACGAGCTCTTGATTGATAGTTTATTCATTGGCCTTTTTGCAACGAAAATGATCGATAAATGTGAGATTATCTTACTTAACCCATACAAAAAAAATGTCATTACACCAAGTAATGACAAATAGGCACACAGAAAGACAGCCAAAATACCAAGTGGACCTGCTTTCGTCGGAGTTGTAGTGTTTAGGATATATATCAATATGCAGAGGCTTATTGATGTGGTAATAATAATGATCTTTTTTATCATGGTCACATACAACTATATCATTTATATACAAGAGATTTAAGTAAGCCAGAGAGGCAAGCTTATAGTCCGAGTTGCAGCAAACGCCACTATTTATAATTTATTGAGCGTGTGAACCGCAGACAACCTGCCTCTACAGGCTATTCTGACCGCTCCGAGATAACTCGGGGCAAACGTCCTTGTATGTATTCCTCGGAATATTTCACCATAAGGAGTATCCGGTACTAACATACGCGCTTCACGCCGTTTGGCGGAGCATCGGCGACACCAAGCCGACATCAATAAGGTGCGTTATGCCTTGCAAGCGCAAGCCACAATAATATGTCGGTTGTCGTCACCGGATTTCCGTCAAAATCCGGTCAGAATCGTTTTTAATTGTAAAGGTATTTTTTAGCTCTTTTATGTTTGTTTTTTAAATAAAAGCCTAAGTAAACATTAGCACAATTCCCCTTTATGGTCAACAAACATTAGCAATATCTGCGTTGTTGTATTTACATTTAATAGTATACTTTTGAAGATTTTAAGATAAAAGTTTTGTTCATATTGTAAATACTTATATTGTGTTATTTACAATACGTAATTAACGATGACAAATTTACATCTCGCTATTTCCTTTAAGTTTCAGGATTTGTAAAACATCTGCTCATTAATTAGAACTTATAAACTTATGGATTATTGCAGCTACATATCAATATTACTTTTACATTTTGTACAATAATTATTCAGTTATTTGCGAAATATTTTATTCACCAAAGTAACGATTCTTCTGCCTTCGCAATGTTGTCTTGGTATTATTACAACTCATCTACAATATGGCTGGGAATTTAGAATAAATACATTTCACACATTCAGCGTACTACGCTGATCCATCATCGTGAAAGATCATAACCGGTAATTCACCCTATACATCATTTCGTATATTAAACTTAATAATACACTTTTCCACATATAGTATTTTTTACTAAGTATTTTTTATTATTTTTATTGACACAAGCGCTTCGAAGTCATATTATAGGGGTAGCTTCTGAATAAAAAAATTATACAGTGGCTCAAAAACAAACAGAAATTAAAAACTCCACTTTAAAACAACCGTTCCTCGCAGGCGGTTGTTTTATTTTTTCACCAGATACAAAATACAAAAACTCGCCTATTGGGCGAGTTTTTCATCATTCTTTTTTGGTGGAGCTGCGGGGAATCGCACCCCGGTCCGAAAGGTAACCTACTATTCGTCTACAAGCATAGTTTTATTTGACTTTTTACGACCACCGGAAACTTGAAATAAAACAAAAACCTCCCGATCGTCGCGCAAAAATACTTTCCTGATTTAACGTTGCTGCCCGATAAACCAGTAAGTGGCATAAATATAACACCCTATTTCCCTATGCTACCTCAGTAATAGGATGGCCCGTTATTAAACCCGAGCTGTTGCCAGAACTGGTGACTGAAATGCGCTAGCAAAATCAGCTACCATGCTCTTGGCTTTAGCAATAAATGTTGCAATTATTCGTACTTTACGTGTACTTTCGACTTGCAAAATAGCCTGTTAAAATCCCTTCGTCGAAAGCTATAATCAGCCCCAACGTGTATCTTAATGATACCACGTTATTAGATATAAATCTATCACTTTAGGTATTTACTAATTTATTTATAAGGTTGCGCACATCAAAAAATAATGTTTAACTTGTACTGATTATGGTTGCCAAGGTCGTAACAGTAGCCCCCATCGGAGTAAGCGGATCGATCATCGAAGTTGAATGCGATGCTTCGAATTCGTTACCTTCATTACAGATAGTAGGCTTGGGTAATAAAGCTATTGACGAAGCAAGAGAACGCGTAAGAAGCGCGATAACTAATTCTATGCTGGACTTTCCAAAAAAACGCATTACTATCAATCTGGCGCCTGCTGAACTACCAAAAGACGGTACTCACTACGATTTGCCGATAGCCCTAGCGGTGCTATGTATAAGCGGTCAAATAAGACAAAAAGAGCTTGACGGTTCGGCCTTTGCCGGTGAAATTGCCCTAGATGGCAATTTACGTCCCGTCAAGGGGATTATTAATATTACGCAGATTGCCAAACAAGCCGGGGCACAAAGAATTTTTTTACCCTTAGCAAACGCCAAGCAAGCAAGCCTGATAAGTGGAATCGAGATATACGGTATAACATCAATCAAGCAGTTATACTTGTACCTTAAAAAAGAAGTAAAACTAAGTCCATATGTCACTAATAAGACGCTCGAACCCAATCGGTTACTCTCCCACCCCATATTAGACGACATCAAAGGTCAAGAAGCAGCAAAACGCGCCCTAATAATAGCTGCAGCCGGACATCATAATATACTTTTTTCAGGGCCTCCAGGTGCCGGTAAGACGATGCTTGCAAAAACATTAGTAAATCTTTTACCCGAATTAACTCCCGAAGAGCAAATCGAAGTAACGAAAGTTCACAGTATATCAGGTAACGCAATGGAGGAAATCATTATTAAAAGGCCATTCAGGGCACCTCATCACACAGCAAGTTTGACATCCATCATCGGTGGCGGAAATTACGCAAAACCCGGTGAAATAAGTCTAGCTCACACCGGCGTGTTGTTTCTAGACGAAATACCTGAATACCCGCGTTCGCTGCTCGAATCACTCAGGCAACCACTTGAAGACAGGATGATTAACATCAGCAGAGCAAAAGTACACATATCCTACCCTGCCGATTTTATGCTCGCAGCCACAATGAACCCCTGCCCATGCGGATACTACGGTGACAGCAAAAAAGAATGTGAGTGTACGAGCACACAAATAAACACTTACCAAAAGAAATTATCCGGACCATTAATGGATCGGATTGATTTGGTTGTAAACGTATCGCGCGTGCCGAACGAATCATTATTAAGCACAAGCACGTTGATTAATAGTCAACATCTAACGGCGTTGGAAGCCATCAAGAACGCAAATATTGCCCAAACTGTTAGATATAATAGTGGTATTGTTTACAACTCTTCTTTAAATAATAGAGAAATTTACGAACATATAAAATTATCCGACGAAGCAAAAAACTTGCTAGTAAAAGCGACTGACAAGCTCGGCTTGACAGCTCGCAGTTATTTCAAAATCGTCAAAGTAGCCCGAACGATAGCCGATTTGGCGAACGAAAGTGACATAAATATCGAGCATATCAGCGAAGCCTTGCAATATCGCAAACAACGGTCTTGAATATATACGTTACATCTGATAGAATAACTACCGAGTAAAGCTCAGTATTAAAAAATACCAAGTAAGGAGAATAAAATCAGTAACCCTATCCGCATTAACCAAGAAATTCGAGCTGAAAACTTGCGTGTCATTGGTCCGGACGGTAAACAGCTAGGCATCATTAGTCGGGCTGAGGCGCTGAGGGTTGCCGAAGAAGCCGGTGTAGACCTGATTGAAATCTCCCCTAACGCTAATCCGCCCGTTGCAAAAGTCGTTGACTGGGGTAAATACCAGTATCAAAAAATGAAAGAGCAACAAAGGAACCGGAAACAAAACAAGACTGCTGAGTTAAAGCAGATGCGCTTGGGATTAAAAATCGGATCCAACGATTTGGAAATAAAGCTTCGTAAAATCCGTGAATTCCTCTCCAATGGCCATAAGGTGAAAATAATCTTATTCTTTCGCGGCCGGGAGATGGCTCATCAAGAGTTAGGGTTCGAGCTAATGAACAAAATTATCGCACAACTCGACTCGGAAGCAATATTAGAACAACAACCTCAGGTAAGCGGACGTAATCTGAGTATCGTAATAAGGAGTAAATAATGCCAAAACTTAAGACACATAAGGGAACTGCTAAGAGAATCAAGATTACCAGCACTGGTAAATTGATGCGTCGTCGGGCCTGTGGCGGCCATATGTTGGCAAAAAAAAGTAAGGGCCGCAAACGTAATATTAATACGACGGCCAATATCAGTGGCAAGATCGCGAAAAACGTTAAAAGAGCGCTAGGCGCCTAAATACAAGGAGAATAATCATGCGAGTAAAAAGAGGCGTAACAGCTAACGCCAAACACAAGAAGGTCCTGAAGCTTGCCAAAGGCATGCAACATAACCGCACCCGTTCCTATCGCCTAGCAAAACAGGCAGTTATTAAGGCTTTGCAGTATGCATACCGTGATCGCCGAAACAAAAAACGCGATTTGCGCGGTTTGTGGATTACTAGAATCAATGCTGCGGCCCGTGAACTAGGAACCACATACGGCGAATTGATTGCGAATCTCAAAAAGGCCGATATCCAAATCGACCGTAAAGTTCTTTCTGAACTTGCCGTTAGTGAACCGAAAGCTTTTGCCGAAATCGTCAAGGAAGCGAAATAAATAATAAAAAGTCTCTTCAGAACATAAAGCGACCACTCTGGGAGTGGTCGCTTTAAATTGGCAGTCCATCGATAAGCCGGGTTCTGTCGTGGACGATCATCTATCTAGTCAAACGGTTGCCCGCTCAATCAAGCGGATATCGATCTGCGGACGAGCAGCCCTATTATGCAAATCTCCTTGCAGCTGACAGGGTTTACCTCCGCATTATGTCACCATAATGCACTGTGGGCTCTTACCCCACTCGTTTCATCTTTTCCCCTCGACAAGCTCGGGGTAGTTTCGTTTCTGTGGCACTTTCCCTAGGGTTACCCCCGGTCGCCGTTAGCGACTGTCATGCTCTATACTGCCCGGACTTTCCTCCCCGCACTTTTTTGGTTGAAAGATTCAACTAAAAAAGTGCGGGGCGATCGTCTAATGAACTGCCAATTTATTATTAAGGTGCCCGGGATTTGTCGTTGGCGTAGATATTCCCCGCCTTACAGGCAAGGTGGGTACTCGCAAAACGGCTCCACGGAGACGAATCATTAGAGTTCCCTATCTATATGATATTCAGGAAAATCATATCGCTTAGGCTCACCCCGGGACATCTTTATTATAACATTTATACCCCATAAATACGACTGAAGACATAGTAGAAGAAGTTGATCGCGGCCATCATAAACAAGCCTATTGTCGTCCCGGCGAACATAACGATAAAAAGGATTATTAGCACACCGGCTTGCTCCATATACTCCATTATCCGTCTGGCAAAATCTGGGGCCAACGCATAAAGGACCCTTGAACCGTCAAGGGGCGGAATAGGAATCATATTGAATACAAAGAAGCCCAAATTAACTGACACAGCCAAATTAAATATGTCATATAATAGACTATCTGTCGAAGGATTCACGAAAGTCCATATACCAAAGACTATGAATGCAAGTAAAAAATTCGTAATCGGACCGGCCAGCGCAATAAGAGCCGCCCCCCACTCGTCCCAACGAACATTATGAGGATTATACGGCACCGGCTTGGCACCTCCAAAAATAGGAAGACCAGACAAAGCCAATATCAGTGGTAATAGGACGGTCAAAAACGGATCGATATGTTTTATCGGGTTAAGTGACAACCTGCCCTGCAACTTAGCGGTGTCATCGCCTAACCAATAACTAGCGTATGCATGCATAACTTCATGGAAAGTCATAGAGACGAATATGACCGACAATATAATCAAAATATATTCAATATTCACATATATTAGTATATCAGCATAAA
>CAYQOL010000018.1:0-13858 GCA_964419165.1 uncultured Saccharimonas sp. (SeqCode)
GAAAAACAACCGCAAATATTCGAATATCTATTAAAAATGCGCGACAAAAACGAGGTCAAAAAGTTGGTTAATTTGGATGACAAGAAGCCGTTTGTATATGTAAGTGGTCGGTACGACACCGTCCATAACAAAGCAACCGTAGCTTTCCCGCTGACGGCTGGCAAAAACGGCAATGTTGTGGTGTATGATTTGCGCTACGACCCAACGTCGATAATTAATATGTCTGCCAAAGAACTTGCCAAGAAATTGTACGCCAGTTGGGATGAACGTCAATCTGAAGATTTCATTAAACTGCCCGTCAAGGAATTACAGTACAACAGAGCCCCGGCCGTAGCACCGATTGGCGTTTTGTCGCAAGAGGATGGCTGGAAAAGAATATCACTCGACGAGGAAACGGTAAATAAACACAAAGAAATATTGTTATCCGTTCCTGCGTTCGCTGAAAATGTCCGAGAATTATTCGAAAATCACGAAGAATACAAAAAATCGCCCGATTCCGAAGGTCGGTTATATGATGCCTTCTTGCCGGACGTCGATAGGATGAGAACCGAAATGGTGCGAAACGCCACTGAACACGAATTGGTCGATCTTCACCCTGATTTTGCTGACGAAAGACTGTCTGGTTTGTTGTTGCATTATAAAGCGCGTAATTTCTCAAAAAGTCTCTCGCGTGACGAGGCTGAAATATGGGAAAAATGGCGTGTGGGCAAAATAAAATCCGCTTTACCGGCTTTCGTTGATTCTTTGCAAAAAATGTCTACGATATATGCAGCCGATGAGGCAAAATTGTTTATCCTAAGTGAGCTGCACTTGTGGGCGGAAAGTATTTTACCGGTCGAATAAGAGTCAGGCCCGGCTTCTGTTAAGACGCTTTGAAGGGGAAGACACCTTGATTCGTTTAGTGCTGATTGACAAAACTCTTTTTATTAATGGCATAATACCAACACGTGAAACCACCAAGCAAAACGATATTGCCATCAAGTACATCATCTGAGTGGGTGATAGAGTAATATTCGTAAATGGAATTACTCCCGCGAAAAGAAAAACAATCAGTTTGAAGCCGATACCGATGGCATCACAAATAATCAGGAGGCTTGCGATATTGAGGATGATTGCGGCATTTTTCTTCATAATTTGGCTTGATTATATAAAAATAAGCATACTTATACAATCATAAGCACGATGCGTCAAATATAATAATTCGATGATTTGAAACCCCTCGGGTCCTGCCGCTCGGTCCGCCCCTCCTTCGCTCTTCGCTATATAGCGAATCGACTCAGGGGGTGCTGCCCCGCCTCGCGTCACCCGCGGTTTTGGTTTTGCCAACTCTCTTTAGGACTGGAAAAAATTGCCAAAATAGCGTATAATAATTTGGTTATGTCAGAGGTAATTAAGGTCGTCGGGGCGCGCGAGCATAACTTAAAGAATGTAAGCGTCGAGATTCCGCGCGACAAATTGGTGGTTATAACCGGGCTGTCAGGTTCCGGTAAGTCTTCGCTTGCCTTTGACACTATCTACGCAGAGGGACAACGTCGTTACGTTGAAAGCCTGTCCAGTTATGCCAGACAATTCTTGGGTTTGATGGAAAAACCTGACGTGGATCATATTGACGGGCTTAGTCCGGCGATAAGTATTGACCAGAAATCAACTAGTCGAAACCCACGCAGCACGGTAGCGACGGTGACGGAAATATATGACTACTTGCGTTTATTGTTTGCTCGTGTCGGCGTGCCTCATTGTCCGATTTGCGGTAAAAAGGTAACAAAACGTACTTCTGAAACTATAATCGATGAAATTATGAAACTGCCCGAAGGTGCTAAACTGATGATTTTAGCTCCTATCGTCAGTAGTAAAAAGGGCGAGTTTGCTCATATTCCCGAACAATATGCACGTTTGGGCTTTGCTCGCGTTAGGGTTGATAGTGTCGTATACGCCTTGGATGAGTTCCCGGAATTGGACAAGAATTACAAACACACGATAGAAATCGTTATCGATCGCGTGGTGATGTCACCGGATATTATCAGCAGAGTTACTCAGTCCGTCGAACAGGCGCTTGAACTTGCTAGTGGTATAGTGATGATTCTAAATGCCGATGATAATTCTATATATACATACAGTCAAAGATACGCCTGTTTGGATCATCCGAACGAAGAGATCCCCGAGCTTGAACCCAGGCTATTCAGTTTTAATGCACCTCAAGGCGCTTGTCCGGTTTGTATGGGACTGGGTAACCGTTTTGAAATCGATCCGGATCTGGTTTTCAACCCGAATCTGACTATTTCAGAAGGGGCAATCCGTCCGTATAACCGCGTAAACAGCGACGCTTGGTATATGAAACGCTTGGTTGAAGTCGCGAAAGCTCACGGCTTCAGTACCCGCATCGTGGTTAAAGATTTATCAGAATCCGATATTGATAAAATTTTGTACGGGACCGGATCGCAGAAATACGCCGTCGAACTTGGCAATGGTCGGATGTACGATGCTATGTACGAAGGTGTTATTCCAAATCTGGAACGACGCTACAGAGAAACCGACAGCGATTTTATTAGGCGGGATATCGAACGATTTATGCGCGAACGTGAATGTTACGTGTGTAAAGGCGCGCGCTTGAAACCGGTAGTTCTGGCGGTAAAGATTGACGGTTTGAATATAATGGATATTTGTAACTTGGATGTTGACGAAGCGCTAAATCTTTTTAGAAGCAAACTAAGACTAAACGAACAGGAGAAATTTATCGCTGATCAGATTGTCAAAGAAATCGTTGCGCGATTGGAATTTATGAATAACGTCGGTTTGAATTACTTAGAACTGGGTCGGGCTGCCAATACCCTGTCTGGCGGTGAGGCGCAGCGTATCAGATTAGCAACCCAAATAGGATCTGGTTTACAGGGAGTTCTGTACGTACTAGATGAGCCTTCAATCGGTCTGCATCAGCGTGATAATGACCGGTTGATAGGTACGCTCGAGCATTTGCGCGATTTAGGCAACACAGTCATTGTTGTTGAGCATGACATCGATACCATCAAAAGAGCCGACTATTTGCTTGATATCGGCCCCGGTGCCGGTGTGGCTGGCGGACATATCGTGGCGGAAGGCGAACCAAAAGACGTGGCAAGAAATCCGGACAGTATCACGGGCAGATATATAAGCGGTCGGGAAAAAATCGGAGTGCCTAAAAAACGGCGTCAAATAAATCAGGATCGGAAGTTAATTGTGCGCGGAGCTCGCGAAAACAACCTGAAAAACATAGACGTCGATTTTCCTTTGGGAATTATGAATATTGTCAGCGGTGTCAGTGGTAGCGGCAAGTCAACGTTGGTCAATGATATTCTTGCCAAAGAACTATCAAGCAGGTTGCATCGTTCTCACAGTGTTCCCGGTAAGCACGACAATATTGAAGGTATCAATTTACTTGATAAAGTAATCGTAATCGATCAATCGGCTATCGGTCGGACGCCTCGTTCTAATCCGGCTACATACACGGGGGTATTTACGCAAATAAGAGAACTCTTCGCTTCAACGCCCGAAGCGAATATTCGCGGCTACAAAGCCGGTCGCTTCAGTTTCAATGTAAAGGGTGGTCGTTGCGAACATTGCCAAGGCGATGGCGTCAAAAAAATCGAAATGCATTTTTTACCGGACGTTTATGTG
The DNA here is from genome assembly GCA_964419165.1 of uncultured Saccharimonas sp. (SeqCode). Lineage (GTDB taxonomy): Bacteria > Patescibacteriota > Saccharimonadia > Saccharimonadales > Saccharimonadaceae > UBA1547. The sequence goes on from CAYQOL010000018.1 coordinate 3,652, forward strand.
ACTTGCGACGTATGTAAAGGTAAACGATATAACCGTGAAGCTCTCGAAATTAAATACAAAGGAGCGACCATTAGTGATGTTCTTGAAATGACGGTCGAACAAGCCGCCAAGTTTTTTGAAAATATTCCGGCAATTGCTAGAAAACTTGACACTCTTGTTGAAGCGGGCCTGGGCTATATTAGACTAGGTCAACCGGCGACGACTTTCAGTGGTGGCGAAGCTCAGCGTATCAAATTAGCCAGCGAACTTTCGCGCCGAGCGACTGGCAAGACTTTATATATTCTGGATGAACCGACGACCGGTCTTCATAGCGATGATGTAAAACGATTATTAGCCATATTACAAAAATTAGTTGATGGCGGGAACAGTATGATTATTATAGAGCATAATTTGGATGTCATAAAAACTGCTGATTACGTCATTGATATGGGGCCAGAGGGTGGTAATGGTGGTGGTACGATAGTAGCTAGTGGAACCCCCGAAGAAGTCGCCAAAATTAGTAATTCTTTTACCGGCCAATACTTGAAGTCAATTTTGTAAACCGAGTCTCAAAACCTCCTCGGGTCCTGCTATTCGGTCAGTCCCTTGCATCACCCGAGGATAGTTTTTTAAATACGATTATTAATTGTCAGCTCGCCCGGCAACTATTCTGTCGATAAATATGGCTATTGCTAAAATGACAAGTCCTAAACCGACGGATGCTATCACGTCAGTTGCCCAGTGATATCCTAAATAAAGCCGGCTGGCGGCCACGATGCCTATGCCGATGGCTGATATCAAACAGAGCAGAAAAATCCTTATTCCTTCCGGTTTCCTTGAACAAATTAAATAACTAAAGACCAACAAGAATACAACGATTCCGATGGTGTGGCTGGATGGAAATGAATAATCCGTTTCAAACGGAGCGATCATACTGGATTCCGGCGGACGACCGTTGGTCGTTATTATTTTTAACAGGGACGAAGACGCTACCCCCAGTCCCGTTGCGATTACAAGCAAGAATGGGCGCCATATTTCACGTTTAATTATCGCCCAAATCAAAGCAATGAAAACGACTAGGCCGATAAATATTAGCGGACTCATTGTTGATGTGATTATTTTAAATATATTCGTGATTTGCGAATCTCGATGTTTTACAATCCATTCCAGTAGAGGTTGATTTATGGTTCCAATTCCGGTGTGACTGTTCATCCCTACGTAAGCCAAAGCAAATATGGCCGCGCCTATTATCAAGCTGATAACAGCAATGATCACGCATTTGGAATTTGGCCATGGTTCTTTCGGAGGGTTTTCTTGGATAGTCAAACTCATAAACGCTCACCATTAAATATTTTTTTGTATTGTTTTTTTATCATTTTACACAATTCACGCCTCTGTCTCTTTGTTTTTAGTAATTGGAAAACTGCTGGCATAATCGATACGATTAAAATAAAAGCGACTATTGGCAAAAGAACCGTGTCGACATCTATACCTACTTTGTTCATCCATTCGCCAAGAAAGTAGCCCAGATAGGTGACGCTGCCGACCCAAAGCGCCCCTCCAAGAATATTGAATAGAACGAAGGTTCCGTATTTCATTTTTGCAATGCCCGCTATTAGCGGAGCGAAAGTTCTGACTATCGGTACGAATCTAGCAAGAACGATTGTCTTGACGCCGTATTTGTCATAAAAATCCTGTGCTTTCTTGACGTTATCTTGCTTGAATAGTAAAGAGTCTGGTCTTTTGAAGAGTCTCGGTCCTATTTTTCTGCCGATAGCATACCCGACACTCGATCCGACCGTCGCGGCAATAAACAGTAACAAGACGACCAGATTGATATCCATATCAAGTTTTATAGTTTTGGTGCCTTGAAGTAAAACTCCGATAGTGAATAGAATACTGTCTCCGGGCAGGAAAAAACCGATCAAAAGTCCGTTTTCGGCAAATATAATGAACAAAACTAACAAGAGGGCGGCTATCGGTCCGGCTGTTTGGGCAAATTCAATAAGGTCGAATCCAGGTATCATACTTAAATATTTTAGCATAACGGACATCCGAAATGTTATACTATATAACAGCAGTTATTAATTAACGACAGATAGGATGTAGAGGTGAACGACATTTCATTGAAATTAACCGAACGTACTGCGGTGGGAAAGAAGTTAACAAAATTACGTGATGACGGTATGGTGCCGAGCGTAATATATGGTGGAAAATCAGAACCGATTTTGGCGCAGTCACCAATAGTGGATACTACCAAGGTAGTCCAAATCGCTGGCAGGCATACGCCAATAAACTTGACGATAAACGGCAAGAAAAAGTTGGCAATCATCAAGGATATAGATACTGATCCTGTAAAGCATAAAATACGCCACATAGCATTTCATGCGATCAAGCAAAGCGACGTTATTACGACCGAAGTACCAATCGTGCTGACGGGCGAAGGTGAAAGCGTGGCCGAAAGAGCCGGTTTGGTCGTGCTGCAAGCAATCGATAACATCGAAATCAAAGCCAAACCGGCTGATTTGCCAAGTTCGCTCGAGATTTCAATTTTGAATCTGACTAACGAAGACGACAAATTGACCGTAGCGGATATCAAATTGCCGGAAGGTGTCGAATTTGCTGATATTGACCAAGATATGGAACTTGTAATAGCTAACGTTTATGAACCCGGGGCTTTGCAGGCTGCCAACGAAGCTGCCGGAGGCGAAGCCGAGGCCGAAGTTTCCGAAGTTGAAGCTGAAAAGGGCGGTGAAACCGTTGAAGGCGAAACCAAAGAAACAACTGAATCGGAAAAGTAGTAAAAATAGTCCGCTATTCGATGAATCCACCGGACTGATGTTGCCATAATTTGGCATAAGTTCCGGCATTCTTCAATAGTTCTTCGTGGGTACCTTGTTCGATGATTTTACCGTTATCCAGAACTACGATGCGGTCTAGTCTGGATATCGTTGATAAGCGATGTGCTATTACGATGCTTGTTCGATTTTTCATCAGTTTCGTCAAAGCTTCTTGAATAAGTTTTTCGCTTTCGCTGTCCAGTGCCGAAGTTGCTTCGTCAAGTACTAATATTCTGGCGTTTTTCAAAATAGCCCTTGCGATAGCTATGCGTTGTCGTTGGCCGCCACTAAGTTTAACGCCTCTTTCACCGACTATGGTATCAAGCCCTTTGGGTAGTTTGTTGATGAACTCCGATGCGTTGGCGCTTTCAGCGGCAAGCATAATTTCATCATCGGTCGCATCAGGTTTTCCGTAGGCGATATTTTCACGAAGGGTTCTATGAAACAATACCGGCTCTTGAGCGACGAAAGCGATGGATCGCCTGAGGTCATTTTGTGTGACTGATGAGATATTATGACCGTCGATAGTGATTTGACCGCTTTCGATATCACTGAATCTAAGTAATAATCTTGCCAAGCTGGTTTTACCCGAACCTGATTTACCGACAAGACCGATTTTTTCTCCAGTCTTTATCGTCAATGAAAAATCCTTGAATAAAGCTTCGTCGTTCTCGTCGTGAGTGAAATTGACATTACGGAATTCGACTCGTCCTTTAGTGACATTGAGTTTGTATGGACGGGTCGAGTCTTTGATTTCGATTTGTTCGTTCAGTGTTTCGACCATTGGACTGGCATCGCCAACTATGCGTATATATGTCCTGGTGACATTAGAAACTTGCCATAATTGGTGTACTACATCCATCGTATAAACCAGAATAAGATATATCGAGCCGACGCTGGTAATATGATTTTCTATGGCGATTATCGCTACTAAAAAGGCAAGAATTTTCATTGTCGACATAATCGTTCCGAAAGTACCCGTTACGATTAATACATATTTCATTTCCTTGAACATTACTTTGCGCCAAGAATCAATCTTTTTTTGGTAACCGTTCAGCTCGGATTTTTCGCCAGCAAAGGCTTTGACGGCTGAGATGTTACCTATAACGTCCGCGAAGTATGCTGTCATTGCACTCCATTTCTTGGAGCTATTTTCACTAATGGGAGCAATGGCGTTCTGTGCTTTGATTATTACTAATATGGCAACGATCGATAAAATCGCTAGTCCCAAGGCGTATTGCCAAAATATGAAACTAAGGGCTACGCAAACTGATATGACGGTAGCCGCTATCTGAGTGGCATTAAACGTAATCATATCCCAAAAACGTTCGATTGAACCGTTTAATTTATTTGCGTCCGATACGATGCCGCCACTCATACGGTTGGCGTGATAACCTAGGCTTTTTTGAGTCAGGTGCTCGAGCGTGCGCCAAGCGACGGTAGCTTGCATTTTACTTTCGGAATGGTAGGCCATCGCTATGATGATGCGGAATCCTACTACGCCAGTAAAGAACTCGACTAGACCGTAGCCGATTAATAATCCTAGACTACTGTCCAAAGTTATGTGACCTTTTCCGATCTGATTCAATAGTTGCGATATGAAAAGTGGCGCCACTGTCGTCGCGACGGCGGCGATTAGTGCGGAAATACCAACCATAGACCAGGTTAGAACCGGTGATAATTTCCAAAGATCAAATAAATATTTGATTGCGCTTTTTGATTTATTTTTTTCGTTCATATGTTTTCCTTTTTTCGGTACATTAAAAACATATACCGCCGGACAGCTTTTCTTCCGTATACATAGAGGATTCCACTATCGTTGAATCATAGTTGTAAAGATTATATAGTATAATGTTATCTAATGCAAAGGGAAAAATTACAAACATTACCGATTTCTCCGGGAGTATATTTTCACAAAGATAAAAAAGGAGAAATCATATATATCGGCAAGGCCGCCGTCCTACGCAACAGGGTGCGTCAATATTTTCAGTCGCAAAAAAATATGGACAACAAAACCAAGGCGCTTGTTTCGGAAATAGCTGATACGGATTGGATAGAGGCTGATAGTGAAATCGATGCCCTTTTTTTGGAAGCCGAGATGGTCAAGCGCTATATGCCAAAGTACAATATTTTGCTTCGCGATGATAAATCATTGACTTATGCAAGGATAGATATGAAGAACGAATGGCCTCAAGTTTTATTTACCCGTCATCCGCTCGATGATGGCGCCCAGTATTTCGGGCCGTTTTATAACGGTTTTGCGGTCAAGAAAGCTCTGAGACATCTTAGGAAAATATTTCCGTATTATACGAAACCGCCCAAAGACGGCTCAAGGTTGGATTTGGACAAACATCTTGGGCTGTCACCCAACGATATGACGAGTAGTGAATATAAGGCAAATCTAAAAAAGCTAATTAGTTATATAAAAGGCAATCGAATACAATTAATAAAACATCTTGAGATTGAAATGAAGAAAGCCGCTGATCGTCATGATTTTGAAACCGCGGCAAAAATAAGAAATCAGATATTCGATTTGAACGAACTTAAGAGAAAAATAATGTTCGGCGACAAGGAATTTTTGGATATCAGCAAAGACCAAGCTCTAACCGATTTGGTTGAGCTGTTGAATCTGAAGAAAATACCGGCTCGTATCGACGGTTTTGATATATCTCACCTTGGTGGAACGAACGTAGTTGCCAGTATGGTCGTTTTCAAAAATGGTGCGAGTGACCGCAAAGAATACCGAAAATTCAAAACCCGTGTTGAACGCAATGACGATTGTGCGAATATGAAGGAAATTATTTCTAGACGCTTGAGCGAAAAAAATCTACGAGTTTGGGGGAAACCCGATCTGATATTGATCGACGGAGGCAAAGGCCAACTGGATGCCGCAATTTCGGCTTACGAAAGGCTGGGTCACAATAACATACCATTCATCGGCATCGCCAAAGAAAAAGAGCAAATTGTAATCGATTCTCGCTTGAAGGGGATTGATTTGAACCGAAATAAGCTGAACGATCTTGGAGGTACAATTGAGGCAGGCGTCAATTTAGATTTGATTAATTTGCCGGACTCATCCCACATCATCAAACTACTTCAAAGAATTCGTGACGAGTCGCACCGTTTTGCTGTCAGTTATCACTCCGCGATTAGGAATAAGAGGCAGGTTACAAGTGAACTGGATAATATACCGGGCATAGGCCCCAAAACTCGCTCCAAACTCATAAGGAAATTCGGTAGTATTCGAAGTTTGAAAAAAGTACCGGAAGCGGAAATAATCGAGTTGGTTGGTGTCTCGAAAGCCAAGCTTGTCATTACTTTTTTGAATGGTGTATAATCGTCTTATTATGCATATACAAAAATCAAAAAAATTAAAAAAACCAAATAAATCCAAGAAATCCAAGAAACCTTCACGCGGTTTTACGATGATAGAAATCATCGTGACAGTGATAGTTATTAGTATTTTAGTACCCTTGTTCGTAGTCGGATATGGCAATTGGAGAAAATCAGTAGCGCAGTCGCAGGTCAAAAGCGATCTGAACGGTATAGCTGGGGCTATGGAAGACGCGCGAAACTTTGGTAATGCTTATCCTGCGGATGTGAGTAGTCTAACGACTTTTTCCGCTGGAGAAGGCGTCAGTTTATCGGGAGGTAGTCAAGACGGCGGCAAGACATACTGTGTCAGCGCCGTGTATGATGATGATCCGTCAGTTAGATATTATGTTAGTTCGACTGGTGGTAGTACGCCAACGGTAAGCGAAGGAGTATGTGGTCCGATTAATTTGGTAGCTACGGTCCAATCCAGTTCGGAAGTGGATTTAAGTTGGGACAGTTTGGCTGATGCTGAAAGTTATGTGGTACAAAAGGCCAGCAATGCTACTTTTTCGGACGCTTCTACGGTCGCCACACCCAGTAATACGTCAGTTCGAGCATCAGGCTTGACGCCATTAACTGATTATTACTTTCGAGTGAAGGGTGTTACTCCATATGGTGACAGTGCTTGGTCAGCAACAGCTGCCGTAACCACACCGGCCAATGTAACTGAACCGTCGGCTCCGACGATCACAGTCACTCTCGATGGCTCGAATGTGCTAGCTACGCTTACTTCCGTTTCGTGCGCCGTCGGAACTGCGCAATACAGAATAGACTATAAAATTAATGAAGGTTCTTGGTCGGGTTATACGGATTGGTCAACGAATTTGACAGCGTCTCAGACTGCCAGTGATGGTGTGAAATATACTTACAGGGCGGAAGCGCGTTGTTATTACAATGAGACATCTTATAGTACAGGCGTTGTTGGCGCCGAGGATGATTACATTGATCCTATACCTACTCCGACTACTCCGACGGTATATGCCAGTACTGTGGGTGATACTACGACTTGGTCATGGGCGGTGGCGACCTGCGCAGCCGGTACGACCGCTCGCTATCAGTACGATTATACGATTTCGCCTGACGGATATGATTCTGGATGGATTGCCAAAGCTGATAATTCGGTAGCTTTCCCGACGGAAAATGAAGGCAAGACCAATCAGGTGTCGGTACAAGCCCAATGCTATAACGCCAATACCAGTAGTTCTTGGGGTACGACCAAATACAGGAGATTCTATAGACAAATAACATTCAAACAGATTTCTGGAGGTCTTAACCATTCCTGCGGAATCGGTGCGGTTGATGATTTGGCATATTGTTGGGGATTGAACACTAGCGGGCAGTTGGGTGACAATTCAACTACTACCAGATACTATCCAACCCCAGTTTATACTAGTGGCGTCCTGAGCGGCTTGACGATAAAATACATAGCCGCCAGTAATAACTTTACCTGTGCGATTGGATCTGATAACTATGCCTATTGTTGGGGACATGGGACATTAGGTGAATTAGGTAATAGTAGTGGAGCATCAAGTATAGTGCCGGTTCAGGTATTAAAAACTGGAAATCTGAACGGACTGACTATAAGCAGCTTGACTGTTGGTCATCAAGGCTACGCATGTGTAGTAGCTTCTAATAGCAAGGCGTATTGTTGGGGTCAAAACGGAGGCGATGGGCTACTAGGTAATAATTCCACGGCACAATTCAATGCCCCTGTTGCAGTCAATACTACCAGTGGAACCAGTAGTTTATATAACAAGTCAGTAATAGCCATTACTGGCGGGGTGTTCCATACCTGTGCGCTTGATTCGACGGGTAAAGCTCACTGCTGGGGGGCTAATGATGTTGGGCAATTGGGTGATGACTCTGTACATTCTGACGGCAGTTTAGTTCCAGTCGCCGTATACACATCAGGTGTTTTGAGCGGCAAGACCTTGAATAAGATTTCAAACGGTTACGACCATACCTGCGCCGTTGATACCGCTGGCGTAGCATATTGCTGGGGTGATAATTACCATGGAAAGTTGGGTAATAACTCTACGGTTAGCAGTGACAGGGCGGTATTAGTCAACACCTCAGGAGCATTAAGCGGTAAAACTGTACTAGCAATTGTCGCTGGAAATCAAGTAAGCTGTGCAAAGGCGAGCGATAACAATGCGTACTGTTGGGGTGATAACGGTTACGGTCAAATTGGAGACGGTACATACACAGACAGACTTGTCCCTACCGCAGTCGACACTGACACCGAGTTGAGTGGCCTTACTATTTCATCACTTGCTAATAATCTCAATGCATACACAGTCTTCTTGATAGCATCAGACAATCACGCCTACGGTTGGACATATAATAATAATGGTGAAATTGGTAACTATGATGGCGGTAGTACCTGTTCTGATTATCCGACGATGGTAGATAATAGATCGTTTAATACGGGATTTTGCCCCTATTAGTAGCGACTTATAGATAAACTTTACTTTATAAATAAACCAATAATAAACAAAGGATTGATATGCTAAATAAACTATCAAGCGACAAAAAAAGATTGATTATCATAATCGCTGCGGTTTTCGTGTGTCTTGCGCTTATAGCTACCGCGACAGTGTATATATTAAAAAGCGTCTCAGATAATAATGGTTCAAAGACAACAATGTCAGCAAAAGAAAGCGCTGATGCCGTGAAAAATCAAGCCATTCAGGCTGTCAAGAATAATGATAAAACCAAAGCCAAAGAATTATGGGCTGATGCAAAATCAAAATATCAGGCTTTGGGTGACACTGATAATATAGTTGGTGCGAATGCTCAATTATGTATGTTGGGTGAAACTCAATTTTGCAATTCCGGGGCTGACTGATTACCGTTAATAGGGTGTCTGCCTAATCTTTTTGTGCTATAATCATATTGATTGATATGACTAGAAATGCCTCAATTTTCATAATCAGGTGGGTACTTAACTCGTTGGGTTTGTGGGTCGCGGTGCAACTGTTCGGTACCGGCTACCAGAGCGTTGAGGTTACCGCCGGAACGATTGGTTTTCTGTTTGCGGGTCTGATATTTTCTTTGGTAAATGCCGTACTGAAACCTTTCGTCGTTATTTTGTCGCTGCCGGCAATTCTGATTACTTTGGGATTGTTTATGCTAGTAGTAAACGGTTTTTTGGTTTATATTTCGCTTAGATTGACGCCGGGTATCGAAATGAGTTTTTCTCATTCGATTTTGGCCGGAATCGTACTTAGTCTGGTAAACTATATAGTAAGCGCCGCATCAGTATTAAGGTCGGATAAAGTTTTTTAAGGGAAAATAGAATGAATTTAGATGATATTTTGCGAATAATCACAGTGGTTTCTGCAATTCTAGTTATATTGGCGATATTATTGCAACAAAGAGGTGCGTCACTCGGCGCCGGTTTCGGCGGTTCAGGTGAATTATATACTACAAGGCGTGGAATTGATAAGAGCCTGTTTGAAGCTACTATTATTCTGTCCGTTATTTTTGTGCTTTCGATTTTGGCCGGGTTGATTATACCCGTCTCAAAGTAGGTGACAGTATATGTCGCAAGATGACCGTGGAAAGTGGGATCGGTTACCAAAGATAAATATTGATAGTCGCACGATATCAAAACATATGCGCAAGGTCGAAACCGCGACCGTCCGTCATACTCATAAATTTCTTGTTAAGCGTTGGTCAAACGTTAGGGAAGTTCAACGCCATGTTATAGGTTGGATATTGACAGTAGGTATACTGATAGCTGCTACCGGATTGCAATTGATGTGGTATCAGAATGGGTATCTAACCAAAGTTGCAGCTGACGACGGCACGTACGCCGAAGCGGTATTAGGACCGATAAATTCGTTGAATCCAATTTTTACCAACAGTAGTGCCGAGCAGTCGGCAAGTTATCTGATGTTTTCGCGAATTATGAGGTATGACAAAACCGGACGGCTGAATTATGATTTAGCGACTGATATCCAAGCGGATGATGCCAGTAATGTTTATACGGTAACTATCAGACCTGATGC
>CAYQOL010000018.1:13958-15457 GCA_964419165.1 uncultured Saccharimonas sp. (SeqCode)
ATATCCAAGCGGATGATGCCAGTAATGTTTATACGGTAACTATCAGACCTGATGCTCATTGGCATGATGGGGCTGTTCTTACTACGGATGATATCGCTTTTACGATTGAACTGATTAAAAATCCAAATGTTCACTCAACGATTACCGGTTGGGATGACGTAGGGGTAAAAGTTATCAACGCAACGACAATTCAATTCACGCTCAGATCGACATATGCTGCGTTTGGGCACGCTTTGACATTCCCGATTTTACCGAAACATATTCTTGGCGATATTTTACCAAGCAAGTTACTGGAAAATAAATTCAGTCAGTCACCGATAGGAAGCGGTCCATTTAGGTATAGTTTAACCCAAGATATTAGCTCGACGGGTGACAATAAAATAATTTCAATGGACAGGAATGATTCTTATTATGGCGGAAAAGCCAAGCTTGCTAGATTTTTGTTGCATACCTATGGCACGACCAGTGAGATAACTAATGCTTTGTCTACGAACAAAGTTAGCGCGGCAGCTGATTTGTCATCATCGGATGTCAATAATTTAGCTAAGGACAAATACCTCGTTTCATATAAACCGGTTCAAAGCGGCGTGTATGCGATTATTAATACGCGCAGCAAAATACTTAGTGACGTTACGTTAAGGCGGGCCCTGAGGTTAGCGACCAGTACTGATGCGATTCGAAAGAAGCTTCCATCCGCAGTATTAGCGCTGGATTTGCCGTTTACGAACGGACAATTATCGGGTGAATTACCAGTTGCGCCAAAATATGATGTGGAAGCGGCAAAGAAAATTTTTGATGACAACGGTTGGAAACTGAACTCAAAAAATATACGCGAAAAAGACGGCCAACAACTAACCATATCGGTCGTTACTATGAAAAATAGCGAGCTCGAGGGCACTCTCGAAACTTTATCCGGACAATGGCGCTCCATCGGGTTGAATGTCGAAACAAGGGTGGCCGATCCGACTGATGTATCTCAGAACGTAGCTCAGACGATATTACAACCACGAAATTTTGACGTGCTTGTGTATCAATTGAATGTCGGTGCCGATCCTGACATATATGCTTATTGGCATTCTTCTCAAGTGTCCAGTAAAGGTCTGAATTTTTCGAATTATTCCAATATTATCAGTGATGATGCGTTGACTTCAGCTAGATCAGTAATCGATCCGACGTTGCGCAATGCCAAATATATAACATTCGCAAATCAGTGGCTGGCAGATGTTCCGGCGATCGGCTTGTATCAACCTACGGTTCAGTATGTATATGGCAACAGTGTCAGATCTGTCGACGAAACGACGAAATTAATTTCGGCAATCGACAGGTATTCGGATATTCTGAATTGGTCCGTTGGTACCGAAACCGTATTTAAAACACCCTAGAAGTTCACGGCCATCCGACCGTCCAAATAATAAAGACGGCCTATTTTGGTCGTCTATATTATTTGGTGCGCGCGAGAGGACTTGAACCTCCACGTCCTTGCGAACACCAGCACCTCA
>CAYQOL010000019.1:0-14636 GCA_964419165.1 uncultured Saccharimonas sp. (SeqCode)
TTGGCGTCGGTCGTGGAGCGGATTTGTTATTATATCTGTTGACGTTGGCATTTATTAGTTATGCCGTTAATAATTATCGTCATCAGCAACAAGATAGGGATACGATAAACAAACTGGCGCGCAAAATCGCTCTGATGGATGCTGAAAAACGTTATAATGACCGCAAAGAGGACTAGAGATTTATTCTCACATTATTGATCGTGGAGAATATAGGAATTATATTATAAAGTATTGAATATATTTATGCATTCAACACGGTTAAGTTATAATTACTGTTAGATATTTATGATTGATTTTGTTAAAGAAGTTATTTTGACTAATCTGTATTGGTTTTCTTTGCCGCTTATTGGCTATGCTTTTTTGCGCATATTCAAAGAAACCAAATCTTTTCCGAAGCCGCTACGTAATGTTGCTGATATCGTTTTGAGACAACATCCGTTCTGTGTATTCGTAGCTGGTTTTGCCACGACGACCGTGATCTTTGCCGTAATATCGTTATTTTTCTATTTGTTCAGGATTCCGGTTCTGCCGTTAGTGATTATTTATCTAATATTTCTAGTAGTCGCGATCGTCTATCTATTACGGCATAGAAGAAAAAGCAAGTTTGATATCATAGATATTTTTGGATTGCGAAATGAACCTAATATTGTCAGGTTGCTGTTTGTATTTCTAATTGTAACGCTGATTATTAATTATACGATCTACGCTTGCGTGGGTTCTTCGTTGGCTGGGAACGGTGATACTATATACCACTTGTCTCGAATGGTAGATATTTTAGAGGGCGGCTTTAATGTACAAAGCAGTTTTATTCATAAATTTATGGATTTAGGCTATCACTTCAACGTAATTTATGCGTTGTATGTGATACCGGCAAAATTGTTCGGTTACATTCCGTTGATAATATGGAAAAATTCATTGGGATTTTATAACTTGATGAGTTTGTCGGCTTCCTTTGTGTTTGCATTGTTTGTTTTCAAGAATTGGGTCGGATCCAAAAAATTGACTTTTCCACTGGCGATAATATCAATGTTCCCGGTGATGGCTTATTATTCATACTTTGCGTTCATTGCAAACTATCCGGATAGGATAGTAAAAATATGGATTATCTTGTTTTTAATATGTCTTTATCAAAAAATAAACAAAATGAATTTCAAGGCGATACTGTTGATGTTGTTATCTATCGCATTGGTTATTACTATGACTCAGCCGCTGTATGCGGTAGCCTGCGCCTGTTTCGTGTTCTTGTTGGCTTTGACGAGATTGGTTATTCAGCGCAAGGAATTCATTAAGGACAAACTTAGTTTAGCAGCATACTCACTGACCGTTGTTATTCTGATGATTGGTCCGTTGATTACGAAATCTATGCCAGTACGCGTTTCGCCAAGTTGGGTTGAAAACTCCCAAAATGTTCCTCATTACGATTTTTTTGGGATGGCAATATTGAAACCGATTCTGAATTACGGCGATGATATTATGGCATGGATAATAGCGACTCTCGGTATTGTTGCTATCATTTATCTGATATTTATGCTTCGAAAGCGAAAGTATGAGTTGTCTTTCGTAATTTCTTTGATGTTCTTTTACACATTTTTTGCTTTTACACCGATATGCGGTTTTTTGAATAAATTTATGCCTTTATGGGCGATAGCTAGGTTCGAAGATATAATCAATATCCTTTGCCAATTTTATCTGACTATCGCGACTTTTTGTCTGTTTAATATTCTGTATAAACTGATAAGGAAAAGGAATCCGCAATTCGCAGCAAATAAGGATTTCAAAACGGTATACTTCGCATTGTTTTTCGTCGTAATTGTTGCGCCGTGTTTTTATTTTGTAAATAATTATTACAAATTTGTTCTGAATTATAACAACGGTATAAACTTTAACGGTTATATTAACTTCGTCGAAGATTACAAGAGTATATTCAAAGACAACAGATTAGTAATAACGAATGACGGCTATGAACTGAGTTCATTGTTTAGAATCGACATTCTTTCAGTGCCGTACGGTCATAGCGTTATTGCATCTGACGGTGTAAACAGGTCCAAGTGTATGAGCTATATAACTAAGAGTTATAATCTTGCCGATTTGAAAGCGGTCGGCGCGGATTTTGTGGTCGTGACTGATGAAAAGCAGGCGAAAGAGGTGTTGGGTAAAAAGCCATATCTTAAGTTGATCGGGTCAAAAAAGGAATATTTCAATTTCCGTTACGGTGAAGTTTACGTCTATGAAGTCATCGATTCTTATGATACTGAGGATAGCGACGTATATGAACCGTGCTTGGAATACCAGCGAAACGAAGAAAATTAATCACTTTGGAATAAAGAGCTATAATGATTAGTGGTATATTTGACTGTCGAGACGGAAAATAATTTGGAGATTATAAAATGTGCGGAATAGTAGGTTATATAGGTAAAAAAGACGCCTTGCCATATTTGATAGGCGGATTGCATAGGTTGGAATATCGTGGCTATGATTCGGCTGGTGTTGTTACAATTAAAAATAATTCAGCCACATTGATCAGAACCAAAGGTAAAGTAGTTGATTTGGAAAAGGTGATAGGTGATAAGCCCTCAGGTGGCAGAATCGGTATCGGTCACACACGTTGGGCAACTCACGGTGAGCCATCCGAAACTAACGCCCACCCCCATCGAGCCGGTGATATATTCTTGGTCCATAACGGTATCATCGAGAATTATAAGGAATTAAAAGAGACTTTGAAAAATCACGAGTTTGTCAGCCAGACAGACACGGAGGTGTTGGTGGCTTTGATCGATTCATTTTACATTGAAAATACGGACCTTTTCAGTGCCGTGGCACAAGCTTTGAAGTTGGTCGTAGGCACTTACGGAATCGCAGTTATATCGACGAGAAACCCGGATGAGATAATAGTAGCCAGATCTGGGAGCCCGCTGGTAATAGGTCTGGGTAATGGTGAAACATACATCTCGAGCGATGCCTCTGCACTTATCGGTTATACTAACCAAGCGATATATCTGAATGACGGCGAAATGGCGATATGTAAGCGAGATGGAATTGAGCTGAAGAACTTGTCCGCTCATCCGATTTCTGTAAATGTCGAGACTATCGAGGCTGATACGGGTGCGATTCAAAAACAGGGCTATGAGCATTTCTTGATAAAAGAAATCTGCGAGCAACCGCGAACGTTGCGCTCGACACTGAGTGGACGATTAAATCCGCAAGATAAAACCGTAAAATTGGGCGGCCTTAATTTATCAACCGACGAGCTGAGGGGTATCGGACATTTAACTATCGTGGGTTGCGGGACGGCATACTATGCAGGGTTACTAAGCGCTTACTATTTGGAACAGATGATTGACGGCTTGACGGTTGACGTTGTGGTGGCATCAGAGTTTCGCTATCGCGCTTTTCATCTGCCTGATAATTCACTGGCCTTAATCGTGTCTCAATCGGGCGAGACGGCTGATACGCTGGCATGCCTGCGCGAAATCAAGCGACGTGGAATAAAAACATTAGGAATTATTAATGCTGTCGGTTCGACGATAGCCCGCGAAGTCGATGGTGGCATTTACGTGCATGTCGGCCCGGAAATATCGGTGGCTTCAACCAAAGCCTTTACCTCCCAAGTGGCGGCTATGTTGATGTTAGGCCTGCAAATTGCCGATGTCAAAGGGACCGGTATTAAAGTAACTTCCAGCTATTTCGATGAGCTGAACAATTTGCCGGATGAAATCGAGCGAACATTAACAAACTGCAAGGATAAGATTGCAAAAATAGCCAAAAAATATGCGAGTTATGAACATACATTGTTTGTCGGACGTGATACGTTATATCCGGTAGCATTGGAAGGCGCGTTGAAGTTGAAGGAAATTTCTTATATCCAAGCCGAAGGTTATGCGGCTGGCGAATTGAAACACGGTCCGATTGCTTTGATTGATGACAGGTTCTTTGAGGTAGCTCTACTACTGGATAACTGGCTATTTGACAAGAGTATGAGTGCAGTCGCGGAAATGAATGCGCGGGGTGGTCATATAATTGCGATAACCAACAGTAAGAAAGATATTGATGCCGAAGAAGTGCTGCATATCGATACGAAATTGGATTTGCTGGCACCGCTACTAATTAATGTAGTACAACAAATGTTCGCTTATTATGTCGCTGTTGAGCGTGGCAACGACGTCGATCAACCACGCAATCTAGCCAAGAGCGTTACGGTCGAGTAAGTGGTCGATCATTTTGCGCCGGTTTTTCTGATTATGACGCCGACGGTTTTGAAAAGAATTTTCAGATCCAACCAGAATGACCAGTTTTGTGCATAAAATAATTCCAACTCGATTCTTTCTTCGAATGACAGTTCACTACGACCCGATACTTGCCATAGTCCGGTAGCTCCTGATTTTACACTGTGAAGTAATGCTTTGCGTCCGTGCACTAGCTTGATTTCTTGAGGTAATATCGGACGAGGCCCCACTAGACTGAGATCGCCTTTGATAACGTTGAATATTTGCGGCAGTTCATCTATCGAAGTATCTCTCAAGAATTTGCCGAATCTGGTAATGCGCGGATCATTTTCGACTTTGCGATTCTTTTCGTATTCACTCGCCAGATCTTCTCTGCCCATAGCGCGGAACTCGTCGGCGGCATCGCGAGCACCGTACTTGGCGTCCATACTGCGAAATTTTATAAGATCAATCGGTTCGGAAAAACGACTCAGGCGCTTGCTGATGTAGAATGCCGGTCCCGGATCGACTATTTTCTTGATGATAAATACCATCAGCAATAACGGCGATAGGATGATTACTAGCGGTATACTGACAGTCAGATCAAAAATTCGTTTTGCCATTGCTCCCCAGCCCACGAGTGGTGTCTGATAGACTGATATCATCGGATAGCCCAAAAAAATATCTACGGTATTTTTGCCGGAGTAAAATTCGCTTTCGCCGGGTATGAAGCTGTAACTTATGTGATGAGTTTGGGCGGCACCTAATATCTTTTGGTTGCGATCGGATGAATCATATAAATCAGTTTGGATTATCATCGTAATACCGTTAGCTTCGATATTTTCTAGCGCTTTTTCAATTGTTGGGTAGTAATGTACTCTGGATAATTCTTTGGGCACTACTTTTTTCGGTCCCGATATGGCGACGATTTCATAGCCGCTTTTTGCGGTATCAGCCAAACTGCGGGCAATATCATTGGTTGCATCAGATGTTCCTATTAGAAGAACGGAATTGATCCCTTTGCCGTATTTGAACATTAGCGTTCGGATCAGGCGCATTATTTCGCGCTCGATTATGATTAGCAGGAAGGCTGCAACCAAACCGTATACTGCGACTAATCTGGCTGGTAAAATATCTTTGCCGCTGGCATATTGCCAGCCAATAACCAGTAGTATTCCTAGGAACGAGCCGATAGCTATCTTTGACCACTCAATTAGCCTGCGGCTGTATGTACTTGACCGGTATAGACCCAGTAAAGCAAATATCAGTATCCAGAAAGGTATTATTATCAAAAATGATTGTAGATAGTCCATTGCATAGATGTTGGTGAGCAATGGGCGGTGGTCATAGATAACTCGAATTACGTACGCGATCGTAAATGCTCCCATTAGCACGATCGTATCTATGACGATAAGAATCAGGCTGTAGTATTTAATATTTTTGCCAGGCATAAGTAACCCAATTATAACATTTTTAGTTATACTAATAGATAGTGGAAAAGCGTCGATTGCTACTGTCTTTGGGAAATATTTATGTTGCGATACTATTGGTTATCTTTGGGGGTATCGTTTTACATGCGCCTCTATGCGTTGGGTTAGGTACGATTTGGCCTGATTATTCGCTATTATTCAAATCTTGGAAAGAAATCTTGATGATATTAGCTGGACTGTTTTTATTGGTGATTTTGTATCATAAAAAACAATTCAAGCTGATGCGTGAGCCGCTGATTTTGGCAATCGCGATTTATGCGGCGATGCATTTAATTCTTTTGTTATTTAATAACAAGGGGGTTGTATCAATTCTGGCTGGGCTAATGATTGATTTGCGTTATTTGCTGTATTTCAGTTTGGTTTATTTTGCGGTCAAATTATATCCTAACAAGCGACGATTATTCATCAAAGTCGGGGTAATCGGGGCGCTGGTCGTTTTGGTTTTTGCGTTAATGCAGGTTTTCGTATTGCCGCGCGACGTCTTGAAATATATCGGATACGGCAAAGACACCATCAGTCCCTATTTGACAGTCGATCAAAACGATAATTATATCAGAATAAACAGCACGTTGAGGGGGCCGAACCCGTTAGGTGCATATGCGGGTATGGTTCTTGTGATGGCATTCGCGGCGATAATAAAACGCAAAATAAATAGTGACAAACGATCGTTGATAATCGCGTCATTTTTAATATTCGGCGGATTGGTTGCGCTTTGGGCTAGTTATTCGCGCAGTGCCTTAGTTACGACTTTGGCAGCGTTGACAATTATTATCGTATTGACTGGCTACATTCGGCGTTTACCGGCTAAATTGTGGCTGATAATCGCAACTATTTTAATTCTGATGTCCGGAACCGTCTGGGCGATAAAAGGAACTGGGTTTATATCGAATGTGTTCTTTCACGAAAACCCAGCCGACATAAACGATATAAACTCTAATGAAGGGCATATCAACTCATTAATTAGCGGATTTGATCAAATGATTTCGCAGCCGATAGGTGCCGGTGTTGGCAGTACCGGGTCGGCGTCACTGTACGGTGACTCGCCGGTAGTAATAGAAAATCAGTATTTGTTTATCGCCCACGAAGCGGGTTGGATGGGACTAGTACTTTTTATATCGATTTTTTCAGCCGTATTGATGAAACTGTGGGATAAAAGACGGGATTGGTTAGCGTTGGGAGTTTTTTCAAGCGGTATTGCATTGGCGTTGATAGGATTGTTACTACCAGTTTGGGTTGATGATACGGTATCGATAATTTGGTGGGGGCTTGCCGCTTTGGCGATTGCCGAACGAACGCGGGTGGAATAATCGGATGCGTAGATTTATAAAGCACAAGGCTGGACGGCTTACCGAAATAATTGAGTTGAATTGGAAGGTCGAGCTTTTGGTTGTCGGTATTTTTGCTGTTATTGCTACGGTTACGATTCAGTTTTTATATCCGAGCGATTTGATGCTACCACATTCCAGAATTGACGGGATATTCTTTGGTGCGCGGCAGAAAAAAGAGGTTATAAAAACACTGGATGATAAATACAAGAACCAAACGGTACCTATTTATTTCGGATCTGCCAAAAAGCCATATATCAGTCCTAAACCTGCTGATTTTGGTATGTCTATATCAAATGCCAAAAGAATAAACAATATGGTTTATCCTTGGTACTTTCGGATAATACCCGGATCCATATTGTGGTATCAATTAATTTCGGATAAAGAATCAGGTCTGGAATATAACACCGACGAAACGTTGTTGAGCATGTATATAGAAAGTGAATTAGGTGATTCATGTGACGTCAAACCGGTGAATGCAAATCTGACAGTTAAAGACGGAAAGATTGAAATCGTCAATTCCGTAACGGGAGGAACTTGTGAGGTTGGAGCGGTCCGCGATTTATTGTCATCGGCAAAGCCGACTTTTGGTACTTCCTTCAGGATTACTATCCCTGTAGATGAAATATCGCCGGCCATTAGTGACGATATGGCACGACAATACGTTAATCAGCTAAGGGAGAGAATAAAAAACGGGGTAGATTTATTGGTTAATGGAGAACTTCAGAATATTCCATATGATGAATTGGTTGGATGGATAGATTTTTCTAATGAGGATAACAAATTGGGCTATTCTTTCAGTGCTGATAGAGCGGGTGAATATTTAGGTGAGCGATTAGCATCAAAGGTGTATGTTGCGCCTGGCACTACGTACGTCAAGACGTATAACTTTACCGAGATTTCCAGGACAACTGGCGTTAGTGGGAAGGTGTTGGACGTCGCAGCTACTTTATATAATATGAAATTGTTTATCGACGGTGAAGCCGAAACCGCAAATGTTGCCGCTTCTGCCGTGGAACCGAACATTGAGTATTCGCGCAGTTACAGTCCGACCGATACCGGGTTGTCGGCATTGATGCAACAATATGCCGAAACCCATCAAGGTATATTCGGCGTTTCGATGGTCGAACTGGGCGGTTCGAACCGACGTGCAAGCTATAACGATACCAAACAATTCATTACTGCTAGCACGTATAAATTATTCGTAGCCTATAGTACGTTGAAACGTGTCGAAAACGGTTCTTGGCATTGGAACGATCCCGATATCGCATCCGGTCGTAATTTGGAAGAGTGTTTTGATGATATGATAGCAAAATCTGATAATGCTTGTGCCGAGGCTTTGTTAGCGAAAGTCGGCTTTAGAAACATAACTGATGAAACTCACGATATAGGTTGTAGCGGTACGACTTTTTTAGAGAGTGAAGGCATAAAATCGACTCCTGCGGATTTGGCGCTTTTTTTGGCAGAACTTAGGACTGGTCAGATGCTAAACCAACAATCCAGCCGTGATAAGTTAATGGGTGCGATGAGTCGAAATATCTATCGAAAAGGAATACCTGCGGGATTACCGGGAATTTCGGTCGCTGATAAAGTCGGTTTCTTGGACGGTCTATTGCACGATGCCGCAATCGTATATAGCCCTACTGGAAACTATATAATCGTAATAATGACCGAAGGCTCCAGTTGGTCGGCGATAGCGAATTTGGCAACACAAATAGAATCATTACGTAACCAATGATGGTATAAATAAGGTATGGAGAAATCAAGATCGACCAAAAGGCAAAGAGAACTGTTGAATTTTGTAGACAGTTTTATCCAAGGGCATGGTTACGGACCAAGTTATCGTGAAATTATGAAAGCGCTTGGTTACAAATCGGTTTCGACGATCGCAATCCATATAGACGGACTAATCAAGAAAGGATATTTGCGTAAAGGCGATAATTCGGCCAGATCATTGGAAGTAGTGACGACGCGTCTAAGTGAAAGCACTGCGAAAACCGTCGCTACGCCAGCTCAGGAAAAATGGCTGGTCAGTTCCATTAATGACAAATTTAACGCTTTGGGTGAATCGCATTCCCAAGAAGTGTTGGACGAAATTTACGTATTGATTGGAGCTTTGAAAATATTGGGTCTAGACGGGGCGCATATTGCTATGAAAACCCGCCTGACCGATTATTTGAAATCTAAAAACAAATCCTAATAGTTGACTAATCTAAGGTGTTAAGAGTATAATATCGTTTGTTCACTAGCACGTATTCCGGCGTAGCTCAATGGTGGAGCAAGAAGCTGTTAACTTCGAGGTTACTGGTTCGAGTCCAGTCGCCGGAGCCAAGGCATAATGTATGAAGTCAGAACTGTTAATTAAGTTCTGATTTTTTGTACCCCAAGATAGAGTTGAAACCGCTGGATAATTTATACTTACTTGCTATGAATGACGATGGGGTTGTTAAAATCTGTGTTATCAATGATAATGTTTGCTTTTGCTTGTGGTTTGCATTCGTCGTAGTAAATCTCTTGGCTGGCAATATATCGGTTAATGTATTTTTGGCGAGCTGATTCAAGGTCTCCTATCCGATCAGTATCACGAACAGAGCCACGCTCTATTGCCGTCTTGTCTGATATATCTAGTAGTACTGTATAGTCCCAATATTCACGGAACTCAGGACGTTGGATAAATACTCCATCAATGACAAATATTGCGTTCGAAGAGGTATTTTTAGTGATGATGCTTATCGATGTGTCGGTTTTGTAATCAAATATTTTAGCTGTATACATGCCACTAGACTTTATAGGTGCAAGCAGGTGTTTGATAATGCCTTGAATATCAAAAGTATCTTCGTAGCAGCCCCTTGCCTGGTTTTTCTGCCACGAGCGGATTGATCGTGGTTGAAAGAAGTCATCCAATGAAACCCTAATAATTTCTCGATCAGATTGCTTTTGGAGTGTGGTCGAAAGGCTATCTGCAAACGTAGTTTTGCCCGAAGCATCCTTGCCATCTATCCCAATTAACATAGGCACTGATGTTTCTATGCTTAGGATATTGTATGAAATGAGTTTTAAGATACGCTGCTGGGCTTTATTCATATGTGTAATTATACATCGCCGTGTCTTCGCTCGGTCGCAATACAAATCGAATCCTGCTTGATTGTAGTTATAACTTCCTCTATCACTCTGAGCCAAGCTGAGCAGTGAAAAAGGCCGACCGAGTTCCCTGACCGGTTGCCCTAGTTAACTCCTTAGCGGGAAGTAATAAGAAGTCAGACTTAACAACTGACGAAAAGGCTAGAGCCGTCCGAAAGGGCGGTTCTTTCTATTTTATCTCTGTTGTTTGGTTCTAATGTCGACCAGCATCCTATATAGCAACTGGACAACTAAAAAGCCGACCAGGTTCCGTGACCAGGTTAATAATGTAGTATAATTTAGATTATATTTTATGAAAGATAAATATGCACCTCAATGGCTAAAAGAAGTTCTTGAACGCGGTTTTAAACCTGCTAAAATATATCATGACTTCGACAAGGGCCTATTCTCTTATATTGACATTTATGATGATAAAAAACATATAGCTCCGAAATGTAAAATATATTCTCTGGAGGGATTACCTGGAACTGGAAAGACAACATTAATCGAAAGATTTAGGGGTTGTTATAGTGTGGATGTTGTTAATCAAATATTGCCTAATGAACCGATCAACGACCAAGCGATGCCCATGTCATTTTATTTAAATAGTGAGGAGTTAAAGACTAAGGAAGCTATTAATTGTTGTAAAGATATTTGTATACTTGATAGGTATTATGTAAGCACTTTGGCCTTTTATTGGGCCTACGATAAAATAAACCATACTAATGAATATGAATGTGTATATAAATGGTATAAATCCGCAATTATTAGTAGAAAAATTTGGCAACCTTTTACTGTTTATTATATAGAAATTGACTCAGCGACTTCAATAATAAGAAAAAATAGAAAATCATCGGAATCCAAAGATAATTTATGGGAGAATCGTAACTTTTTGGATTACTTTAATGACTACTATGATTATTTCTATGAAAAAATTGAACCACGCACTAGACTGTGTAGAATTTCAGGAGATCTTTCTTTAGAAGGGATTGAGAAATTTATTATGAAGGATATGAATGAAAAATAATATAAGCGTAGCCTTTCTTGTAGATGGATCATTTTTGCCTATTGGGAATGGTACGGATTATTCAATACTAACACTTATGGAATCACTCTCGAGAGTTGGTGATGTAGAACCAAGTTTGCTTCTTAGTTGGCGAGGTTGGGATAGTCCGGAATTGTATAGTGATAAGTTTTTTCGAACTATTTTTGTACCAATAAAACATTTTTATGAACAAGATGGTGTAATTGAGTATATGTCGTCAACGCTAAATATTGATTTTGTGCATATTTATAACTCTGAAGAAGTTGTTAATTTGGCAGATAGATTTCGTAACTCCGGGGTAAAAGTTATATATGAAGCCGTTAATATTGACCATGTGCTAAACGAGAGGCTTAATGTAAACAGTGAGATGGTTAGTAGTTCAAAAAAACTACAATTTAAAGCTATGGAAATGGCTGATTATGTTATGTGTCGTTCGCATATCGACAAGAATCATATTATTAACATGGAAATTGACAATAACAAAGTATCTGTGTACAGAGGTGCGATTAACGTAAAGGCTATTCCATTTATTAAACGCAATAGATTGGGCAAAAATATTGTGTTTATGGGACATATGTATTATCCGCCAAACGAAAATTCTCTCGAATATATCGCCCGTGGAATACTCCCAAATCTTAAAAAAATAAATAAAGACTACAAGGTAACAATACTAGGAAGCATCCCAAAAAATGTTGTGGATAAATATTCTGATACGGATATTATTTTTAAGGGCAATATAGATGACATTGGAAGCGAACTACTTAAGTATGACATTGCTATTGCACCTTTATTTGAAGGTAGCGGAACCCGACTCAAGATTCTCGACTATATGGCGTCAGGTATTCCAACCATAACGACTACTCTTGGAGTTGAAGGATTGCATGAAGACATTTTAAAAAGCTTAATTATAGAAGATGAAATATGTAATTATGCAGGTAAGATTAATAATTTGCTCTGCGATGGTGATTTATACGAAAAGCTTTCTATAGATGGAAGAAATTACGTCGAAAAATACTACAGTTGGGACAGTAACCTTGGCCCGTTTTTGGATATATATAGGAAATAGTAACCAAGTCATTTATGACTATTTGTGTATTATTAATTCTTAATTTTGTAGTATTTTCTGAGTAACCAATACGTGTCTAGTCTTATTTTAATTGAGAATATCAGTCTATCATCAACTAAATAAGCTAATGTATTGTCGGCTGGGCTGAATTGTAATTGTTCTTTTTCGCGAGTTATGCCGGTAGATTTCTTAGGTATGAGTAATTGAAAATTAGATTGTGACAGGCTATTATTCCGTGCAAATTGACCGAATTCATTTACGGGGCCTAATGAATTTTGGATAATAAAATCTGATCGTTTTTTATATAAGTTAAAATAATAATTCAATGAAGGATGTGTTTGGGTTAAATATCTGTGGATTGAAGAATCGATATCTTTGCGACGATTTATTACTACAGTTCTAACTATTTTTCGTATTAGTCTATCGTGAAGATCTGCTTGTATTAGTATTGATAGAATTGCCTTATCGGCTATTTTATTATTCATAGAATATGAACCTTCTAGAAATATTATTTTTTTAGGATCTTGTCGTACATAACCTTCTCTCTTTTTTGTCGAGTAGTTATATATAGGTAGTTCTATGGATTTATTAAGTGACAGGTTTAACAAGTCGTTATTTAAATCAGTAAGATCCCATATGCCAGGATCCAGACCTTCGATATATGGAATAAGAGAATTTTTTGATGTGTGATTAAATTTTTTTTCGAGCAATGACTCTGTAAGATAAGAGTCTACGCTGATTATTGCCGAATCGTTTGTGATTGACATTAATTTTTTCGCAACGGTTGTTTTGCCTGATGCTGAAGCCCCCCATATCAAAACAAAGTTTGGCTTACTTGTTTTAAGCCTCTTGTCTATCTCTGAAGGAATAATTTCTATAAATTTTTTATAGGGGATGTAGTTTTTTGCCATTGTATTGCTTATATTGCTATTTTATTTTATCATATAAATAATGAAAAATCACTCTGAAGAATTTTCGGATCGCCAGTTTAATTCGAATTATTTAGATCTACCTAATATAAACCAAATAAAGTCGTTTATATTAGAAAATAATATTGATATTAATTACGTTAAATCCTTAGAGCCGGAGAATAGAAATACATATTTAGTCGAAAAACTTTTTACGTCTGATGATATTCAGTCTTCGTCCGATAGATACGAGGCTACCAATACAAACGAGCACCCAGATAACGACGGTATTGGAATGTTATTAATAAAGCCAGAAATGTTCCCATATGTGGAAGATATCGAAAGATCTTTGAATGATATAGGCATTGAGTGTCGATTACTGGAACGCATTATTCCTACTAAGCAAGATTGGCTGAATACATACGGATATATGTTAGTGAATTTTCCAAATATAGTGAATGTTTATGTAATTCAGCGAAGTTTGGGTGTACAGCCTGTAATATTTAGACATCTTTCAATGGAGAAATATACAATGATCGCTGACGAGCGTCATACAAAGATAGATACTCTGGATAGAGATAAAGCCTTCGACCAACTTTTTTGTGGAAAAGCGAAATCTGGATTTGAAGGTACTATTCGACATGATCTGGTTTTGCCAAGATTAACCTCTCTTGGATTTAGTGATATGTCTGGCTATGCGTCAGATTTTGATCCATTTGATTATTACAAAGATAGCGGTTCGATAAAAACATATACTTCATACAACGGAATTCATTCACCTAAGAATATGAATGAAAAAAATAAAAATATTCAGACATATGTTATCCCAAGATAAAAGGTGTTTATAATGGCTAGATGTGATATTAAATAAATAGTAATAGGAGCGATATATTTATGAAAAAAAATATTGTAAAAAAAATTTCAGCCGGCGGCGTAGTCTATCATAAAGGTAAATATCTTGTCATAAAATGGGGATCTGAAAAAACCACAGAACTTCCAAAGGGTACGATTGAACTAGGTGAAAATCCCGAGCAGGCTTGCATCCGAGAGCTTAAGGAAGAAACCGGATATAATGTTAAGGTTATTGCTCCGCTCACTGTAAGTAATTTTACATTTGACTGGCATGACGGTAGAACGATTGAAAAAACGGTACACTATTTTTTGCTTGAGAGAATTGATGAGCTTGAACCGGTTACTAATCACGAAGACAATGAAGATTTTGAAAATACTTGGTTAAGCGCCAAAGAGGCATATGCTGCATTAAGTTTTGACGACATGAAAGCTGCATTGAAAAAGGCAATTGAGATTATCGAAGGTCCTAAAAAATAGCCAATGAATAATTTGACAAATATTATAAGTAAGCTAGTATAGGGTGAGTCGTAAATTCGATGGTGATATTTAGCGTCAGTTCGAGTCCAGTCGTCGGAGCCAAGCTGAGCAGTCAAAAAGGCCGACCGAGTTCCATGACCGGTTATCCTTT
>CAYQOL010000020.1:0-14155 GCA_964419165.1 uncultured Saccharimonas sp. (SeqCode)
TTGATTTTTTGTTGCAAATTAGTATTAAGCTCGCGGACTTCTTGGATTGCCAATGTGTTCTGTATCGCAATCACCAATCCGTCGGCAATCGTGTTCAGCACCCTAATATCCTTGCCGGTATAATTTGATGTCCTATGATCCCCCAGGCACAAATAGCCTATGACGTTTGATTGTCTAAGTGGTAAAATCAATTCTATTTTGTGGCTGACCATCAACCTGCGAATTGGATCGTTTTCATCACGCAGTGATGCGATAAATAGCCCATAATCCATCTCGTCGACTATCTGCAATTCTAATGCATCATCTCTTGGCATCTTACTATAGCCATGAGTACCGGCAGTAATAAAATGGTCATCAAACGTATGGATGAAAAAGAATGCCTGTTCACATTTAAGAGTATCGGCAATTTCATATGCAGTCCGTTCTAATAGGCTGCGCAAATCGGTGGTTAAAGTCAGGGTATTGTTCAAACGCGCATAAAAATCATCGGTATTATAATTGTCCCTGTAGAAAATCTTGTCTGTTACCCTGTCAAAAAAACGTTTGATTGGCTGAAAAACAAATGCTAACACAAGGCTAATAGCAACACCGCTAACCGTTTGTCCCGGACTAGTTAATTCCTTGTTGAATATCGCTGAAAGCAAGAATGAGAGAATCAAATATATGCAAGCTAAAGTGATCAATACGAGTGTGTATGTAACGCTACGGATAACGGCAAGTTTCACATCAAATAATTGGTGCTTAATTATAGCAAAAGCAGTAAAACCAAGAAAGAAAATAAATGAAAAATCACCGAGATGCTGATATATACTTGAGCCAGTGAAGAAAGGTATTAGGATATTAAATAAAATATTTGCAATTATAAAGATTGAAATTCCTATAAATAAATATTTAATTTTCTTTTTTTCCTTTGAATCTGATTTGTAATATCTATTAAAAGCCAGATAAAATATTAATATTGAGACAGAGCTCGCAAAAATATTTAGATAATTATCGAGAGTCCCAAATATTACGTTAGACATCTGCTGGTTCACTTGCACACCCTTAACTATATAATTTGTAAATAAACTCAAAAAGGCAAAGATTACTGAGGCGCAAAATATAATATACAACAATACATCTCTTTTTTTATATATTTTCAAGAAGTTAATAAAAAATACATAAAACACATACAAAAACAATGCGACAACAGCGCCATTTATTTTGTATGAAATAATCGACAGTTGATTATTATTAAAAACAGAAGCAAAAAAAGAGGAGTTAACCCAACAAATAATAAGAAGAGCCATTAGCGAAAACCATCTGTTGGTCTTTTCGTTCTGAGCGCTCCTTAACACCAATATAATTAATACTATCGATGAAATATTAATCAAGATAACTGTCATCATTGAAATTAAGTTCGCAGACATTTTACCCCACAATAATTAACTTCGATATAATTACAACTAATAACCACAGGTAATATTCGCCATCAACCATTACATAAGATAAGCTCCTCAAATTTGAAAAATCATCACCTTTTTTAAGATAAATTAGAGAGTAAAAGAAAAACAATAACAAACTTGCAAAAAAAGTAGGGAAATATGCAAGGCATAAACCAATTATCAAGGGGATAAACGACAAGATATTTACAAACTTCAAATATTTGATTGTTACCTTTTTGCCAAAAACAACTGGTAGTGTTTTTAGACCTTCTAGCCTGTCGCTCTCTTCATCCTTGACATCAAAGAAAGTCGTGTTCACTAACCCCCTCAGGAAAGCAAACGAGAAAAATAGAATTGCAGATAAATCAATTTTAAGCGAAAAATATAAAAAAGGAAAAAAAACAATACTAGCGAAGAAGAAGGCTGAATAAAAGTTTTTAAAACCTACTATTTTCTTCGTGAGACCCTTTGGGTAAAATATCCCAAACAACACAATAACTACTAGGAAAGTAATTAAATTTATAGGTAGGAAGAAAAGGTTTATAAAAAACAATAATATATATACGTAAAACAGTAAACTATAAAACCCATACCTTTCGGAGAGTCTACTAGATCTTTCTGGATTTGTAAGCCAATCTTTTTTACAATCTTTTAAATGATCGTAGTTAAAAATTATTTGTGGTAATAAATATGCAACAAGTAATAACGGAAGAATATCCTCATATCTTGAGTTCAATATTATTACGCAACCCACGACTGCAGCAGCACTTAAAGAAAAAAAGTGCCCCCCATAGACAAACTCATCCCAAATATATTTCAATGCTTTATATATTTTAAGTTCTTTTGCCATCACTTAAATAAACTTTAGCATTAATTAATACTTTAGGAAACAATCTATTCGCCAATTATTTGAAACTGAACTTTCCTATCTCTCGAATAGTCCAGTTCGACTATAAATATGCGTTGCCACTCACCTAGATTAACTTTTCCATTGATGGCATTCAACGTGACATTCATTGGCAAATAGGCGACATGACAATTCAAATGACCATTTTTCATTACATCCAGACCACACATATTCACGGTACGAACCTAAAAATCATTATGACCGAAATATTTGTCCTTTTGGATCATTTCGCGAAAATGATTTTTCATATTCTCGATAAGAAACGACTCATTCTTGTCCACTATTATTGCGTTAGTTGCATTAAGTGTCTAAATATTCACAAGATTATCTTTTACACCGGTTTATTCTATGAATTTCGACCTCTTCGGTAATATATTCAAATTCATACTCGCTCTTTGTTTTATATTCCAAAGTTTTATTCTTGATAATAATTATAAATTCTCCTGCTTTACCCTGCCCTGTTCGATTAATCTGTCGATTGCAATCTTGAACCAAATAGTATATTTATCAGGATTCTCTGACATGTCAAACTTTAGATCTTTCACACTTATCCATTTATAGTCCGCCACCTCGGAAGTAACCGGATAAACTTCTCCGTCATATTTACCTATAAGAGTCGTACAAAGCTCATTTTCCGAACCAACGTCACCGTATTCCTCTTTATACTGAAAACGATCGGCTATTTCTAGCGGGCACGTAAACCCCAACTCTTCGGACAATCTACGTTCGCCGGACTCAGCATAACCTTCATTTGGCAAGGGATG
This sequence comes from uncultured Saccharimonas sp. (SeqCode), assembly GCA_964419165.1. Lineage (GTDB taxonomy): Bacteria > Patescibacteriota > Saccharimonadia > Saccharimonadales > Saccharimonadaceae > UBA1547. The sequence goes on from CAYQOL010000020.1 coordinate 3,096, forward strand.
ACTAGCACAGGTATTGTCCCAATATAAGGGCCAAAGCATTTTTTCAGCGCTTCTTTGAGCAATCAATGTTTCGCCGTTTTTATTAAAAACTAACACGGTGAATGCGCGATGAAGATCACCTTCACCTAAGTGCGCTTCGACTTTATCCTTAAAGCCAATCTCATTATCCTGACTGTCAACTAAAACAACCTTGATCATCAGTTTTTCCTGTCAACAATATAGCTTGCGATTTCTTTAAGCGTTTCACTGTGTTTATTCTGGGGTAATTTCGACAAAGCATCAAACGCCTTTTGAATGAACGAATTTGCAGTGTCTTCGGCGTTTTGTCTGGCGTCTGTCTTTCCAATCAGCTCAGTCACCAAACTAACGTCTTCCTCTGTTACCTGTCTGTCACTTTCGAGTATTTCGCGAATTTTATTGCCATCCGACTGTTCTAATCTTTCAATAGCGGACAGTACCACATAATTACCCATCTTTTTCTCTATAATATCTTTACCGATTTTCTTACCGAATTCTTTTTCGTCACCAAATATATCCAAGATATCGTCTCGTATTTGAAAAGCCATACCTAGATTTGCCCCAAAATCACCCGCTATTTCAGCTTGTTCATCATCAACATCGGCAACAATCGCACCAGCCTTGCAACAAGCACTCAACAAAATCGCTGTCTTTTGATAAATCATATTAAAATATTCATCTTTTCCTATATTTTTGTAACGATGAATCGTTACAAAATTTTCATCTTCCCTACCCGACCTTTCAAACAGTATGTCTTTTATTTCACCGTCGATAATTATCTTGAGAGTCCTACTGTAAAGATCGACCATTCTTGAACTATTTTCAGTATTAATTAAACCGGCATATACGGAAGGAAGGTACATCAAAACAGCACACTCTGCTATCGATTTTCCGTATTTCTTCCAACAAGTCAGTTCGTTTCTGCGAAAATCGGAATGGTCGATAATGTCATCGATTATCAGTGTCGAATTATGTAATATCTCAATAGCAGCAGCCGGACGCAACAAATCATCCGTATTCGCACCGAAAACCTGACCTGTCAAAACCACTAGCGCCGGTCTAATACGTTTTCCGCCCATACGGCACTGATAAAGCGCGACTTCCTTCGTATAATCTTCGACGTCTTGCGCCAACAAATCGTCGATAACGGGACTTACTAAATCGTTTATCTCAGCTATTTTTGCTTTTATATCCATAAAAACCGTTTTTCTTTTATGCGCCAACCTTCTATGGCATTTATTTGGCTTTTATTATACCATCAAAATATGACAAAAATAGCAATCATCGAAGATGATCCAGTAATCAGCCAGATGTATCGGATGAAATTCGAAGCTGACGGATTTGATGTACAACTTGCAAATAACGGAAAACGGGGTGTCGAATTAGTCAAAGAATTCTTGCCTGATCTGATATTACTGGACCTACAAATGCCCGAAATGGACGGAGCGACTGCTCTAGGAATCATAAGAAAAAATGATTGGGGCAAAATCATTCCTGTGATTATTCTTACCAACTTAGGTCAAGAAGAATCTCCGAAAGAGCTGAAAGATTTGGGAATTCACAGTTATATAGTCAAGGCCGAACTAACCCCTCGGCAAGTTGTCCAACGCGTCAAAGAAGCTTTGAATATAGCTGCTTGATTTTATAAGTCTTGCTGACCTTTTTGGTCAGCTACTTTTCGTGCTGACAAAATAACGTTATCAAACAGAGCCGAGACGGTCAACGGACCGACACCGCCCTTGATTGGTGTAACAGTCAAATCATCACGCGTCCGAACATCCTCGGCTAAATCGCCTACAATTTTACCATGCTCGGCAGCCGTACCGGCATCGACCACGACAGCTCCCTGTTTTATCATCCCACTGACTATCAATCCTGGAACGCCAGTAGCTGTGATAATAACGTCAGCTGTTTTCAGCGCCTCAGCCAGGTTTTCGGTTTTGCTGTCATAAACCGAAACATCCAAATCGGAATCACGCCACATTTTAGCCAAGGGAGCACCGACTAATCGACCGTTGCCAACGATGGCGATTTTTTTATCATCCAACTTAACATTATATCCGGTCAGTAACCAATTTATCGCCATGGCTGTCGCCGGTATGAATATCGCGTTCCCACCCAGCCCGTCGACGTCTTTTTCACCAACCACGGCGTTGACCGCGTCATCTATCTGGCGGGAATTATTTAACGGTAACTGGACGATAATACCGTGAACGTTTTTATCATTATTCAGTCTTTCAATTTGTTGCAAAAGTTCGTCGTCCGACGGTTTATAGATGTCGACTTTAGCACCAATATCCTCACCGTATTCGCGCTTCAGGCGCATATAGGTCTCAATCGTTGGATTGTCACTGGTATATACTATCGCAAGACACGGAAAAACCCGCCAAGATTGACGCAGTGCGCGCACCTGCTTTGCTTGACGTTCCTTGACATAACCGGCCAGTTCCGATCCGTTTAAAATTTTCACCTTTATAGCTTAACAGATAAGGGTGTCTGTTTTCAATTATTATCTGTTCAAATCAAAATGTCTGTTATAAAATAAGCATAACTATGAACAAAAACATACAAGATATCGAACAATTTAGACGCGCCACTAATTATTTGACGGCAGCACAAATATTTTTACAAGATAATTTTCTACTCGAACGTCCCTTGACACATGACGATGTCAAGCCGAGATTATTAGGACACTGGGGTTCAGGACCAGGTGTCAATTTGGCGTACGCACACTTAAGTAAGCTTGCCAAAAAATTCGGTCAAGAAATCCTATTCGTATTAGGACCCGGCCATGCTTTCCCCGCTTTGCAAGCTAATTTATTCTTGGAAGGTTCTCTGGGCGAATTCTATCCGAAAGCGACCCATAATTATGAAGGAATCAAATATATCTGTCGTAATTTCAGTTGGCCCTACGGTTTTCCTAGCCACTCCAACCCCGGCACACCGGGCGTCATTTTAGAGGGCGGCGAATTAGGTTATTCTCTGTCGAATTCTTACGGCGCAGCGCTTGACAACCGCAATATGATAGTCGCCTGTCTGGTTGGAGACGGTGAAGCCGAAACCGGACCGCTCAATGCCGCTTGGCACCTAAATAAACTCGTCGACCCTAGGACTAATGGCACCGTCCTACCAATTCTTCATCTTAATGGTTACAAAATTTCGGCTCCGACGATTTATGGACGTATGAGTGACGACGAACTGAAATCATTGTTCTGGGGTTACGGTTACGAACCACGCCTCGTCAGCGGTGATAATCTAGATGAACAAATGGAAGAAGCGTTGGAATGGGCTCACCACTTGATCTGGAGTATCAAGGAATCGTCGGATACGCCGGTTGCGCCGAGAATGCCGATGATAATAATGCGTAGCCCTAAAGGTATGTCAGGTCCCAAAGAAGTTAACGGTCAAAAAATCGAAGGTAATTGCTTGGCACATCAGGTAGTTCTAACTGACGCCAAGACCGACCCTGAACAACTGAAAATGCTAGAAGAATGGCTGAAGTCATACAAATTCGAAGAATTATTCGATCGCGAAAAAGGATTCGGTGACTTTATTCAAAACATAATACCCGAAGGTGATTTACGTATGGGTATGAACAAGAACGCTCGTGCTGGCGAACCAGCTTACAAACCGCTCAACCTTCCCTCTGTTGATCAATTTACTGCTGACGCTACTATTCCGGGTACGATTGGCTCCAGTAGTATGATCGAAGCCGGTAATTATTTAAACGAAGTATTCAAGTTGAACCAAGAAAATCGTAATTTCCGCATAATGTCGCCTGACGAAACTTACTCAAATAAATTGGATGGTATTTTTAAATCGGCCGCCCGAGCTTGGGTATGGCCATACGAACCATGGGACAAAGATATGGCATTGGACGGTCGGGTTATGGAAATGCTTTCAGAGCATAACCTGCAAGGATTAGCACAAGGTTATGTACTGACCGGCCGCCACACTATTTTTACCAGCTACGAAGCTTTCATCCAAGTTGTTGCCAGTATGATGGACCAATACGCCAAATTCATTAGGCATGCGATGAATATAGAATGGCGAGGTACTTTCCCGTCGTTAAATTATATCCTGACAAGTTCCGGCTGGCGTCAAGATCATAACGGTTTCAGCCACCAAAATCCGGGTTTCATAGACGACGCGCTGCGCAGACACGGTGATTTCGTCAATGTCCTGTTCCCTGCCGACGTAAACAGTGCACTGTATGCGCTCGAATATATGTTGAGCACGCCACAACAAATCAACGTTCTATGTGGCGGCAAAACCATCGAGCCCCGTTGGTTAACACCCGAACAAGCCAAAGAACAAGCCGAGGCAGGCATAATGACATGGGATTTTGCAAGCGATGAAAACCCGGATATCGTCCTAGTCGGTTGCGGTGACTATCCTACCAAGGAAACTTTGGCATCTATCGACCTTATCAAGGCCGAAGTTCCGGACATCAAAATAAGATTCGTGAACATCAGTTCTTTGACTGCCAAAGGATTCGGCCGAGGTAAAATTGCCACCAGCGAGCACGAATTCAATCGCCACTTTACGGTCGACAAACCTGTTATCTGTAACTTCCATGGCTATCCTGAAACATTAAAAGCGATCCTATTCAATTACATCGACAGTGCGGACCGATTTGATATTCGCGGTTACATCGAAAGCGGCAGCACTACCACACCGTTCGATATGCATGTGCGTAACCGCACCAGCCGATATCATATGGTGATGGCCGTGTTTGAAAAGATGGCAGAAATCGGCAAAATGTCCGACGACAAGGCACGTGAGCTTGTTGTCAAATACCAGAAAAAGATTTTTGATAATACCGACTACATCAAAGAATACGGCATCGATATGCCGGAAATAGATTCTTGGCAATGGGGTAAACTCGAACCTAGCAGTGAGGCAGTTTCATCATCACTAGATGTATCAGACGCTGGCTGATATCAGACATATTAAAAACACCCAGACATACTGGGTGTTTTTTTATTTATAACTGAAATCAGTTAGATAAATTTGGTTGTGACGGGCTATTATTTTCGACTGGTTCAGTCGGTTGAGGTGCTACATCTGAGATTACGCCAGACGTTGATGCAGATGGCTGAATCGTTTCCTGATTGGTCAGTTGTTGAGGTTCAACCGGTCCAGCCTCAATTGACGACGCTACAGGGACAGATTCGTTACTTAACGATTCTTCGGGTTTCGTGGCGGCCGGCTGCAATACCGGTTCAACAGACGCAGTCGAAGATACTACCATTGTTGGTTCGGCGGGTTGGGCCGTCTGAGGTAATACTGTCGTTTCCACGGCAGTAACCACGTCTTCATTTTGTGTTAGAGAGGCGGTCGGTTCGACCGGCGGAACCGGCATATCAGCCGGAGTTTTTGGCTTGCCGAATAATGCGGCGAATGGGTTTTTCATAATGAGATATCCTTTTATTAGATTGACACTAAACACAAGCATATACTAATAACACGACAGTTGCAAATATCTGATAACGTCAAGGCTCGGCAATGATTCTAGTGACTTCTTTTGAGTAATTACGCCCGATCATATGATTGACGTTCTTTAATTTAACTATTTTGACATTTTCTAAAGCTGCCAACTTATCCAGACTTTCAGGCACTAAAACTTCATCAAAAATACCATAAATCACATATATGGGCTTGGATAAACTACATATATCACAATAAGTGTCCTGGTTGATTATTGTATTTTTAAGAGATAATCGAAAAGCCGACCAATTTCCTTCAGTTACTTCTCCGCCATCAATCGGTCGCAAAATGTTCCTAAGGTGCTTTGATGCGGTTATCGTAAATTGCTTTCTACTGGAAATAAAATCATAGATATTCAGATATATATCGGTGCGGCGTCGCGAAATCAGAGTTTGCGTATGTCCTTTGTCTAAATATAGCGGCAGGCTCAACAGATACAGTCTACCTACTTCATTTGGATGATAACGGGTATAACGAGCCGAGATAATCGATCCCATTGAATGACCGACCAGTTTATCTATATGAAAAACACCAAGTCTTTTCAGTGTCTTGCGAATATATCTAATATGGTCGTCAACGTCATACTTGCATCTAGCCGGTTTCGGCGAATCTCCAAATCCTAATAAATCCAGAACGATTACCCTGTATTTTTCAGTGTCCATATCTTTAATCAACAGATTCCAAGTTTTGGATGTCGCCGCTATTCCGTGCAGCAATACTACCGTAGGCTTATTAATTCCGCCTGAGTCGAAAGTAACGTTAAGCGATTGGATGGGTTTGAGTATATTTATTAAGTCTTTGAAAAACTTAAACATACAAACAGTATAACAGATATACCAGTTACTCTTTTGGCTTCGCAGGCGAAATATTATGAGATTTTACGAAACGATGATAACCGATATAAATAACGATTACCAACCCTATCGAAACCGCGGCAAAAACATATTTACTATCTTCCGACGCAAAACTACGCCCTATGCCATATAACAGTGTAAATAAACTACCTAGCATCACGCCGTCGGATATGAATTTTATCTTTTTTTCGAATGCAATACTTGCCGCCAATAGGGTAACTGCAAACACAAGCGTGATAATCGAGACATTTCGGTTATATGGTTTCATCGAATCATTGTACTCTTTTACGTCTTTGTCAAATTTCGCTTGAGCGGCTTGTTGTTCACCATTCATCTCTTTTCCCGAATAACTATTTAATATCGAAGGATACTCGGGTGATTTCGGAGGTTCATAAAAAGTATTTATACCGACGCCAACAAAAACCGCAATCAATATGCCTACAAAAAACGTATACACCAGTTTGAGTACTTTGTTATCTTCCATAGCATCCCCTCGTTTACTTCTATAATAATTATAGCATTACCATAAAAAGATTTGTCTCACGTCATTTCCTATCGAAAATTTTCAAAATTTTTCGATAACTATCTATCGTTTGCCTTTCTTTTTATTTCCAGCCAATCTGGAATATCAACAAATCTAATTTCTAGCCAACTATCAATTTCTTCTTCGGTTACATCATAAACAGCCTGATACACAGGCTCGAAACTACCATATAAAGCGTCTGAAAAATCCAAATTCAATTTGGCAGCGCTTTCTCTCAGTTTCTCTTCGCTTGGCGCTTCGATTTCAATAAAACTAAGTACCCAAGGCCAGGTATCCAGTTCAATTTCAACTTCTCCTAACTTCCAACTTTCCCTTTTGGTTTCTTGATAAGACTTCGAGACCAACCCAATAGCTTCCAGAAACTTACAAGTCACATCAAAATCATCGACAACGACGGTAATTTCTTTGGTGCCATGTAGGGTTCTATCGTTCAATTGTTTATAACAAAGGGTCGTTTTGTCACCTTCTTTTCTAACTCTTACCCAACCACCGATTTTTTCCAGCCTTTTATCGGGAAAATCGTAGGGGCGGCGTACCATTATCCGTTCGGGCTGAACCAATTCCGCACCTAACGACTCTAACTTTCGTCGTATTTCATCAACATCAATATCCAGTCACTTGGCTTCGATTTCAGTTCGCATACCTCAGATTATAGCAAGATACTCTATATTTCCGAGTAATTTGTATAATGAAATCATGACAAAAATTATTGAAACTGACATTCCTGAGTATGATTTCGACTGCGAGCCTGATTTGAAAGAAATCGGCGAGAAAATCGACAAGATATTAATGGATAATTTCGGCGGCAAAGATATAATCTTGCGTTGCGTTCAATCCGGCAAGCATGAATCAAAACAAGCTTTGATTGGTCATATTATCAACAGCGGTTCCGATTATTACGAAAACGAAAGCGACAAAGCTGCTAACATGACCGATCGAAAGATTGATCTGTACGGATATGCTTGCTCTGTTGGAAAAACGGATATTGGATACCACATGCTGGAAGGTTTTCATTTGTTGAAACCGAAATCCTTAGAAAAACCGCAATATCCGGTCGATATCTGGATGATTTATAACCCCAAGCAACTGGAAAACGTCGAATACCTACACCAGCGATATAACGTCATAGCCCGTGACGGATATTTATTCAAGGACAAAAACAACAAGCAAAAGGCATTAATCGGTTTGATTATCGTCAACTGATTAACTATTTCTTTTTTGTCTGGTCCGATTTGCTCAAAAGAAATATAAATAAACCGATGCAAACTAGGAATAATCCGACTCCTAGCGGCGACGTCCATGCTTCTACGCTAAATGCCTGTTCCATTACGACCTCCGTTTATGTTAATAGTTCCATTATCTCGCTGTATCAATCTAGTAGCAATGCTATAGGTCGAAATTAATATTTCTTTCGAGTAATTCACGCGCAACTTGATCGGCCGACCTGAACAGTATTCCATCTAAACCTATTTTTTGAGCGCCTTCGATATATAACCTATTGTCATCGATAAAAATCGCTTCTGATGAATTAATACGAAGTATCCTTAGGGCAGCCTCATAGATTTCCCGATTAGGTTTAATATAGCCAGCCTCGCTGGAAACGATTATTTCGTCGAAATATTTCTCCAAATCATTTTCATCCAATATTTCTCGGATAAAACTTGACGATGCATTAGAAAGCAGACCGATTCGATAATTCATCTTTAAGGCTTTGACTAGCCCAATCACATCAGGGTTCACTCTTTTCACTGTTTCAAATTCCTTATTTATCTCGTGGGCTGGCTGGCGACTCAGCGAACTGAGTAAATCAAAAAACTGCGCCATTTCTATCTGTCCGCTATCCGCCTTTACCGCCGCCTCCAAAAAATCACCCTCCCTAGTAAAACCGTGCTTTTGAAGCCATGCGTTATATGGTTCGCTATAAATGACCCCAAAAAAGTCAAAAATAATTACTTTGTACATGCGTTAATTATAACAAGAAAAGACTTCTTGCGAAGTCTTTATGCATAAGCGTTATTAGAGGGCCAGCGTGTCAGCTATTGGAAATACAATTCAGACCTAATAAATAATATTGTTCACGAAGCGTCACTAACTTTTTTCCGAAAATCCAAAAAACTTGGTGGATTAACCCCAATTATCTTCGAGATCTTCTCGATAAGCACGTAGTCATTGCATACATTCATCCCATAACCCGTGTAGCCAGCCAGCCAAGTCCTTTTGCCATTTCAACTACTGGGATATTTAAATGCGGCCTTAAATCCACAAAAACGTTGCCATCGCATTTAAACTGTTTTATAAAATGCTCAACTTCCTGTTGATTTTCAGTACCTTCCTTTCCAGCCGCATTTATAAACACTATATCTGATGGATTATTGATTTCGATTTTTTCAATACTATCAAAATAGTATGCGTCACTTGAAATCGACAGTTCTTTAACAATACTACTCTTATCGACGTAATCCACTAAAAACATTTTGCAAGGTTTTTCAATCACGATAGCCCTAGCTAGCGGCTCGCCTACGCCACCTACACCCAGAATTATTACAGTTTTTGCCTCAAGCGAACCCACTTCACCCTTGTACCAACTCATAAACGACGGACCATTTAAGTCGTAGGGAACCAAATTTCCATTATCATCTTTGATTATCGCATCAACATTAGCCGGGAGATTCCTATCTTTAAAATATTCCTTCAATACAAGATTACTTTTGTGAGGTTGAGTCTGATTAATAGCAACAACGTTCGGAGCACTTTCAGAAAATTCATATATAGCCCTCAACGAATTGTAATCATCTTTTTCAATATCAATCGGAAGGTACACGAAGTCCTCAAGCAAATCGTTCATATAGACTCTGCTGGTTGATTTAGCCCAACCTTTTTCGTCTTTGTGAGCAAGATATAAACAATACTTAATATTTGGATTTGAATTTACAACTTTTTCTAATTGATTTACCAAATATATGATGTTTATCTTTTTGGTTTTATTACTCATGATTTCATTTTATCAAAAAACAGAGATAATATATCTCTGTTTTAAGCATAACTATTTTGGAGGGCTATTGTGTTGTCTATTACAACTATATTTCAGGTTTCTCGGCCACAAAAATTGTAAATTGAGGGAAGCGACTAAATCGTTCGTAGTAAAAAAGGTCTGTTTCTTTGCATTCTTCGACTGCTTTGGTTTCAACAAATTCTTTGACTACAAATCCTGCATCTTTTAAAAGATTGAAGTGCAAACTTGGAGGTCCAATCCAAAGACGTAAGACTTCCCCTCTAGAAGAAACATCATCATATCTTTTAAACTCTGAATAATTACCGTAAATCTTTGGTTTCTCTGCAGAATTATTTGTAAAGCCAAGTATTTTCGTAGTAGACCCATCTATTTCAACTCGTTCGGATGCAAAACGAACTGGGTGACCGACAGAAAATTGAAAAGAACCACCAGGTTTTAATATTCGAAAAACTTCCTTATAAACTGCCAAAGGTTTATCTGAATAGTGAACCGACAAACTACTATATACAAAATCAAATTGCCCATCATCAAATTCTAAGTGATGCATGTCGCCAACTAGAAATTTATGCTTTGGATATGTTTTTATTGCAAGTTTTATAGATTCGGACGAAAGGTCAATACCATACATTTCACCCACACCGAATTCTTCTAATAATTTAGATTCTTCTCCACTGCCACAACCTAACATCAGCACTTTACTATTTTCAAGATTATTTAAAAGCTTCTTCATAGCAGGTTTCTCAACAAAACGGTGAGAAAGCATAGCTCCGTGAATCAGCGCCTTCTGCCTAATAGCTGCATGTCGATCGTAGTCGTTTACTTTAGCCATAAAACAATTGTATCAAAAAACAGAAATAAAATATCTCTGTTTTAAGCATAACTATTTTGGAGAGCCAGGTGGGACTTGGTCACGTTCCGCGACCCCGAAACTTCGCGATTGGCAAACCAGTTGCCATCGGAAGGTTTCCTTGCGACCCGCAGACTTGCGGGTCTCACCCTCGACATTCCTTTGATATGTCGTGGATTCAAGTCTCGTCTGGATTCATTCCAAAATAAAAAGATCTATCATGCGATAGGTCTTTTCATTTTGGAGGGCCAGGAGGGACTTGAACCCTCGACATTCTGCTTAAGAGGCAGACGC
>CAYQOL010000021.1:0-9831 GCA_964419165.1 uncultured Saccharimonas sp. (SeqCode)
CTATTTATAAGATTGTCGCCAGGACATCTTCCTCTTTTACGATCAAATATTCTTTTTCGCCGACTTTCAAGTCGGTCGTAGCGTATTCTTTGTAGACGATACGATCGCCAACTTTCAGACTTTTGACATCCGGGCCGATAGCTTCGACCTTCGCGATAACCGGTTTTTCTTTGGCATTATCCGGCAAATACAGCCCCGAAGCAGTTTTTGTCTGAGCCTCTTCGCGTACGGCCACTACTCTGCCCGCCAGAGGTTTGATTGGTGTACTCATAAATTACTCCTCCTAATTTTTTACGTATTTATTATTGTAAACAAAAAAGTTGGCACTTTCAACCCCCGAGTGCCAGCAAGGCTATACTCTTTAATCTATAGCAACATAGCATAACCACATTATGTTAATATAAAACCATGGAAAATAACAGTAGAGACGCCATAATATCGCAAAATTCATCAAATAAAACAAGAGTAATAATTCAAAAATTAAAGACCATCTTTGCAAAAAAATCTAACCCCTGGCGTTTTTTGCTATTTATGACATTCTTTTTGCCTTTTTGGATAACGTTCGGCAGAGCTCTCCTTGGCAGTGGCGGATGGATGACAATAATGTTCTTGATATTTTGTGCTCCATATATGATTGGCATTCTGTTATTATTCTCAATCCTTATAAAGATATTTTACGTTGAGAAAGTATTTAGTGGCATATTTGAGGCTATGCTGCCGACATTTTTTTGGTCGGTATTTCTTTTTGGATTCTTCATTGTCGACGGAGGTGATGGTGGCCAACAAGGATCTATTTTTACGAATATAGCTGGAAAATTATCTAGCACAGATACGACTTACTCTACTGATTATCATTGGTTTTCAAATATATGCGCCGACGCATTCTCGATAACCGCTATGATATTTTTATCGATAATATTAATTCAAATAGTAGTATGTATAGTCATCAATATTAAATCACGAAGAAAGATAGTTCAAAACACACATGACAATCCTAAAAAAAATTCTATTCTGACTGAGAGTTCGAATCAACAAATTAACAGAGGCTCGACATACCATCAACATGAATCAAAATCGAAACACCTTAGCACCATCGTACAATTACTTGTAATATTACTAGTTATCAATTGCTCATATATGATTTTCGCCGTCCAAAAACATGCCCAAGACACGAAAAATTCAGAAGATGCCTTAAAATATAATAGATCTGATGAATCAAAAAATTCTCTCTTACCGATTATCGTATATGGAAAATCAGCAGTTTCAGATTTTACTTTTTATGATTATACAAACATAGATACATGCCAACCTCAAAATTTCGACCCGTCGACCAGCACCTACTACAAAGTTAAGCAATCCGATTCTCCGCAGGAACTGTATAAAGTAAAAGGATTTCGTGATAATTACCTCGGCGGAGTAATGATGATCAACGGCTGGGACAAAGAAAACGAGGGCAAGATAACTCTTCAGCCCCCTTATGAAGTGGATTACTACAAGTTCAAATGTGAAAACTATGGTTTTACCTATGTAATTGATCTTATTACAAACAAGACCGAACACGCTTTGTTCACTCATGTGCTCCACTTTTCTTTTTCCAGTGATAAAAAACAAATATATATGATTCAAAATAGTTACGGAGAGATAAATACTTTTATTGTTAACATCGGACAAGACTCATCAACCATACTGGCATCCGTGAAACAATGCGTATCATCATCGGAACCTGGCGGTTTTTGGCAAGGCGACCGTATTTTGGCATATACAAAAAACAAAGGCGTACCGGATTATATAACTGATATATGCGTCTGGGATAAATCCGGAGAATTTATTTCTGGCCTTAGCACTACATCTTATTGGGGTTCAAATGATATTCTAGCCGAACAAATCGGGCTATTACCCAACAACCCGGACATCTTTTATGCCTATACAAGCAAGGACGAAAAAATCTGTTCGATATTTCTGGCAGATATTAAAGCTGCCGGTAAACAAAAGTCAATTGACATTTTAAATAAGAAGGAATATCCAAAAGCTAACCATTGTATATCCCCCAAAGTTGAATTCGATTTTTCCAAAACATATTATGACCACGGAGAAATAAGGTACAGAATCGAGAATGATGCGGACTCTTCAGGAAAGTCAGCTTGGAATGACTGGCAAACTACACCTATCAAATAATCTACGAGCCCCAAAATTTACTAAGCCTAACAACACGCTTTATCCTCAAACTACTAATCATACCGCTTGTGCTATATTAAAAACATGAAAAAGATATTTGATTTCTCGGAAAAATTTCAAAAAAGTATACTGACAGCGGCCATAGCCATTATTGCACTACAAGTAATTCAATACATATCGTTATATATTCGGATAAGTAGTACGGTAAGCTTTCACAAATATCTCCAGCTTTCGGTGGCCAATTTCGGATTATATTTGCCTGTGGTATTCTTTGTGTTTTCATATATTCTAATCAGAAACAAAAAGAGTTCAGTATTGACCAACATTTTTAATTCTTCTATCTGGGTCCTTTTCGGGTTATCGATTTGCTCCGTCATCTCTTACGCAATGTCTTATTTATTCCCCACAATATATATTTCAAATTATGAGATATTCGGCCTGTCGCCTTATCTTGTTATTAATTTAGTTGCATCCATATTCGTATTTAGTCTGTTTTTAGGTAAATATCTAAAAACAAAATCCGACAAAGAAATCAAGAAATTCTCAAAAATATTCAAGACCGTATTCACAATATGTTCTTTCGTAATGATTATTTTTGCCTTACCGGAACTCTACATATCCGATTCTGGGAATGTTTTACCAGCAATTTCATATCTCATCGCGATAATCACCATTCTTGTTCCTGGATATATAATCCTAAAGGGCAAGATGGACAACCTATCCATACTATTTACAATATCAATCGGCATGTTTTATGCCATTATGCTGTTTACTTTCATTCAAGGTATAACCTATTCAATAGGGTTAACTGGCACGACAAACTATATGTTTTTAGTAATTAATCTAGTTATTACTATTTCGTGGTTCAATCTGACAATGAAGTTCGCAACGCTAGCACGATAATCTTTATTCATATAAGAAATAGAATTTTTTATTCAATAATAGTCCTATAGGTTTGATAGCAAGAAATTACTCATAAAAAATAGGCCCCATATAGGGACCTTAGATAGTGTTGGATGAACCGTAGGGAAATTCTTTGGCAATAAGCCGATATATAGCTTCCTCCAGTCCATTTGCGTCAGTCGGCCCAATCAGATTAATATGTAAAATATTTTGGGCTATTTTGACGATTCGACTCCAGGCCGCGAAGATATCTTCCGTAGTCAGATTGTCTTCTTGTTTCCGCAAACGTTTTGAAAGCATTTCACGGATGACCGGGTTGTCCAGAAGTAACATCTCTTTAATTTGGTCGGACGTTAAATCAGACCAGATCACTTCTTTCACTAATATCACCTCTTTTTGTAGTTTTACTAGCCTGAGTATATTAGCACATTATAATAATGTCAATATAACGTAATGGTTCAATAGCTTGGAACCACATAATAAAAGGAGCAAGCTATGAATATGAGCTATTCGTTGAACCCAAACCTGCCAAAAGTAAGAGCTGACGCCGTCAAGATGGTAAGATCCGGCAAATGTGTGCGTGAAGTTGCCAGGCATTTCGGGTATAGTCACAGCGCCATAGTTAAATGGTGCCAGAAAGTACCGGAGCATACCTATCAATACAGAATAATTCCGACCGAGAGCAGCCGGCCGCATCATCATCCGAGCGAACTGGATGAAGTGATCGTCGATCGAATACTTGAATTGCGCCATAAGACAAAGCGTGGCGCTGAATTCATCCACCTGCTCATGAACCGCGAAGGCATAAATGTCAGTCTAAGCAGTGTCAAGCGAACCTTAAAGCGTCACAATCTGACTAAATATTCCAAATGGAAGAAATGGCATTATTCAACACCAAGACCCATCCCAGAAGCCCCAGGTTTGCTTGTCGAAACGGATACCGTCCATGACGGTCCATGCGGTCAGCAACTGTATATCTACACACTTATTGATATTCATAGCAGATGGGCATATGCCGAAGCCTCAAAAAGAATAAAAACCAGCGACAGCGTAGCGTTCCTGACTCGAGCCATCAGACGAGCACCTTTCAAAATTGAAACAGTCCAAACGGATCACGGTTCGGAGTTCAGCACCTGGTTCACGAAGAAGCTGCTCGAAAAAGACATAACTCATCGTCATACCAGAATACGCACGCCAAACGACAACGCTCATCTTGAGCGGTTCAACCGGACAATTCAGGAAGAATGCATTCAAAGACTACCAAGAAGCATGGAAACCTGGCAAAAAGAGCTGCCGGACTACCTGCATTATTACAATTTCGAAAGGCCACATATGGGCATCGACTGGCTGACGCCAGTCGAAAAAATAGGTCAAGTGGTTCCAAGGTATTGATTAGAAAACGGAGTGAACATAAGATTTCTAATCCAAATCGTAAATTTCTCTTTTGAACGACAAAATATTACAATGGATACCAATGACAGTGCGTTTTGCCTCAGAACAAGAAATCAAAGAATGGGATAAATATACCCTAGCCAACCCCGACGGCGGTAATGTTTTTTCGAGTTACGAATACGCAATGCAAAAAGAAACTGGCGGATACGAGGCTTATTTCGTTTTCATCGGTGATTTAGCCGTAACGGTACTCGAAAAGAATATTCCTGGACTAGGTAAGCTATGGTATTTACCAAAAGGTCCTAACGTTACTTCGTCGAAAGCTTTGTTCGATACACTCGAATCGCTCAAACCATTTGCTGAAAAGCACGGCGCTTTCGTAATTAGAATTGAATCGGAGCTGGACCGCAGCGAACAGTCAAACTTAGAAAAACATGGCTTGATTAAATCAAAACCGATAATCCCAAACCCGTCGACGATTACTCTGAGCATCAGTGACACGCTCGACAACATCTTGATGAATTTACCGCAAAAAGGCCGTCATGCTATCAGGCGCGCCGAGCGCGACGGCGTAACCGTAAAACAGGTCAAATCAAGCGACGAAAATTGTCAGCTGATGTACGACCTGCTATCAGAGACCGCCGAAGGACAATTCGGCATCCGCGGCTATCATTACTACAAGACTTTTTGGCAAAGATTTGAAACGGCCGGACTGGGACAGATCTTTTTCGCATACTACGACAATCAAATCGTTGCCGGCGCCTTCGCCATGACGTTCGGCAAAAAAAGTACCTACAAAGACGGTGCCAGCATTCGCAAACGTACGGTTTACGGCGCCAGTCACCTATTGCAATGGCGGGTCATCGAATGGGCCAAATCCCGCGGCGTCACGCTTCATGACTTTTGCGGCTCGCCGCCGAGCGAAGAAATCAGCAATCCTGAGCACAAACATTACGGCATCGGCTTGTTCAAGACCGCGTTCAACAAAACCGTGACTGACTATATCGGCTGTTATGACTTGGTAATCAATTTACCGAAATACAAATTATGGACCCATCTGGGTGAACGAATCGCTCACCGCCTGCATTATCGCAAACACCACGATTCATATTATTAAAATTTGAGTTCCAAAACCCCCTCGAGTCCTGCCGTCCGGTCCGCCCCTAAAATTTATTACGGATTAACGTAAAACAATTTTGTGGCCGCCCCGCCGTTCGCTGTATAGCGAAGTCACCCGCGGTTAGGGTTTTGAGATTCAAGTTTTTATTTTACGATTTCTCTTAGTAGTTTCTTCGTTACTTCAGTCTCATTCCAGGGATAGTCGCCGTCGGCTCTCTCAATGAATTTCTCTTGGCCTTTACCCATCAAAGCAATCGTGTCGCCCGATGACTTGGCTCTACCAAGCGCGAATTTGATGGCCGCTTCGCGATCGTGAACCATAAACATATCTTTATCCAATATCTTGCCGGCTCTATTGGCGCCTTCGCTGATCTGTTCCATAATCTTAACACCGTCTTCGTCGCGGTCAGCCTCTTCGGTGATAATGACTTCATCGCAATATTTTCCGGCTATCTCGCCCTGAACGGCGCGCTTATCAATATCACGCCGTCCGGCAGAACCGAACACGGCTATCAATTTACCTTTTGTCGTGGGTTTCACGTAATAGAAAAATCGCTCGAAAGCATCCGGGGTTGAAGCATGGTCGATAATAACCCTGAAAGGTTGACCCTCGTCGATAACGGCCATACGACCTTCGATGTATTTTACCGACTCGATGCCTTTTTCAATTTTATCCTTGCTTATCCCTAGCTCGCGACCAACGGCAACAGCCGCCAAACTATTGCTGACATTGAAATCACCGAGCATATTAAGCTTGATGTCATATACTTCTTCACCAATAACAGCCTTGTAAGCCGACCCGTCAACCGCCAACTTGATACTTTTAGCTCTCAACTCGCCGGCATTAATGCCGTACGTAATCGACCTAGGTATGTTGTCGACGAAACGTTGAGCGCTCGGATCATCGGCGTTGACAACACCGAATTTACGACCGTGCCTGGAGGCGATTTTAAATAATTTTAATTTTGCATCCAAATACCTTTCAAATGTCCCGTGATAATCCAAATGATCGTTAGTAACGTTGGTCATTACCACTATTTCAAACGGAATTCCCCAAACACGATACTGAGCAAGCGAATGACTCGACGTTTCGATAACCACCCATTTGACGCCGGCCTTTTTGAAATCACGCAGACGCCTTTGTAAAACGCTTGGTTGCGCCGTCGTTATATGTTCGATTTGAGGGCTTTGTTTCTTGCCATAGCCGTAGGCAACAGTACTGAGAAAACCGGCCTTATACCCCGCTTCATGCAATAGACGATGGATAAAAAATGTCGTGGAAGTCTTGCCGTTAGTGCCAGTCACACCAATTACATGCATACCGCGTGACGGAAACCCATAGCGGATATTGGCGATTATCGCTTCCAATAGATGCCCGAAGGGTTCGATTTTACTGAATAAGCTTGTAGGTATTACTTTTTTAACGGTTTTTCTAACATCAGCCATAATAAATCATTATACCCGATATCAGACGCTCAAATCCCTTGACATGTAATTCTTGTAGGCCGACGTAATCATCGCGGCTATCAGCAACAAAGAAATTATGACAAAGACCGGATCGAGTTTGCCGCTCGATAACAGATCCTTGGCATCGAAATACCGAAACGGCGTCAAATATTTCAAATCCCCCAGTTTTTCATTGATATTTATGAATATCGTCAATAAAAAAGTCAGTAATAGGACTGAAGTAGCAATCGATCCGGATAGCTTCGGACGCCTCAAAACGGCAGCAGCCGAAACACCGACGGAAAAAAATATAAGTTGTAAAAAGAACAACCCTATCATCAGCAACGCTAAATCGCCAGCCGGCATACTACCCTTGCCATAGTTATCAATCAAATAATATGACGAGCCCCAGGTTACTAAATTAAAAACGGTCAAGCAGAACAATCCGGCCAATATTTTCGCGCTGATTACTTTGACGCGGGAGACCGGTCTGACAAACAAGAACTCTGTCGTACGATCGCGCTCTTCTTTGGCAATAATATCCGATCCCAAAATCACGGCGTGCACAGTCGCCATCAGTGCGATATACATGAACATCACTCCGTAAAAACCACTGATAGTCGTCAGATCGAACCCGGTCATACCGAATATCGCCTGGATGGATTTCGGAAATTGCTTCATCATTTCAGTAACCGACTGACCGGAAGTACTGAACGCGGAATATTTAACCATACTTGCCCAAATCAACATAACCATACCGACAGACCAGTAAATCAAATTCTTTCGATAAGCTTTCAGTTCCCTAAAAAATATGTTCATCAGTCCCCCTTAGGCAACCGCCCTGATATCTTTTTTGATATAAAAGAAATAACTAGCTGAAATAGCGGCGACAATAAAGACCGCTTCGATTATTAGGAACTTCGAATCGTACGCGCCATGATTAATAATGTAATTCGAGTCGAAATATTTAAAGGGACTGAAATACCTGATATTTTCATTGTCCAGAATTGATCCGACCATACCGATAAAAAATACCGCAAAGACCGCCGGTAATGATACGCTGATGACTGACTTGATTTTCGGAACGACTACCGATAACAAAATGCCGAAAGCCAGGAAGAATAGTTGTATCAGTAACATAGTCAACGCAATATACAGGTAGATCTTTTCATCGAAATTGGTTTTTGAAACCGCTTCGCCGGCTACCAGGCTCACGGAGACGAATATCGTGTTCGTAGCCAGAATCAGACACAAAGCGGCCAGGATCTTTTCAGTCACTACCATCACACGGGTAATCGGCTTAGTCAGTAGGAAATCGACGGTCTTGCCGCCTTGCTCTTTAGAAATAACTCCGACACCTAAATTCATCGCCTGAATCGCACCAGCCAAGGTCAAGAATGTCAAAAGATATGCCAAGAATCCATATATCGTGAACAAATTACCCTGCGACAATCTAAAGGCGTTACGAATTGCCGGTGGAAAATGTTTCAGTACGTTAACCATGGCATCAACGTCACTACTGAATGCCGAGAACATCGAGAGAAAAACAATAACGCCGGCCGAAAGCGATATCGACCAAATCAGCGTCGATTTCCAGTAAGCCCTCAGTTCCCTTTTAAATATGTTCATAAATTATTCTTCGTCCGTTTTGTAATAATGCATGAATATTTCTTCCAAATCGGGTTCTTCGATAAGCATGTTGGTCAAATTCAGCCTGACAGCGATTTTTATTACATCATTGATATCACCACGAAATAGAAAGCTAGCCGAATTACTAGTGGTAATCAGATCACTTACACCTTTTAATCCCGCAAATAGCCTGTCGCCAAGTGGCGCGGCAGTCTCGATTTTGAAGCGTTTATGAGTATTCTTTGCCAAGTCGCTGATTTTTTCGACCTTGATTATTTTGCCATTCTTGATTATCGCCACGCGGTCACAGAGTTTCTGGACTTCACCCAGGATATGCGAAGAAAACAATATGGTTACTCCCTTTTTATTTTCCTCGCGCAACAAATCAAAGAATCTTTGCTGCATCAAAGGATCTAGCCCGCCGGTCGGTTCATCCAAAATTATCAGCTTAGGTTGATGCAATAATCCCTGAACAATACCGACTTTCTTTTTGTTACCATAGGACAAGTCGTCAATTTTTTTGGTCAGATCCAAATCTAAATAATCGGAAAGCTCCTTGATACGTGCTTCGATTTCTTTTTTATCTTTTTTATAAAAGCTACCCGAATACCTCAGTAAATCGATTACTTTCATGTCGTCGTAGTAAAAAACTTCGGACGGCAAATAACCGACCTCTTCCTTTATTTCAGGGCCATATTTGACGATGTCTTTTCCAAAAATCGTCGCACTGCCGCCGGTCGGATGAATCAGCCCTAACAGCGTTCTGATGGTCGTCGATTTACCAGCGCCGTTCGGACCGATGAAACCGAAAATCTCGCCCTCTCTGACCGACATGTCGACATCAACTATACCCAATGTCTTGCCGTAATATTTGGTTAATTTCTTGGTCTCGATGACATTCACTTCATGACCTCCAACATAATGCTTACTTTTATCATAGACTGCCGGGTTACTATTATCAAACATGAAATAGGTTATAATTAGGTTATTATGCTAAGTAAATATAAAGATAAAATATTTTGTTTTTCACCACCGGTAATGCTTGCGACATTTTTGATCGAATTCAGCTTGGCTCTCTATACTTTTTGGCGCTATAAAATTAACACTGTTACCAGATTGGCAATCATCATGCTGTTGGCGCTCGGCACTTTTCAGCTGTCCGAATAC
>CAYQOL010000021.1:9841-13245 GCA_964419165.1 uncultured Saccharimonas sp. (SeqCode)
GGCATGGGGCTGACGAATTTTGAGTGGGCACGACTGGGTTACGGTGCAATTACACTATTGCCAGCGCTGGGTATACACATGCTGACGGCTATCTCTGGCAAAAAAATGCCGGAATTGGTCGGAGCGGCTTATGCCAGCTGTGCGATTTTTCTAGGGTTTTACCTGTTCGCCTTCAATTCGGTGGATATCAATGTTTGTCGCTCGAATTACGCCGTTTTCAGCACCCTGAAGTCGATTGCCGTTCCCTTTGGAGTGTATTACTACGGCTGGTTACTGATAGGCACGTACATGGCTTGGTTTTGGAGCAAGGAACTACCGAAACACAAAAAGGCCCTACAATCGATGGCTATAGGCTATATGGTATTTATATTACCAACTACTACCGTGAATCTTATCGATCCAGAGACAGTTCACGGCATACCGTCAATAATGTGTGGTTTCGCCGTACTATTTGCAGTTGTTTTGGTCGCCCGGGTTCTGCCAAATTGCAATTTGAAAATGCGTGAAATGGCCAAAGATTTCGTTGCTACGATAAAAGCTAGGATATAATTCCTTTTTCTTTTTGCTTCTCAAATTTTTTGTGCGAGCATTTTTCGCATCTGAACTCAGGGTCTGCCATGGTCTTGTCGTAATTCTTCGCCTTGACTAGACGATACCCCCTAAAAACCGGTTTTTTGCAATCCTCACATATAATATTCTCCGCCACTTCCCACTGTGGCGCCAGGACCTTGGATGTAAATATGAAACGATCGACCCAAAAGAAAATCAGACCACCAATAAAGTTTGCAATGACCGTGTTCCAAAAACTGCCGAAATGAAAATAAATCAGACAGATCGCCAAAATCGGCGTCGAAAGCTGCCAGCGCAGCAAATATAGCGCATACCTTTTTACCATATAACCCCCCTGTTTTTTAGAATAGTTGTCATTAATATAATACAGGTTTTTCCAGCAATTTTGTTATGATAAAGTAATGAAGATTTTATTTTTTGGCGACAGCATAACCAGAGGATACGACGATAGTGAAGGCGGTTGGATATACCGTCTAAGCAAAATATTCGAAGACAAATATACATTCGTGAATTCCGGAGTGCCGGGCGATTCCAGTTTTGACGTTCTGAGCCGCATATCGAACGAAGACGAGGAACTAATCGATACGAATATTGCTGTAGTTATCGCTGTAGGCGTCAATGATGCCCGCATAAGAAACGGCCATCACTTCACGGAGGTAGAAGATTATACACGAAATCTGGACAAAATTTATTTACAAGCGAAAAAAATATCAAAAAAGATATTGTTCATCGGTCTGACGCCCTGCGACGAGATATTATCTATGCCGGTTGATTGGGATGACACCATTTACAAGAACTCGCGTATAGAAATTTTCAATGATGCCTTACGCGATTTTTGCAAAAGTAATAACGTAGCTTTTGTCGAAATATTCGAACCGTTTAAAAATGCCATGAAAGACACGGCACTGATATCCGATGGAGTACATCCGAACGAAGAAGGTCATCAATTGATTGCCGACCTTGTAAGACCCCGTTTGCAAAAACTTATAAAATCTTAGACCAACACCTCTTATTTATGCTACAATAAATCAGCGTAAAGCTATTTATTTGCGCTTCACACAGGAGTTACATTAATAACGTGATTCCGCGGCGAAGCCGCACGTTTTCGTAAACCAAACCAACGGTTGTTTACGAAAACGAGAGGAGGCATAACGGTAGGTGACAGCTTACGAATTTATTCGTAAGCGATAACCGAAAGTGAATGCCGACGAGGAGGAGTACCCAAGTGGCTGAAGGGGACGGTTTGCTAAATCGTTAGTCTGGGGAGACCTGGAGCGGGAGTTCGAATCTCCCCTCCTCCGCCAAAATAAAATTACGACCCTCGCGGTCGTTATTTTATTTTGCCTAGGGGAGATCCGAACTCCCGCGGTATACTAAATAACGGACGAGCAGGTGTTCGACGTAGCGAATGAAATAAAAAGTGCCACATACATTTTCTTTTGCGAACAAGTGAAAAGTTGCTATTTACCATATAGATAGAAGCTAACATTCTAAACATGATATATTTGAAGCAAGATGGAAAACGAAACAAATACAGACAACGAGGCGACTGTCACTAATGACATCACGAGTAAAACAGCATTTCAATACCCACATCAAAACATTGGGCTTATACTAAAACCTATTGATATTATTGTTCGCCGAATAGCGATAGTTGCAGCGGTAGCAACTCTGCCATATATATTTTTGACAATTTATCTTTATTCTTCCATTTATTTTTATTTCGTAGGGCTAATATATCAATATTTACCTATTATTTTTTGCGTATTAATGGCTGGATACTTCATATATAGATTCGTATCAAAGCACAACTTTACAAACAAAAAAGATGTCGGTTCTGAAGTGTATTTTTATCGTGTTGTTGGAGTGATAGTTGGCATAGCTACAAGCTATGCTTTATCATATTTAATATTCTTGACGTATTATCTCATAAGTACGACAGGCATAAATATAATGCCATGGTCTACGAACGGGCTTGATAGCTTAGCAGCTACTCTTTATCTTATATTTATTTGTGTCGTCGTTCTTACACCGAGTGTTATATATTTATGCGTAACCGAAGGCTCAGATCGAATTTATGCAAAATTTCATGGAAACATCACTGAATTTAAAGACACAAATAATCAAACCTTGATTAATATTACTCCTAAACCAATTGATATAAAATTATATAGAACAGCTATCGTTCTAATAATAGCCTCTGCAATTACCAGTATCATTGGTATCCCCGTATTAACTAATAATTATTATATTGATTTTGCGATTTGCACAATAATAATACTGGTAATGTTGTACTTGTACCTTTCGAGAAGAATATTACCAAATAGCATCAACGTTAATAATAAGTTGTTCATATTTAGAACTATTGGGTTTTGCTTTGGCGTAGCTTGTGCTTCATTATTATCCGTCGTAGTCTATTATATCCACAGTTTATTTTCTACTAATTATGGCAACTATTGGACAATTCGAGAATTTACTTTTTGGACTATATATACAGGAGGAACTATATATTTTCCATGTTTAATATATATATTTGGAATCGAGATAGCCGACCGCTATTACGTTAAAAAATTCAATTCAAAAAAATAGTGGCATTCATTAGTTTAGGTGATAAGTAACTAGATGAGCAAAGCTCACAAAAGATGGGGCGACATATACTCTCCTCCGCCAAAAAATACCCGCTTGTCAACGGGTACTTTTTTATACATTTAACTAAGCGAATCTACCAATTAAAAAAGCTGCGGCGATATTTCCATCCTCTTCTAGTACCCTTTTCTAGAACCTTAAAATTAGCTTATCAGGGTTGAACCCTGATAAGCTAATTTTAAGGTTTA
>CAYQOL010000022.1:0-7984 GCA_964419165.1 uncultured Saccharimonas sp. (SeqCode)
ATTTTAGTTGATCCTGTTTGACGAACCAATACTTCGCCTGTGCGAACTTTTTGACCGCCAAAGCGCTTAACGCCAAGTCGTTGACCGGCATTATTGTGAACATTTTTAGCTGTACCGCCAGCTTTGACGTGTGACATTTATTTGCTCCTTAAAACTAATATGAAAATCAAAAGCTATTGTAACAAATACAGATAAACCTGTCAACGCCCCACGAAGAGAGAATAATATTCGTATTCTCGATAAATATTAAAATTAACTTAAAATAAACTTATCAGGGTTGAACCCTGATAAGCAAAAATTAAGCAAAATATAAGTAATATTTGGTATAATTAGGGTAATGATTTGAGTGATTGTTTATAGCAAGGGATGATTTATTGGGATTCAATTTATTTTTTGATTAAAACTAACAGTTCACGGGCTACGATTTGGTCGGGGCGGTAGTATATCAATTCGTTGCGTTTGATATTTTTGAATTCATAATATTCGTAACCGTAATCACCAATCTTAGAAATTAATGGCAGGTGAGTAAAATCGCCGCTAATATCCCTCCAAGCCGGCACGGCGATGCAGACTGGTGTCCCCGATATGATTTGGCTTGATAAATTCTTCAGAAATACTCCGATAATATGATTGCAATTATTTTTTACTTCGATTAACTTTTCCTTTGAGGGCGGCGCGCTAAAGGGTTGTCCGAGATAGGTTTCACTGACTATTGCATCTATTGGCTTATTCCACTTGGTTTCGGTGGCGTCGCCAACACTTACTCTCCAGTCAGGGATATTCGGATATTTTTTTTCTAACCACTCCAAATTTTGGCGACTGTAATCTGACATCTTTTCGGACAGATCGGTACCGCAAGCTAAATATCCCATCAGTAGGGCCTCTTGTAAGATTACGCCCGTGCCGCAAAACGGATCCAATACGATGGGCGGCTTTTTGAAAGATAATCCACCGACGGCAAGATTGACCATTATTTGCGCTAGTTTTGGAGGCAGCATACCGACATAAGAATCCCGCTTTGGACGCTGTTGATCGCGGTTTGCGTACGCTGTGATATTTTGTGAACCTGTACTTTCAGCGGCATAAATCATCCCATTATCCGCACGTACGATAATCAATTCGATTTTGTTTTCGGATAGCCCAAGCTTGTTGTGGTGTGAGGTTGCAGTACTAAGAGCAGACTCGGTATTGGGTATCAAGCGAAGACTGACGCCGTTTTGTTTTAACTTTCTTTTCAATATAATTCCGGTTTTTTGAACTTCATATCCGCTAATTTTTAAATTGTAAGCACTAATGCCGAAGGTTATTTTGCCGTCCATTGATGATAGTTTACGGATATAATATTGAATAATTTTTTGATTCATTTGGCTCCAGTCAGCTTTTTTCAAGGTGACTATGATTTTGCCGGCTTTCATAACACCGCCAAGTCGTTGGATTTCTAATGTTTCAGTGTCAACCAAAGCTGATTCCGGTGAAATCGGCTCGATTTTATCTTTGCCAAATACTTTTTCCAGTTCGGCAATTCCTAGAACTGGTTGTCTGCCTAAAATAGCAATATACATATGTCCATTATACGTGGTTCAGTTAAATTTCTGGTGATATAATTATCTAGGTAATGTCTTTTCACTATTTCGTAACCGTAATCACGTTTATTTTGTTATCAATGGTCGTTTTTTTTGGGCGTCACGAGATAATTCAAGCTTGGGGATTATTGGATAGAGTGGATATTTGGATGCTTTCGTTGCTGATTCCGGTCCAACTCCTTAGTTATTACGCGACGGCGGGTATGATATTTTCATATTTGCGCGCCAAAGGTAATCTGAAAAAGACTTCGCATTGGCAGATGACGCGCATCGCGTTGGAATTGAATTTTGTGCATCATATTTTGCCGAGCGGCGGTGTGGCCGGTTTTTCGTATATGGGTTGGTTATTGCATCATCACGGTGTAAGTATTAGCCGATCGACCATGGCTCAACTTATACGTTTTGCGGTGGCTTTTATAGGTTTCGTGTCGCTACTGATCATTTCGGTTTTTTCTCTGTTTCTGGATCATCAAATAAATAGAACGATAATTATTATCAGTGTGGCATTCGTCACGTTGGCTATAGTGGGTACGGTATTGGCGATTTATTTGGTAGGCAATCGTAAAAGGTTGAAAAAATTCTCAAATTGGGTAACACATAGCGTAAATATATTAATAACCAAATTTACGCGCGGGAAAAAGCGTAATACGCTGGAATATGAAAAGGTTGAGGAATTCTTTTTCGAATTGCATGACGACTGGTTGGCAATAAAACGTGACAAAAAAATCCTTTTTATGCCGTTCGTATGGTCGCTACTGACTAATATTCTGGACGTAGCACTTATCGCGATAGCCTTTTGTGCGTTGGGTACGACGGTTAATCCGGCTATTTTATATATCGCTTTCGGAATATCCTCACTGGCCGGCATCGTTTCGGCTATACCGGGCGGTGCCGGTGTATATGAAGCCGTAATGATAGCCTTTTTAGCTTCGGCAGGGGTGGCGGCGGACGTGGCAATTGCCGGTACGTTGCTTGCGCGCGTCGTGCTACTGCTTGGTACGATTGTTTTCGGTTATTTCTTTTATCAACTAACTATAAATAAGTATGGAAAAGCCCCGACCACGACCGATATTTAGCGTCAGCGATTTCGTCGCCGTAATCAACCAGACTTTTGAGTATGCATTTCCGATCGTCGAAGTTGAGGGCGAAGTTGCTTCATATAATATCAACCAGAATAAATACGTGTTTTTCGATATCAAGGACAATGAGTCGATTGTCAGTTGTTTTATGATGGTCTGGCAATTGAGGGTTCCAATCGAAGAAGGGATGAAAGTCGTCGTTACTGCCACTCCAAAATTAACAAACAAAGGTAAATTCAGTCTCACTGTCAAAGCGATTCGTCCAAGCGGTGAGGGGGCTATTAAAAAAAGTTTTGAATTGCTTAAAGCGAAACTTGCTTCCGAAGGGTTATTCTCGCCCGAGCGCAAGCGTCAACTGCCGTCTATGCCTGAACATATCGCTGTTATTAGTAGTATACAGGCCGCCGGATACGCTGATTTTATAAAAATCCTTAATGACAGGTGGTCCGGAGTAAAAGTCGATATTGCGAATACTTTGGTGCAGGGCGTTGAAGCGTCGGATCAGATAATTGCTGCTATAGATTATTTCAATCAACAAGAGATTCTGCCGCAGGTTATCGTGATAATCCGCGGGGGCGGTAGCGAAGAGGATTTGTCTGTATTTAATGACGAACTTTTAGTGCGAGCCGTAGCATCCAGTCGGGTGCCGACACTAATCGGAGTCGGTCACGAAATCAATGAAAGTTTGGCCGATTTGGCTGCCGACGTAAGCGCTGCTACGCCAAGCAATGCGGCGCAGATAGTAGTTCCTGATAGGAGTGATGTTGTCAGATTGGTTCACTTTCAAGTCGGGTCGCTGAGCGCACGATTAATCCAATGTATCGAGCAACAAAAGCTGTCTATGAAAAGGGATCTTGAGAAGACAGTTAATATAACTGTTCAAAATATTGACAAGCAACTTGCAGATGTTAATTCGACCAAAGCGATTCTAGCTCAACTTGATCCTAAAAAGGTATTGTCACGTGGTTATGCTATGATACGCGGAGAAATCAGGGCAGGTAATGAGGTTGAGATAGAAACCGGTAAAATAATTGCGAAAGCGGAGGTGAAAAATGTCAGAGAAAAATAAAACCATAAAGGAAAAAATGTCGAACCTATCCAAAATGATAGCTTGGTTTGATAGTGAAGATTTCAATTTGGAGGAGGCGATAGACAGATTTAACCAAACCGAGAAACTGGCTATTGAAATAGAAAACGACTTGAATGAGTTGAAAAACGAAATAAACGTTATCAAAAAGAAATTTGATTCCGAAAAATAATGGTCTGGGTGTACATTATTACAGCCTTGATTCTTTTGCCGTTCGGTTTGGCGGTCTTTTTTGGTGCGCCGTACGTACCAAGCAGAAAAAAATATCTAAACATAGCTTTTGAAGAATTATACCTTTTGAAAGAAAATGACGTCCTAGTTGATATCGGCAGTGGCGGCGGTGTGGTTCTTAGGGAAGCATCAGCAAGGGGCGCTAGGGCGATTGGTTACGAAATCAATCCTTTCCTTGTAGTTTTGTCGCGTTTTTTATCCCGCAAAGACAATAAAGTGAAGATATTATTTGCGGATTTTTGGTCTGCCAAATTACCCGACAATATGACAGTCGTTTATATATTTTCCGTAACACGTGATATGAAGAAAATCATCCGTAAACTGCAATATGAAGCGGACAGACTGCGAAGACCGGTATACTTGATTAATTATGGCAGCGAACTAAAAGGTGTCAAAACGGTCAATAAAATCGATGCATACAGACTTTACGTTTTCAGTCCTTTACATCCGCAAAAAGCATAAGGTATAATAGCGCCATGATCGAATTCAGAAGCAGTAGTGAAAACGGTTCGACGAACGGTTGGATGATAGTGTCTATCGTATCTTTTGTATTCATTTTGGCTCTCGGCGGTTTGTCGGTTTGGGCATATATGAGCTATAACGAACAAAAAACTAACGTAGATGGCAAAATTAAAGATGCCGTTGACTTGGCTGTAAAGGAACAGGCTGACAAGGACGCTGCTAATTTTCTACAACAGGAAAAATATCCGTTTCGAACTTTTGACGGACCTTATGATTTGGGGGGATTGTCTTTTCAGTATCCAAAGACTTGGAGCGTTTTCATAGAAAATGATGCCAGTAGTGGAAGTGATTATGAAGCGTATTTTTATAAGGATTCCGTTCCGCCAATATCCGATTCACAGCAGTATATGTTGAGAGTTACCATTGAAGAGTCAAGTTACGACAGTATAGTCTCATCATACGATGATCTAGTCGAAGACGGAAAATTGAAATCCAGCACTTACAGTGTAAATGGCGTGAACGGCACGCGACTGGACGGTAGTTTTTCGGATGACATACGTGGTTCGGCTGTTTTGTTTAAAGTACGCGACAAGACCGTGACGGTCCGCACGGACGCGGATACATTTAAATCTGATTTTGATACGCTGGCAGCCACGATAAAATTCGAATAATAAAAAATATTTTTTACGTGCTACAATTAATATTATATGAGTGCGGCGCGAGGGGAGCACCAAAAACTTTTTGACGGTCTTTTGACTGATGGTTTGACGTCGCTTACGGCGGCTGCCCATGAATTGAAGTCGCCCTTGTCGTTGATAAGACAACTTTCTTTGATGTTAGAATCAGGCAATTTATCTGACGCTGAAAAAGAACGGATTATGAGACAGATAATATTGACGAGTGAGAGGGGGCTTAGACTGACGAGTGATTTGACTCGTTCTACTAGATTGGCGGACGCAATGTTCAAATTGGAACCGATTAATCCTCAACAATTGTGCGAAGATATTATTCACGAGCTTGAACCGTTATTCCGAGCTCATAACCGAAAAATCGTGTTAGTCCCGCACAGACACGCATTGTTATTAATAGCAAATCGCGATTTACTAAGAAGGATAATCGTAAATTTCGGTGACAATGCCCTTCATTATTCCGAAGGGGATACACCCGTTAAGATCAAAATAAATTCGATTGATCAAGGAAAAACTATAAGGTTGGGTGTACGTGATTTTGGTCCGGCACTTTCGAAAAATATCCTATATGATTTACCTGACAAGTTATCGGATGCGCCTTCACCGATTTTTGCAAGGCCTCAAAGTAGTGGCTTGGGGCTTTTTATTGCCAGCCAGTTTGCTGATACAATGAACGGACGGATCGGCGTGATGCGCCATCGCGACGGCGCGACTTTCTTTGTAGATCTGCAGGCGTCGCACCAGTTGAACTTGCTATGAAAAAACCACTCGTATTGGTTGTCGAGGATGATGATTGGTTAGCCGAACAATATGGTCGCGTGCTCACACGAGCCGGTTATAAAACGACCTGTGTTCTTAACGCTCTGGACGCGATGCGTTTGATTGAGGATAAAATTCCCGATGTTATCGTATTGGATGTATTACTTACAGGTAGCACAGCCTTTGCTTTGTTGAATGAACTGCAATCTTATGATGATACCGGCAAAATACCGATAATCATTTGTTCCAATTTGGGAAAAGATTTGTCATTGAATGATCTTGAGTCGTACGGTGTCAAAAAAATACTTGATAAGACCGAAATGGTTCCTGACGATATAATAGCTTCGATTAGGAGCGTTTTGCTTTGAAACCACGCAGAACCAGAGCGGTGGTCTTGCGCCGGACAAACTATGGTGAGGCCGACAGGATCGTACAACTATTGACGCCTGAAGGTAAAATAAACGTCATAGCCAGAGGTGTCCGCCGTGAAAAAAGCCGTTTATCAAGCGGTATTGAATTATTCGCGGTTTGTGAAGTGGTAGTTGCTAAAGGAAAAGGCGAGCTGGATGTACTGACTTCTGCCCGATTAATCCATTTTTATCGCCATATTATCGAGGATTATGATCGATTACAATTCGGTTATGCGGCGATTAAATTAATTTCAAGCGCCAGTGAAACTTCGGACGATCCGGAGTGGTATAGTGTTTTAGTCGAGATATTCGCGGGATTGGATTCGCGGTCAATGCGAGTTGAGTTGGTTCAGACTTGGTTGTATTTGCGGTATGCGGCGATGACCGGTTACGAGTTAAGTCTATACAAAGACGTAAACGGTAAAAAAATATCACCGGATTTAAAATATCGTTACGACTTGTCGGAAAGGGGGCTAAAGCCGTTTGAAAACGGCGAACTGAAAGCTGACCATATTAAATTACTTAGACTGGTTGCGGCTAAACCGTTAAAAATTTTGGCGCAAATCGGCGGCATAGATACGATACTGCCGGATTGTTTATTGACGGCTCGGCAACACGCCGCAGTTTAAAACCCGTCAAAATTGACGGTTTTTTAAAGGAGTTTGTTAGGTGCAAAGATATTTCAGCTGTTGGCCTATATCGTCAAGTTTGTTTCTTGCCCAGCTTCGTGCGAGAAATTTGGCTCTATTTTTGCGCGACATTGCCGAATCATTAGCAATAACCATTCACAGCACTTTATAAATATCTGACTGAGGATATCCGTGCGCTACCATCGATTTCAAGTAATAGAACATATTTCTAGAAACCAATTCCATATTGGCAGTTTTGCCAATCTCTTCCCATATTCCATGTGCCACGGTCAGAGATTGCATAGCCCTTTGGGGCTTCCCTCTGTAGTACCATATGATTCCTTCTAGGGATTTAATTGCAGCTTCATCGGGTTTGTCGTCGCGATACAGGCCGGACGCTCTCTTTGTCATTATTTCGGCTTTTTCGAAATCGCCAAGCTGCGTCGACACATATGCCACCTCACTGTAAAAATCACCCAATATAGTCTCATTGAATCCCGGACTTTTTCGTATTTTTTCCGCATATCATTCAAAGTCAGGGCTTCTTGGGTTGTACGATATTGCAGCCCGACCGTATTGTAACCAAAACGAGGAATGAAGCAATACTTCTTGATCGGATGAAATATCGTTCAAGAAGATAAGACCTTCTACGAACGCTTTTAAAGCTTCCATATTATCCAAGTGTCTTTTTATCACCCGGGACTTAATAATGGAATTTTCCGTCAACACTTCCAATCTGTCCAAATCTATATACATTATGTGCTACTCAGTCTACACCCCCTTGAAATGTGATGAGTTACGCTAGATTCTATAATATTTATTAATAACGGTCAATTACTGCTATAATTATTTGCAGTTATGAGCGATAAGAATATCAAAATGGAGTCAATCGTATCTTTGGCAAAACGCCGGGGATTTGTTTATCAAGGCAGTGAAATTTACGGCGGGCTGAGTGGTACGTGGGATTATGGTCCATTAGGTGTGGCGCTGAAACGTAACATTATGAACTTGTGGTGGAAAATGTTCGTTGAGGAACGCGACGATATGTACGGCGT
>CAYQOL010000022.1:8084-11681 GCA_964419165.1 uncultured Saccharimonas sp. (SeqCode)
ACAGCACAAGGCATTTTTACGAACTACAAGAACGTCGTCGATTGCTTTTACCCGGATTTGCCGTTCGGTATTGCTCAACAGGGCAAGGCTTTTCGTAACGAGATAAGTCCGCGTGACTTCGTTTTCCGTTCGCGCGAATTCGAACAGATGGAAATTGAATATTTCGTCCATCCTGACAAATGGGAGGAATCGTTCGATATGATCCGTGAATCGGTCTGGAAGTGGTGTGACGCGATAGGATTGCCACGCGAATTGGTTCACGAACTGGAAGTACCGGAAGAGGACAGGGCACATTACAGTAAACGAACGATTGATTTCGAATTCGATTTTCCAATTGGACGCGAAGAACTGCTAGGGCTAGCATATCGGACCGATTTCGATTTAGGGAACATCCAACGCGTTGCCGGCAAGAATATGGAATATACCGTCAAAGGTACTAACGAAAAATTCGTGCCGCACGTCATCGAGCCGTCATTTGGTGTTGAACGTGCTATTATGGCGGTCCTGTCGACCGCGTATACCGAGGACGAAATTGGTGGCGAAAAACGCGTCTACTTGAAGCTGCCGGAACATTTGGCGCCAGTCAAATTTGCTGTTTCACCGCTGCTCAAAAACAAGCCTGAGTTAGTCAATAAAGCGCGTGAAATCTACGAAATGATGAAGAAAAAATACGGAGCAGTTATGTGGGATGACAATGGCAATATCGGTAAACGCTACCGTCGCCAAGACGAAATCGGCACGCCATATTGTATCGTCATTGATTTCGAGACGCTCGAAAACGACACCGTAACCGTCCGCGACCGCGACACCACCGAACAAAAACGTGTCAAAATCAGCGACTTGGTTAAGTAGTTAATCAATAATTTTCTAAATGCATAAACGAAACTATTGTAAATCTTTTCGATGAAAATGACAAATAGCTTAAAAACAACTTATCAGGGTTGAACCCTGATAAGCAAATACTAAGCTATTCTTAATAAAAATATTTCGGGTAATCTTGTAGTTTATTGATATAATTGATTAATGACTGGAGACCAATTTACGAAATTATTCAAATATGCCGAAGAATTCCGAGCGGAAATGAACACTCGATTAAACGAAAAGGCGTCACAAGAGAGTCTTGATAGGCCGTCAAATACAATTGGTAGTTTTGTAGAAAGATTGGATGATTCGGAAATTGATCAGGCCTCTCGCGACTATCAATATGAGCGATTGTTAACTTGGGCGCGTCAAGTTTCGAAGAAAAAAATCGGGATACCAATAAAAGATTTATAATGAGGTGTCTTAATTGAATTTAACTAATTTTATTATAATCTTGAGCGGGGTGTTTACTGTAATTGCTGCCATTCCGTATATAGTTGAAATTATCCGAGGGGTGACGAAACCACGGGTTGCATCATGGATTATTTGGAATATCCTGGTAGATATCTCATGCGCAGCGGCACTTGTCGAGCATCAGTATCCGACGGCGTTATTATTGTTTGCGGCTTCGATAGAGACATTGGCGGTGGTTGTACTTGGATGGAGGCATGGCGACAAAAAAATTGAAAAATTAGACGCAGTATGTCTAACAGGTGCTTTGGTCGGAGTTGTATTATGGGCAATTTTTAATTCGCCGGCTATTGCCGTTATAGCTACTGTAGTTATAGATCTTGTCGGCGGAGCGCCGACACTCTTGCATTCTTGGAAACGTCCGGGTGAAGAAACATGGCAGACATTTCTGCTTTCTGGGCTAGGTGCTATCTGTACTTTGTTGGTTATAAATAGCTGGCTAGTTACTGCTATTGCGTATCCCTTGTATTTAGTGACATTTAACTTTTCGACAACCGTAATTATCTTAACGAGACGTATATATTTAAAGAACGTGCCAATTAATGTAGTAGAATAAATAAGATGGTTACGTATTATACTGACGGCAGTTGCAATCCCAACCCGGGTCCTGGAGGGTTTGCTGTTATCAAGGAAACCGAGATGGTTATCGTCGGGCATGAGTTGCTTTCGACTAATATCCGTATGGAAGGCAAGGCATTAATTACGGCACTAACTGACGCTAATGGTCAGGAATGCCAGA
Organism: uncultured Saccharimonas sp. (SeqCode); assembly: GCA_964419165.1. GTDB lineage: Bacteria > Patescibacteriota > Saccharimonadia > Saccharimonadales > Saccharimonadaceae > UBA1547. Next base: position 10,156 of record CAYQOL010000022.1, read on the forward strand.
TATTTAGCGACAGCGAGTTTTGGATCAATGTCGTAAACAAGTGGGCAGGATCATGGGAGATGAACGGTTGGACTAAGAAAAGCGGCGAAATCAAGAACTTGGACCTAGTTAAAGAAATATACTGGATATACAAGCATTCCGAAGCGAAAATGATTTGGGTTCGAGGTCATTCCGGGATAATGAATAATGAGTTGGCGGACGATTGGGCGAACAAGGCGCGCGAACAACGGCTGGAAGGCAAAATACTACTTCAATAATTGAATAGGAAAGAAATGGAAAAACAAGAAAACAACACAGATATTTTTTTATGGGCGAACCAGATTGACGGCATCAAGAAAGAATTGGATGTCGAGCTGTTTCTGTTCAATAAAAACTACACGCCGTATTTAGCGAATTTTTCCGCTGAATTGAATTCGCAAATCAAACCGTTATTTTTGTACGATTTGGTTAATTTTGTCACGATGGGGGCGGGAACCGGTCTGAGTGTCCATGATTATGAATTATCCGACGGTGAAGAGAACGTTCTGCTGCGTACGGATCTAGTTAAAGTTGGCCGAGCTGAAACACTGTTAAATTTGATTGAAACCCAGCGCAAAGACATTGTCGAATTCGAAGAATCCGAACACGAATTCAAGCGTATCAAAGGTATGCTTGCTAAATTTACTCATAAGGATTTGGAAAAACCTTTCTATTCCATCAAGTTGGTTTCGCAAGGCGGTACGCTAAAGGGTGCGACAGCTTGGCAATTTGACGGTGGTAAATTCGGTCCGTTCAAAGCAGAGGTCGGCTTCAAGCCGCCGGCGGATAACCAAGTCTTAATAATAGGCAGCGATATATTTATCTATAATCAAGGTAAATTCGAGCGATTATTTAATTACGATTACAAAAAGCAAGTCCTAGCAGAAAAAAAGGTCGCCGAAATCGAAAAATATTACAAACTGAGTTTTCCGGACGGCATCGATTTACAAAGTCTAATCAAGGAACGTAAAAAGACCGTCAGTAAATTGCAAAAAATCGAAGTTGGCGAAGTTACTCAGCAGCAAGCGATTGATTATGCCGACCAGATGCAGCTGGAGCTGATGACTGACGACAAAGACGCGATAATTATTCTAGATGGCAACGACCTCGATACGTTTGTTAATCTAATCAACGAAGATTACATAACTAGCGAAATCACTGGCAAGCGTTACGAGATAAAGAGCAAAAAACTTCTAAACGAACCCGAAGGCGAACCGCCTCGCGGATAAATTCGTAGATGCTATAATTAAATAAGTGAAACAAGAATTAGCACTCGAGGTAATGCTTTCGGGGGAAAGCGTATTTCTGACCGGTCCGGCAGGGGCAGGCAAGACTTTCGTATTGGATCAATTCATTAAACTGGCCAAAGCAGAAGGTAGGCATATTTCAGTTACGGCCACGACGGGGCTGGCGGCAACACATTTGGGCGGCACTACCATCCATTCATGGAGCGGCATCAACGTTTATGACGAGCTGCCACCTATGTTTGTTGAGAATTTATCGAAAGG
>CAYQOL010000023.1:0-6957 GCA_964419165.1 uncultured Saccharimonas sp. (SeqCode)
TTGGCGGAGAGAGAGGGATTCGAACCCTCGATGGGTTTCCCCATACCGCTTTTCGAGAGCGGCCAGATCAACCACTCCTGCATCTCTCCAACATAGATATTTTAACAGATAAATTGTCTATTCGTGACGTAACGCGTCAATTGGGTTGATTTTTTCCGCCCTGCGGGCCGGGAAATAAACGACGCCTATGCCTATAAGTACCGTCACGGATATTATGAGAATAACGGCCCAGAGGGGTGTCGCGAACAATTCGAAATATTCGGTGACGCCGCGCTGATGTGCCCCAACGTTTATGAAATAATTAATTATCTTGCCTGATATTATGGCAAATAGCACTCCTATGACAGACCCGATGAACGAGATAAGGATTGCCTCAAAGATAAACAGCCTGCGCATATCGTATCTGCGACCGCCGAGGGCCATCATCAGGCCGATTTCTTTGGTTCTTTCAAGAAGGGATATGGTGAGCGTATTGAACATACCTAATATGGCTACGACCATACCGATGCTACCGAAGCTTACAAGAATAAGGTTTATGAATTTAAAGATATTATTGATTTCATTCAGAGTGTCGATTAAAGATGTGGTTTGAAAGCCTTTGCTTTCTATCTGGGAACGAACTATGCTGACGTTTGCCATATCGTCGACAGCTACTTTAACTTGGTTGTAATTCGGTACGCCAGCAATACCGAAGTTACTGTCTGGTATGAACACTTCGTTGCCCGGCGAAGATCCGATAACACCGATAATAACGAAAGAGTCGGATATTTGTTTTTCGGTTGCCCCTGATCGTTCGAGGGGGACGGTTATCGTGACGGTTTTGCCGATGACGGTGTCAGTGTTTGATATTCCATAAGCCTTGAGCGCTGATTGGCTGATTAGTATTGATTTACTGTCACTTTCATTTAGAAGACGTCCTTCGATAAGATCGAGCGAACTTAAGTTTTGATAATTATAATTGATGCCGTAGGTTATGATGTCGGTTTCACCGCCACCGAGCTTCATTATGCCCGGGAAAGAGTACTGTACGCCGACTTTTTTGACGTGATTGAAATTTTTGAACGCATTGATTGCTTCTTCGTCAAGCTTGAGAATTTTTGAGTTTGGCGACGTTACATCGACGGATTTGATGGATTTGTTACCGATTATCTGGTTGGTTACCAAAGCTTGTATACCCAGTCCGAATGAAAGCAGAATAAAGACGGCCGCGACACCGATTACTACCGCAGCAACGGTTAGAGATGAGCGCAGTTTCCTATTGATGAAGTTCCTGATGACGATATGGATCAAGATCGAGGTGTTTATGGTCCTGAACTGCTTATCTTTTTTGGTCCTGTTTCGCAAGTATTCTCTTATCGTGCTGAATAGTTTATTTTTCATTGTTCTTTACCTTTATCAGTTGCTCGATATGTTTTTTCATATCGTTAATCAGGTGATCGGCTGTTGTCGCGATGTTGACGTTATCGGTGGTTTCTATTATGCGGCCATCTTCGATTCTAAGGAGGTGATCGGCAAGCGGAATGTATTCCATATTATGGCTGACCAGTATCACGGTTCTACCTAATTCGTTCTTGCATTTTTGCAAAAGCTCCATAACCATATTGCCGTTAGCGCTATCCAAGCTACCGGTCGGTTCATCAGCGACGATGAATTCAGGATTACTGACTAGGGCTCTTGCCACGGCTACGCGTTGTTGCTCGCCACCGGACAGCATAGTCGGGTATTTGTTAGCGTAACTCAACATATTTACCTTTTCGAGCGCTTCTTTTGCAAAATAGTTAGCGCTGAAACGCGAACAGCCGGAAAAATACAAAGACATCGAAACGTTTTCAAGGACGTTTAAGCTTTTTACCCAATAATTCTGTTGATAGACTATGCCTATTTCGTTGGCTCTAAAATGCGCCAGTTCGTCCGGCGACAATTTATAAATATTTCTACCCAAAAAGAACACTTCTCCTGACGTGGGCTTTTGCAGGCCGGCCATAACGTTCAATAGAGTGGATTTGCCGGAACCTGACGGGCCGTAGATGATATTAAAAGTTTTTTCCTTTAGTTTGATGTTGATGTCTTTTAGGACTTCCGTTTTTTCGTCGCCGATTTCGTAGGATTGGTTGACGTTTTTTATGTCGATTACTACATTTCGTTCGGGTTTGATAGTATGGTCGGTGCTCATAATCCGAATATCCTTTCCAGCGAATCCAATATTATAGTCAGAATGCTATCGTCGGCACGGCCGATAATCGAAGTCTGCGGTTCGCCGGTGCCAATGTTGCGGGCTTTGTCATAAGATATCGCTTGGATGCTATAAACTTTTGATGTCGGTAGGTTCGATATAATTACGATATGTTCGGTGGTCAGCTGCGTGTCTTCGCTGGTTTTGTTATTGAATACGGTTGCCGCACTACCTTCTGCATAGCCGACTTGACTGGTAGCGGGTTCGTCGGTCTTCCATGAGACGATTATCTGACCGCGCGCTTCGGCACCTGTGCCGCGTATCGAATTTTCGATGTTTATGTCGGAAACCGTCGGTGGACGGGTGTCTAGTGCGGTCCTGAACACCTGCCTGTCGGACACGGCAAAATTACCATTGGAATCACGGCTTTGCGCGATTAGGAAATACTCACTGTCATCTTCCAGATTATTGATCGTAATTTCGTGGGATGTGACGAGTTTTGAGATCTGAACGTCCGTACCGCTAGTGCCGACTATTCCGTATGTGACGGTAGAGGAGGAGGGGACATTGGTTGACCATGTGATTTTCTGTGTACTGGTCGGCTCGCCCTCTATCGGTTGGAAGGTGAGAGTTGATATACGCGGTCGAGGCGGCGTGGTGAATGAGAATACATTGCCTCTGTATTCGCTATTCTCGGAATCGAATGAGCTAAGCTGGTAATAGTACTTCGTGCCGTCTTTGAGACCCGCTATGGACATATTGTATGTCGTTTCGGACGAAGAGGTGTTTATTGATTGCAGTCCGCCGAACGAATCGGTTTCGCCGAAATATAAGTTTACTCTATATGCGTCTACTGACGTGAAGGTAATTACTGCTTCCGATAAACTGACTTTTGTAGTGTTGACCTCTTTGACGATTGGGGCGGGTGAAGTTGTGAACGTAAATTCTTGACTTGTGCCGGTATTACCGTCGACGTCGGTCCATTTTACTTTATAGTAATAGGTCGTTCCTGCCGCTAAATTATCCAAATCGACTTGGTGGACCGATTCTTGGTCGGAGTTTCCTATCTCGGAAGAGCTGTATTTGCCGCTTTCGGTTCCAATCGCGACTTTTGAGTCGCTATCGCGATCGGTCGCCCATACGATACTTGCTCGTTTTGTGGTTATATTACTCACTTCGGGTTCACCAATCAGGTTAGCCGGTTCGGTGAATTTACCGGTAGGCAACATTGAAACCGTTGGGCTGTCAGCGCTGCAATTGTTCGTGCTGTCGCAGGCGATTACGTAATAATAATACGTTTGCTGGATTAACCCGGCATCGATATAAGTAGTGCTTGAGCTGGATCCGGCGAGGTTGAAGATTGTACCATTAACTGAACGATATACCTTATATTTACTGATTCCGGCGCCCGTATCGAGCGGCTCATCCCACGTTATCGCAAGCCGCCAGTTGCTGGTTGCTCTGACCGACACGTCGACTATATCGATATTGCCGACAATGCCCGGAGCTGTGGTTGTGGCGGTAAAGTTTACACTGGAGTAACTGTCATAATTGATATTATTCGATTCGTCTTTGGCTACGACATACATTGTGTTTTCGCCTGGTTGTGTCGCATAAGGTCCGGCTGGTAAAGACGTTATGCCTTGCCCTGTATAATTACATGTTGACAGTGATGGCAGGGTGTTAATCGTATAGCAATAATCTAGGTTTTTCTCGTCGCCGATAAACGAAGATGGCGGGTTCCATTCGAAAGAAAACGAATTAGTTGAACTGTTTATAACGTTGACCTCCAAGGACTGCGGTTCGGACGGTGATGAATTGGTATTTATCTTTATGGTAGCGTTCACGTAATTGGTCGTAACATTGCCCGCTGAGTCCCACGTACGGAAGTATACGGTGTTTATGCCTTCATCAAGATTATTATAGTCAGGGGTTTCTATGGTGGCGTACGATCCGTCGTTCTCTAATAGATCTGTCATATCGCCTTGTCCGTTATGGACGTCACCGTACCACTCGGAGTCATTTATCCGATATTGCATTCCGATAAGTCCAGAAGCATCGTCGCTTGGTGCTTGATCTCCGCTTGTCGGCCAAGTCATAGTGACCTGTTTGGTACTGATGAAGCCGGACGGAGCAGTTATGTAACCTGGATTATTCGCCGGTGTGTTATCGAATCTGAAGTGGAAAGTTTCCGTGGTGGGATAAACGTTGCCAGCCTTGTCGATTGCTTTTATTACTAAATAATAAGGATCGTTGGACGTGGTAAGGGGAGAGGCGAGTGCTCCAGCTGTCGCTAAATCGATTGACGTACTACTGGTCGCGAATTGACAATTGCCACCGGCATCAATCGGACTGTTGCCGAAAAGCCCCTTGGTTGTTACTGGGTTGGCCGAATCGTCCAGACCTATATACAGACAATATCCTAATATTCCTGAACCGACGTCGCTGCCCGGATCCCAGCTGAAATAAGGTGATCCGCCGTTCGTCCAATCGTTCAGCCCTATTTCTGCGCCACCATTAGTTTTGTATGCGACGATATTACTGGCGTTAGTCTCAGGTGCGACCAAATCGGAATCCGCCTCTATAGTTACGGAGTTTAAGGTTACTTGTTGATTGCCGTCTCCACTTAGTATTGCCTGCCATTTTACGCCGTCGAATGTTATCGGGAAGGACGTAATGTTATCATTTATCTCTGTCTCAGTATTGGCTTCATCTGTTGAAGCTGATAGCACCCAGCCTTCATCGTCCCAATATTTCCACGATTCGCCATCGTCGTCACTAAGCCGATATGAAACGGACCCGCCATTTACCGTTTCGCTGGTGCTGAAACTGGCATAAGATTGTAATCCGGAAGTGAAAGCGGCGTTAGCTAATGAAATCGTCTGTTTGGAATTGCTATACGGTTTAGTTGTGAAACTGCTCCGCGCGACATTGCTGATTCGCAACTCGTCTATTTTGCCCTTGAAGTAGCCTTGTGCTTTGCCGTATTCTCTACCAGCATAAGACGTTCCGATTAGAAGCGGTCTGTTGCTATCGGGCATAGTTATATTAACGGTCTTGGAAGCAACATTAGTGCCATCAATGTAAATTTTCATATTTGCTCCGTCGTAAGTCGCTGCGATATGATGCCAATTCGTATCGAAACTGTCTGTCGAGCTCTGCAAGAAAGCGTTATTACCCCAAGCCCATACGTTACCGTCTGCATTGCCATTAAGCCCCGTGCCGGCATATAATTTGCCTTTGTAAGGGCTAAATGACTCGACTTCTTCCACTGCGCTTGACCAGCCATAGTTATAACCGTTCCCGGCAATTTTTACCCAAGCCCCATCACTTAGTCTCCAGACTTCGCTGTCACCTGTATTATTGCCGAGTCCAGCAAATATTGCTCCGTCATAAACGACGAGGGTTTTTAGTTTTTCGTAGGTCACCGATGTCCAGCTGTCATTGATATTATCACCACCGATTTTCGTCCATATCGAACCGTCATATTTCCAAAGTGTAGCCGCACCGGCAACGTTACCCATCCCGGCGTACAAGTCACCACTGTATGTTATTAATGATTCCACTTCTTGGTATATTGAAGTACTCCAACTTCCAGATACTCCGTCACCACCGATTTTCGTCCAGCTGCTACCGTTCCAACTCCATAGTTCACCGTCTCCAGTACTTGATCCAAGACCAGCCACCAAGTTGTCGTTATAAAGTGCCAAAGAAAGCACACGTTCCGCATAATTTGTCCAACCGCCATTCAAGCTGTCACCACCGATCTTCGACCAACTTTCACCGTTGTAACGCCATACTTCGCCGTCGTTTGCAGCGGCGCCAAGGCCTGCGTACAAATATGTGTCATCGGCGGCCAAGGCATCAACTTCTCCGTAATGGCTTGCCAGAGTCCAACTGCTATTCAGGCCGTCACCACCGATTTTCGTCCATGTCGAACCGTTCCATGACCAAACTTCACCGTCACTGTCTGTGGAGCTGGCTGTCGTTCCTAATCCGACTATCAGTTTTCCTTTATAGCTGGCCATACTTAGTACTTGTTCGTATACATTAGGATTCCAGCTATTGTTGATTCCCTGACCGCCGATAATGGACCAATTTGATCCGTCAAAGCGCCATATTTCCGCTAGACCGGCGGTGTTTCCAAGGCCAGCATATAAATAATCGCCCACAGTTTGCATAACTTGGACAGCGGCGATATTGTAAACGCCCCAACTATTATTTACATTATTGCCACCATTAATGGTCCACGTTGCGCCGTCCCATATATAAGTCCAACCTGAACCAGCGGAGTCGTACGTGCCGGCGAATAATTTAGTGCCATCCCATACCATTGTATTAATCGCGTCACCCCATGCGGTCGCCCAGCTGTTATCTAATCCATCACCACCGATTTTCACCCAAGTGCTACCGTTCCACTTCCATACCTCACCATCACCGTTACTGGTTCCAAGCCCAGCATAAATATTAGTATCGTCATATGCAAACGAGGATACTTGTTCGTATGTTGAGGCCGCCCAACCGCTATTTAGGCCATCACCGCCAATTTGAGACCATGACGTCCCGCCCCATACCCAGACGTCCGCGTCACCGGCACTGTCGCCAAGGCCAGCATAAAGTTTATTGCCGAAATAGCGCAATGACCTGACCGTTTCTATTGTTGTGTCCCAACTGCTATTTATGCTGTCACCGCCAATTTTCATCCAAGTGCTACCGTTCCACCGCCACACTTCACTATCTCCGGCGGTCGTTCCTAGGCCTGCATATAGATTAGAACCATCGTT
>CAYQOL010000023.1:7057-10333 GCA_964419165.1 uncultured Saccharimonas sp. (SeqCode)
CTTCACTATCTCCGGCGGTCGTTCCTAGGCCTGCATATAGATTAGAACCATCGTTCGTAAGCGCTCCGACGATTTCGTAATTCGTAGTCCAGCCGCTATTCAAGCTGTCACCGCCAATCTTGGACCAAGAAGTACCGTTCCATTTCCACACTTCGGCGTCGTTTGCTGACGATCCTATACCGGCATACAGATTGCCACCGTAGTAATCCATAGTCCATATCTGTTCTGAATAATTAGTCCAGCCGCTATTCAAGCTGTCACCGCCAATCTTGGACCAAGAAGTACCGTTCCATTTCCAGACTTCAGCATCTCCGGCTGTGACGCCCAGACCGGCATAAATGTTCGTTCCGTCGGTCGCAAGCGAATATACACCTTCGTATGTTTGGGCTTCCCAGCTGTTATTGATAGCTTGCGCCCCTCCGCCGATTAAGGACCAAGAAGTACCGTTCCATTTCCAGACTTCAGCATCTCCTATGTCTACTCCAATACCGGCATATATTTCGGATCCCATCTTGGTCATTGTGTTTACTGACCTTTTGCCATTCAAGTCCCAGCCATTATTTAAATCATTTCCACCGACCTGCGACCAAGAGTTGGCTGAATTATCAGCCATTTCGTATGTCAGTTTGCCGGTTTCATTGTCGTAATAAAGCTGGTAATCGCCCTTATCGAAAATGATTTGTCTTTGTGACGTACTGCCGGCAGAAAAAGGACTGTCTAATTTTGTCCATGCTTCAAGGGTATTTGACTGGGAAAGAGAAAGCGAAGAAGAGTCGGGGACTGATATTTTAGAAGTTGTTCCATCGAGAGTCAAGCCGTTATTTAGATTCCCTGCTCCAAACGTTGCGTTTGAAACGTTACCATCGTTGTTATTACTGGAACTGTCATCGGCGATATTTCCATCCGATTCATCCAGATGGTATAGGGCTATAGTGTTTTCGTCATTGGCGTAATTTTGAGCTTTCAGCCTAGCGCTGGTTTCTTCGGTTTCAATTGCGTTTGGATCAAAGACGTAGTCAGATTGGTTAGAAAAATCCCAAGTGTTTGAGACGTCAGCCGCGAAAATTGCTTGGTTGTGGTAGAATACTACGTTTGCGCAGACTACGAACAAATAGGCTGCTAGTACTGCATAGTGCACGTGCGGGTGGAATTTCCAACCGTGCCATTTTTCGTACCATTTCCATTTTTTCAAAAAATGCTGATGGGGTTTTCGTATGACGTAGTGATGGATTTTGTCGGCTATTTTGAAATGATATTTGACATAGGATTTGGCCATTTTTTTCAAATATGGGCTAAGACGTCGTGCCGCCTTCTTTGTAAATATCAATAGATATTTGCCGGATTTTTTTATGGTCGAAGCCAAATACCTGCCAATTTTTTTCAAGTAAGGTGTCGATAATACAACGATTTTATTAGTTAATAGTAACGCGTATCTAGCGAATTTGACCAGACATAATTTTAAAAACTTGCCGATTTTTTTTGCGGCCAAAAATTTTTTAGTTTTGTATTTAATAAATTTCCCCAATACAAACACCTCTTTGATACGTAATTATACCAAAGAGGTGGTTATTAAGCTAACGTTTTATGTGGATGGAATTTTACTTTTGTATTTAATTTTATGAACTTGGGCTGGTTATTGCGAACGGTTCTTTGTCAATATTCTCAATATTTTGGTCTAATTTGACGCTGATGAGCGATGGGCTTTTGCCTGGGGCCTTGGTGGCGATATCTCGTTCGGACGTCTGTTTTACCCGTTCTATTATTATGCCGTTCTCTTTTAATATTTTATCCATAACCGGATTTTTACCATTGAAGTACTTTGATAATAATTGCTGGATCTTTCTGTATGCTTTTTCGTCCGCTCCGTAAACCATTTCCGCCAATTCTTTATAAGAAAGCAGCGAGTCGGGCATACTTGACAATAATTCTGCTATTGGTTTGCTTGCGTTTACGTAGTTAGCTTTTTTAGACTTTTCAAGATGAACCGTTGGTTCCGTCGTTTCGTTTATTTCTGCAAGATGTTCGTAGGTAAGATTCTCTTTGACTACTCTGATGGCAGCAATTCCGTCGTCTGTTTCGTGGTCGCTAACGGTTGTATTCTTTTGGGATAGAACGATAGGGATGGGCCACTGTTTTGCGGCGTATTCGAATATTTGTCTAAGTCTATCTTCCTCTTCTCTCAAATCACTCATCAACTGCTCGCGCTTTTGCTGTTCCATAACAAGTGATACTTGCGAGTTGGTGACTGCTTGACCCAATACAGCGGCGGCTCTTGGCATACATCTCAGTATTTGTTTTGATTGATGTTCTAATTCGGCTTGATTATTTTTTAATAGTTCGCTGCCGAGCGTGATTTCGGATGCTAGACTGCCCATTTCAACGGAAAGCAGCCCCCTTCTTTTTTCTAGCTCTTCGTATGGAGCCGTTTCGCCGGCTTTTACAAGTTTTCTGAACGTATCAATTTGTTCGCTATTGATTTGGTCGATTACGGGTTTGATTAGCTCTTCTGAAAAATTTTCTCCGTTATTTAATAACTTGTGAAACTTAGCGTATTCTTCGTTATTGACGAATACTGACTCAACTAATTTCCGTATGCCGGTAAACTGATCAGCAATACCTTCTACCCAATCGTCATTACTGGGTGATAGTTCTTTTTTGTCCATAATTATTCTCCACCACCCATTATCTGATTAATTTAGTTTGAATAATAATTAATAATGGCCGACAATGTCAAGATTAGGGAAAAGAATTAACCTTGCGACCCGCAGACTTGCGGGTCTCACCTCCGACCTCAAATCAAATTACGAGCGTGATTAATTTACCAATCAAACTAGATTAAATGTTTTTTCATAAAGGCTATTCCAGAACCTGTTTTTAGATATTCTTCGAAAGATCTTGCTTTAGACTCACTGCTAAACGCGTAATATGACGCCAATTCCCATGGCTTGTATTTACTCGTATGTTTGCTGCGGCCGTAATTATGATCGGCAAATCTTGATTTTAGATTTTTCGTATAACCTACGTATGTTTGATCATGAGATATGCTTTTCAAGATATATACATAATACATAACTTAATAATACCTTAAAATAGTGCCATACGTAATATAGACCATACTTCGCACAAGGCTACGTATGGCATTCTATGCAAACACATTACCATTCTAGTTTGCTAATATCTTTGCAGAATCGTTGGATTCTACGAAGCTTTAGCGAAGTAGAATGGTACACCCGGCAGGATTCGAACCTACGACCTTCGGCTCCGCAAGCCGACGCT
>CAYQOL010000024.1:0-10060 GCA_964419165.1 uncultured Saccharimonas sp. (SeqCode)
ATTCTGTGTTTTTAAATAGCTAAACAAGAAAGAGCAAGCTTTTGAAATATTTTGTTTTATTGATTTTTTGTGCCTTTTGTGTTACAATATAGTTACTGATGGGTTTTATACTTGTTAGTACCTTAAATCTGAGATTACTAACGACAACGATAGGCTGATGCCTTTATTATAACTTTACATACATAAAATTATTAAAGAGCGGAGTGAGTATTTTGAAGAAAAAAACCGGTCTATTATTGGCAGTTTTTATGGTATTCATGGTCGCAGCGGTCTATTTGTCCGTTGCACATATCGAAAAAGTCCAGGCTGTTCAGATCAGTGAGACTAAATCTCAGGTTTGGGATTTCTACTCTGATGGATCAGTGCGGACCAGTTTCTGCATCCCTACGAACTGGTTATCCAATATCGGCTATTGTCAGATTCCGGAACTTGGTAATAATATCGTAAAGGTAGGCTCATTAATGAGCCCGAGTGGTACGGTTATCACCTACTATTCGAACGTACCAAAAGAATATGTCCATCAAGTTTACAAGGCCAGTCTGGATGAGTCGTATTATTGCGACAATAACTACGGCAATATTTGGTCTGTCCAAACAGACTTAATAAATGACAACGTTGGTAGCATCGGCGTATATACAAAGACCGGAGGAGAATTCTTGCCGGGAATTGATAACGGCGACGGTACCATTTGTTGCCTATATGGCAACATTTATGACTTCACATCCACTGAGGATATAGCGACTGCACGGGAGATTGTTAAAAATTTGCATAAATACTAGAATTATCTCAGATTAAAACCGCGGGTTTACCCGCGGTTTTTTAATTGACGCTTAAACCGGATTTATCGTATTCATCCAGTGCGGCGCGGGCGGCTTGTTGCTGAGCGATCTGTTTACTGGGACCGACACCTACGCCCATCAGCCTATCACCGACATAGACGCCGAGTTTAAATATCTTGTCATGATCCGGGCCAGTTTCTTCGATCACCCGATACTGCGGGGTTTGACTGTCGATACGTTGAGAAACCTCCTGTAAATGCGACTTGGCATCACGCCAACTGCCCGATTTCAACACTCCGTCAAGTTTTACGATGATGTATTTATGAATAAAGTCGGACGCATCGTCATAACCACGTTCCAAATAGATTGCACCTGTCACTGCTTCAAAAGCATTAGCCAGTATTTGTTGGCGCGCCCTTTCACCACCGTGTTTTTCGCCACGGCTCATCCTAACTAACGGTTCATAGCCCAATTTAATACCAGCAGCGCCGATACTTTCGGTTCTTACCAATGCCGCTCTCCAACTAGTCAGAATTCCTTCCGGCTCGGAATAGTTTTTGAATAGATATTCCGTAACAACCAATTCCAAAACCGCGTCACCCAAAAATTCCAAACGCTCATTATGCTCGCGCACGCTTTTCTTGTGCTCATTGACATAACTGCGATGAGTCAACGCAGTGACTAACAACTGTATATCTTTGAATTCAAAGCCCAGTTTATCTTTCGCAAAGTTTTGATATGGTGCTATTTGCATCCCACTCATAATTTCTCCTGTCTAATCCTTTTCTTAGCTAGTAGCATCAACTTACCGATATCCTCGTATTCGATAGCATCCAATGCTTCGTCGAATTTGAACCATTTAATACCATGCATCCACTCTTCCTTTTTAATTGCATCAGTGTTGCCATTAGCTTTAACTAAATATATCTGGGTTGTAATCAAGACTAGCCTATCCAGTCTTCGATAGCGGAAGTGAATCTTACCCAACCAGCTTAACACGTCGATATCAGTTAGTCCCACTTCTTCGCCTATCTCACGTCTAGTTGTATCCTGAGCTGATTCACCTTCTTCGATGTGACCTTTCGGAATCGTCCAACGATCCTTGCCGTCCTGAATCAATAAAATTTCAAGTTCACCGCCCGCTCCATGGCGAAAAATAATACCACCTGCGGTCGGTTCTCGGACTATTTCTTGGATCTGATTTTTTTTGCCGCCAAAATATTTCTTAATCCTGTCGAACCTTGGTATTGCCATCGGTCGTATCCTCCACAAGCGTACGAAACGCGGTGCCTAACACCCCGTTTATAAACTTGCTTGAGTTATCAGAACCAAACGCTTTCGCCAGTTCAACCGCCTCATTGATAGCGACTTTCGGTGGTACGTTTTTTGCTTGATGCAATAGTTCGTACATCCCGATCCTCAGGACATTTCTATCAATTCGTGAAATCTGTTCTATCGGCCAATCCGGTGCAATTGGTTGGATTTGCCCATCCAAATCGGTCTGTTCTGATAGAACGCCTTTCACAAGATTCTTTACGAAATCCTTGTCCTCGATAGTAGCCTCGTATCGCTCCAGATTGCGGGATAAAATGTCGTCGATATTCGCCGTCGCGTCATTGGACTGCACACGAAATTCATATTCGTATAAAGTCTGTAGAGCAACGATGCGACCGAGGTGGCGATTTGATGCCATAGCGTCTTGATTCTTTCTTTTTAATATTTCAAGTGTTAACTTATAACCCGCTTATTTCGCGAGCGCTTTGCCGGATTCACGGCGAGTAGTACGTACTTTTACAGGTGATTTTTTATTAACACGGCGCGCCAAATCCAAACGTAAATGGCTACGTCGCAAGCCGGTTTTACGCGGGCTGCTTTGTTTTTTTGGTTGTCCCATTAAAAGAACTCCTTTTTCGGTTATATGATAAAACTTAGCTGTATTATAACTAAAAAAGGCTGATTACTCAAGTGCTTATGTTAATATACTTGCATTTTTTTAGCATTAGTGTTATAGTAGCGACTATGAGTACGATAAAATCAAACACTAATAAAATCGAATCAGTTTATGCATTAAAAAAGTCAAATGAAAAAAGCAATGAAGGCCCTAATTTTCTTTATCGTCGCATTGGTGCCGCAGCCGTCGGAGTATGTTTGCTTGTTGGAGGTATCGTCGGCGCACATTCCGTTTACGAAAAAGTAACCAAGCCGAATACCGAAATTAGCCAAGAGTATAAGTTTACGGGCAGCAACAGTATCGAATCGATTGACGGTCAGATAATGACTTTTTCGAAAGAAATCAAACCTTACAATATAGAGGAGGGCGATGGTATGAACGCTATTGCCTATCAAATCGATAACATCAATGACGTAAATCCCAGCAATCTTCATATCGTAGGAGAATACATAGAAGATATGCCGGAAAACGCAGGTACGCTTGGCAATAATAAATTACCCCAAGCAGGCGAAACCGTCTACGTTCCGCAAGAAGTCAACGTTACCGAATCTGAAAGCAAAGATTAATAACTATACGACAATATTTATCAGCCGACCCGGGACAAAAATGACCTTGGTCGGTTCTTTTTGAGCTACAAATTTTTTGACATTGGCGTCTTCAAGGGCTATTTTTTTGATTTCTTCTTCTGTAGCGTCTTTGTTAACTTCCAGCTTGGCGCGCAATTTGCCATTAACCTGAATTACGATAGTTGTTTTCTCATCTATAATCAATTTGTCGTCCCATTCCGGCCAGAAACTATCTTGAACCAACTTATCATTGCCAAGCTGTTGCCATAACTCGTCAGCCATATGTGGCGCAAACGGCGCAACTAATTGAATCAAGGCTTGTAACGCGTCGCGCCAGACAATATCGGAAAAACCGTTTACCTTTAATTTATAGAGTTCATTCGTATATTCCATCAACGCTGAAATAGCGGTATTGAAACATAATTTATGATAATCTTCGGTGACTTTGCGCGTCGTCTTGTGTCTGAGCCTGATAATTGCGTCGTCGTTATCTGAATATTTTTTATCCGACTGCAGATATTCCTGCGTCAACACCCAAATACGGTTCAAGAAGCGATAAACACCAGCTATACTTCGGGAATTCCATGAAGAATCCAATTCGATAGGGCCCATAAACAAGACGTAAGTGCGAAGAGCGTCGGCACCGTAGCCTTGGTCGATGACATCAAGCGGATCAACGACATTTCCTTTGCTTTTGCTCATTTTCGAACCGTCCTCAGCATTGATATAACCGTGATAGACCAGTTTTTTGACCGGTTCTTTGAATTCAGTCAAACCCATACTGTGAAAAACATGAGTCCAGAAACGGAAATATAATAGATGAGCCACGGCGTGATCGCCGCCGACGTAATAATCGACCGGACACCAATAATTAGCGGCTTCAGGCGACCAAGCCTGTTTGTCGTTATTCGGATCGGCATAACGTATTAAGTACCAACTACTGCATGCATAGCCATCCATAGTGTCAGTTTCACGCTTGGCCAGACCGCCGCATTTCGGACAAGTCGTATTAATCCAATCCTCCGCCCTAGCAAGAACCGATTTGCCGTCACCTTTCGGCGCGTAGTCGTCGACTTTCGGCAACAAGACCGGTAACTGATCGTCAGGAACGGCAACGGCGCCGCACTTGTCACAGTGAATAATAGGAATAGGCGCGCCCCAATAGCGTTGACGACTAATTAGCCAGTCGTGCATTTTGTAGGTGGTTTTTTGCTTGCCGATTTTGTTTTCTTCCAGCCAGTCGACGATTTTCTCGCGAGCATCGGATGACGACATACCGTCGAAGCTGCCTGAATTAATCAGCTTTCCTTCACCGACATAAATACTTTCTTGATTTTTACATTCAGACCTTTTTATTACCTCAATTATCGGCAAAACAAATTTCTCCGCAAAAGTATAATCGCGTTCGTCGTGTGCCGGTACGGCCATAATGGCGCCAGTGCCGTAACCGATCAGCACGTAATCGGCTATCCAGATTGGTATTTTCTCTTCATTGACGGGGTTGATGGCGTAACTGCCCGTAAAAACACCTGTCTTTTCGCGGTTTTCTTCCATTCGTTCGATATCGGACTTTTGAGTGGATTTTTTAACATAACTAGTGATCGACTCTTTGTATCCGTCGGATGTAATCTTACTAATCAACGGGTGTTCAGGTGCGAGTACTATAAAAGTTGCGCCGAAAAGCGTATCCGGACGAGTCGTAAATACGGTGATTTTTTCGTCAAATCCGTCAATTTTGAAATCGACTTCGGCACCTTGAGATTTACCTATCCAATTCGTCTGAGCGACCTTGATTTTTTCCGGCCAATCCAAATCCGGTATTTCGTCGAGCAAGGCATCGGCATAATCAGTAATCTTGAAAAACCACTGTTTCATCGATTTCTTTTCGACTTGCGTGCCGCAGCGCCAACATTTGCCACCTTCGACCTGTTCGTTAGCTAGGACCGTTTTGTCAACCGGGCACCACCATTGCAATGATTCGTCTTGATATGCCAGCCCTTTTTCGAAGAACTTAGCAAATATCCATTGCGTCCATCGATAATATTCTGGATCTGACGTATTGATTTCGCGCGACCAGTCTATCGAAACGCCCATACGATTGAATTGCTTACGGAAATTGGCGATATTCTCGGCAGTAACGACGGCGGGTGCCGTGCCGGTTTTGATAGCGTAGTTTTCGGCAGGCAAACCAAATGTGTCCCAACCCATCGGGTTCAAAACATTACAACCGTGCTGACGGTAAAAACGAGCAATCGCATCAACTATAGAATAACTGAAAGCATGCCCCGTATGCATTCCCGCGCCGCTTGGGTAAGGGAACATACCTGATACGAACATCTTGGTTTTGGATTTATCAATAATGACTTGGTTGACTTTTCGGTCTTCCCAAATCTGCTGCCACTTAGGCTCGATTTCGGATGGATTATAGCGCTTCATAACAGTAGTAAGTATAACAGATAAAGATATCCGATACTAGAACCGATAACACTATACCAACAAATATTACTGAGTTAAATCGTAATTAAAATCATAATCTGAATAATAATCATTCATATCTTCAGAAAAAGCGTCAGTAACTTCGTTTATATATTCTTCCAACTGCTTCAAGGTAACCGAATCCGTAGGCGTGCTAATTTTGAAATCCTGATTAAACTGAGGGTTGATTATCAACGATGTCTTTGTGCCACCAGTTTTGGACTCGACGTCAATTTTGGATATTTGGTGGCTCCACATATCGATCCATATTTCAACGGTACCGTTATTATCAAGTTCCGTGTCCGGAAGAACATCACTGCTGCTTAGTGTAAGACTACCGTCACAATCATGAAGCGCCTTATAAATCTTGGTATCCTGAAGGCCTTTGATAAAACTCCTGGTTTTTTCTTTGTCATTCTTTATCATAAAATCATATTTACCATCCTTCAAACCGACTTGTTTATCGATGATGATGAATTGATTATCCTGATACAAATCAGTAACTTCCTTGATTTGTGTTACGTCACCCTGGAATTTATCAATGACGTCGTTCGTGCAAGTCTGGGCTTCGGATGCATCGCTGCTATAGGTCGCTAAGTCGGATGCCGATATTTTAATCCATTTGCCATTGATTTTCTCGACGAAGCTTTCCACAGCCAATGTCGTTTTTGGATATGAACTGATTTCCGTAGCAAGCGTACTTTTGACTTTCGTAACCAAGTCAGTCAACTGCTCGAATTTTACATACAAGTTGCCGTCGCTATCATTTTGGACGGCACCCTTTATCGAAAAAGTTTCATCCTGAACCGAATAAGTCAATCTGGCTTCGAGGCTAACAATCGAATCTGCCGATACTTTTGACGTAATATCGACCGTAGCTTTCCCAGCGCTACTTTCTTCGATTGTTAATGTAGCCGAGTATATCGACGTCTTTGCGGTTAAAGTGTTCAAGATGGAATCGGTCAATACTTTCTGAGGGTTCTCATACCAAACATACGCTGCATACGCAGAACCGCCCAGAACAAAAACGGCAATCAATGCGATTATGCTAACTAATAATTTTTTACTGATTTTGCGAGGTTTCGACGAAGCATTACCGCTTGCGATAACTGGGGCGGTCGCAATAGCCGTACCGGTCGACGACGTATTATCCGACAATGCCTCCGAGTTCATTATCGGACTACTAGCAGACGATGCCGAAACCGGTCCAGAATCGTTTGAAATTGTTTGATCCGACGAAGTTGGTGGTTGAATGTCGTTTTTTGGTCCATTTGAGGGCGGCAGGGAATCCAATGTAAGCGGTTGGATTACGGGAATATTTTGATTTACCGGATCATACTCAGATGATGAAAAAGTAGAAGCTTGAGCGTTTAGTGATTGATTCGGCAGATTGGTTTGTGGTGCACCGTCACTCCCAGGAGTCTGGCCCTGATTATTGGATGGAGTGATTATATCGTTGATTTTTTGATTTTGATCGTTTGTTTGTTCTTCGGGCATATTTTTCCTTTATTCTGCCATAAAATTATAAACTAAGTTTAACATAAGCTTTTCGGCTAGCATAGCGCACTAAATCAGTCTTTGAATTGGTCAAAAAATTGCTTTTTTCTGTCGATCCACGTCGCAGATTGACGGACCAGTTGTTTTTCGTCTTCGGTAGAATGTAGCATAATTTTAACCGCTTCCTCCAAGAAAATATCACCTTGCGAACCCTTGAAAAGAACAGCAGCACCTTCTTCAATGACACTTTTGACGAACGTACCGGCTTGGATGGATGTTTTGAAGCAGCGGACTTGGCAACCCTTAGCTTTTGCAGCCGGTGCCAAATATTTTTCAGCTTCGTCACCGACAGTAACGACCCAAGATAGTTCGTTCATATCACACATATCACCTAGTTTCTTATGTTCGTCAGCCGACACATCGCCAAGCTCGTTCATACTACCGAGTACCGCGATACGCTGAGGAACTGAAATTTTATACAGCTCCCTGAGCGCCATTTCAGCCGCCAAAGGGCTCGAATTATACGTATCATCAATAATTATCGATTTGTTTACACCCCTTAAGACATTCATTCTACCGGGTTGTGGACGGATTTTTGACAGACCACTGGCGATTTCGGACGGGCTCATTTCGAATTTAGCGGCTACCGCGGCGGCTGCAATCGCCGGTCTGATAGAGTGCTCACCATATACATGAATCTCCACCGAAATCGGGTCGCTAAATTCAGGGCAACTGAATTGTCCTTTGTGACCTTTTTCAATTGAATAATCCGAACTTATGAAATTATATTCAGCGATAGAGCTAGTACCGTAAGTATTCATATTCACGTTGGTCAAATATTTTGCAAATTTGCCGTCAATATCTTCACGATTAATAATAGCTTGTTTGGAGAAATTCGCGACCGTCAATTCTTCTATGGCCACATTTTCAATAGTTTTGAAAAATTCCATATGCTCAGGAGATACTGAAGTTACGATACCAATGTCTGGTTTAAGATAAGTTCCAAAATGCTTGGTTTCACCTATCCGATCCGAACCTAGCTCCTGAACGATTATATCCACGTCCGTTGGTGATTTTATCCGCTTGCGTGCAGCACGAAACACTGCAAGCCACTGTCTGATACTGCGAATATTTTCAGGATATTCAATACCTAACACCGCCGTAGGCGTACTAATTATCGCATTGAAATTACCTTCATGAAGCCGTACCCGAAAACGCTGCGAAAGCACCGTCGCAATGGCAACTTTAGTGCTGGTCTTGCCTACACTCCCGGCAACCGCGACTAATCTGACGTCCGGGTGCTTTTTGAAATACTTGCGGACATACTTTTCTAACTTTTTTTGAACGTATAATTTAAACATACCTAAAATGAATTATAGCAAAAAGCTCTAAACATAAGTAAAATAATAATTAAATATAATAAAAAGGATTAGTATGTTCAAGTCTTATGTAAAAGAACGGATGCGTGGAACGAAATTATTCAAGTGGGAACCGGACATCGATATTATTGTAGCTTTCGCTACTTTATTCATCATGTGGGCTTCTTGTTACGGAGTTATGGAAATAAAGTGGTATTACGACAGTCTGATTTCACAGATATTCCTATTCGTCTTACTTACGACTACTTTCATGGCAGTCATATTCCCAATTTGGTGGATAAAATCTTGCAGAAAACAATCGTTATCAGAATTAGGGATAACGAAAAAATATCTGTTCGCAAGTTTGATAATCAGCTTGGGGATTGCCATATGGAGAGGTTTTGATTTGATACCATATATTAACGAGCTCGGTTGGGCATTTCTGTTGCCAACTTTCATATCGAGCGCTTTGATATTTTGGGAGCCTTTTTTTGTATTCGGTTGGCTACAAACCAGATATGAAAAAGTGCTCGGAATTATTCCGGCAATATTCTTGGCAGCGGCAAGTTTCTTGATGTATCAAGTCGGCAGCGTTACACCAGAAGGGCTCATCAACCTTTTCCCAGTCTATTTAGTACTAGCCTCGTCATTCGCTTTGACAAAAAACATATTCACTATTTGGCCAATATATTGGTGCGTAGGTTCATCAATAAATCAATTATCACTTGGTATGAGTTCAGACTGGGGTGTAGCGGCAGTTTATGTAATAGCGCTGATTATCCAATTCGGATCAATATTTTACTTCAGAAATAGTCCCACTTCTCGCCGTAAAAAACATCAATCTTAAGAATAATTAAATTTCAGCGATTATAACTACGTAGTTTTTGCCGTATTTTTTTGCGCATTTCGGACAGGTCGTGTACCACATATACCACTTTTTAGGCTGGTAACTTTTGGTTTCGGCAGCTTTTTTAAAATCTTCAGTCCACTTACCGGTATCTTGAAAATTTCCTTCGTATACTTTCGAGTAGAATTTTCCACTAATAGTAGCATTTTCGACACCATCAACCTCTTTGTCGACGGCCAAATATATATCCATATTCCATTTTGAGGTATGATCCGACAAACAAAGATAATCAGGCATCGTCGCACCGGCTTTTTCAACTTTTTCCTGTAATTTAGCGATAACTTTTCCGAAACCTATTGGCATAAACATAAAAGTTTTGACACCCGCTTTTACGAATTTTTTATCTTTCCACTCGAAAACTTTATCGTCCCAACCGCTTGGGTCGAACTTTGGACAACATTGCGCTTCTTCCGTCATAACAACCTTGATTTTATTAAGTTTCTACCTATATCCATTATATGTCTTCCGTTAGAATTAATCCAAAAAGAAAAGGCGTTATCAATTGATAACGCCTGTGTATTAAGATG
>CAYQOL010000025.1:0-9835 GCA_964419165.1 uncultured Saccharimonas sp. (SeqCode)
TATTACATCCGGTCGGACGTAATACGTAATACTTTAATAATTATCAACTAACTACAGTGGTATACTAGTACTGATGAAAAAGATCAGTATACTTATCCCCGCATATAACGAAGAGGCTGTACTAGAGCCCCTCTATCACCGATTAGGCAAACTGGCCAACGACAACAAATCATACGATTTTGAATTCTTGTTCGTGAACGACGGCAGCCGTGACAAAACCCTTGAATTAATCAAGGGTTTCGCCAAAACCGACCATCGCGTCGCTTACGTCAACCTGTCGCGTAACTTCGGCAAAGAAATCGCTATGATTGCCGGTTTAGATCACGTTACCGGTGATGCCACGGTCATCATCGACGCCGATTTGCAGGACCCGCCGGAACTTATACCTGAAATGATCAAATACTGGCAAGAAGGCTATGATGACGTCTATGCCCGACGAGTCAGCCGCGAGGGCGAAACCATAATTAAAAAAGCCAGTTCCGGGCTTTTCTATCGCATACTCCAAAAGTCAACACATATTCCCATTCAAATCGACACTGGTGACTTCCGCTTGCTTGACAGGCGTTGCGTCGAAGCATTAAAACAATTACGTGAATCACAGCGCTACACCAAAGGTATGTTCAGTTGGATCGGCTACCGCAAAAAAGAAATTACCTACAAACGCGACCCTCGAGCTGCCGGCGAAACCAAGTGGAATTATTTGAGACTGATAAATCTGGCGATTGACGGAATCACCTCCTTCACGACCGCTCCCCTGCGTCTTTCTTCAGTAGTGGGCGTTATTATATCACTAGCCGCCTTTGTATTTATCGTGGTAATCATTATCAAGACCTTGATGTTCGGAGATCCGGTCGCCGGTTACCCGTCCCTGATGGCCGTTATTCTATTTTTAGGTGGCATCCAACTGCTGTCACTAGGTATAATCGGTGAATATATCGGCCGAATATTCATAGAAACCAAAGGTCGACCATTATATTTCGTCGAGGAGTATCATCATAACAAGTCCGATAAAAAATCACAGTGACAAGACTCGGTTCGCTACGGTAGGCGTTTTGAATACGTTAATCGATTACGGCGTTCTATTCGCTTCGGTTTCACTGGGACTCGGTTCGCTCGTCAGCAACTACATTTCGACGTCAACCGCCCTGACATTCAGTTTTTTTATGAACAAGAAATATTCTTTCAAAAATGAAACCAAAACAGACCATACGCAAATCATCAAATTCCTGATCATTACCCTTTTTGGACTTTGGGTTATCCAACCCTTTATTATCGAAGGTTTCGTATGCATTACCAAATCTTTGTCAATTAACAACTATATCTTGTTGTTTTTCGGTAAATCGCTCGCTGCCGGTGTAACGATGGTTTGGAATTATCTACTTTACCGTAAATTCGTCTTCATTATCCAAGAATAGTTAAAAATAATATGTACAAAAAGCAAATAATATGCTAATGTATTAGTATATCTAACTAAAACAAATATGCCTCAAGAAATAAACCACCAACCATTTCCAGAACAAAATGAATCGCCCGAGATGATATCAAAAGGCTTAGGCGAGCGTTATAAAAGCTGTGAACTAAAACCTCACCAAATTTACGAAATATCCATTAACGGTCAGTCGATGGCCCGCTGCGAAGACGAAAAATACAGGACCGTCCAAAGACTAAGAGGTATCGTTCAGGCGGGCAGTGAATTTTTTTCGGTCGTCGAGGTATTTTCGACTATCGGCAAATACGCTCACGAATATTCCGTCGAATCGATTATCACCAAACATATTCCCGGCAAAAACGCCGAGTTCGTGGATTACCTCAGCCCCGATAAGTCAGTTGCAATCGGACGCTCACACCAAGAAAATTTGAATAGGACAGTATCAAGAGAGCATTTCGTTATCGCTCGCGCAGCTGACGGGCAGATGGCTGTCGTTGATACGGAATCGACCAACGGTACGACAGTCTTTACCGCCTACACTGAAAAAGATAGACCGACGAATGGCACTAAACTTAGCAGAGATTCGGACAATATATGTAATCTGTATAACAATACCGACTTTTGGAGCGCCAATCCCGCACAGGCCTGGGGATTAGTCAAAGACAAATACGAACCCAATCGACGCGACTTTGCTTCGGCCTAGCAATCCGTAAGATGGTATAATTCTAATATTATGCCTGCGAAAAAAGAGCCTAAAGTAGCCATCGTTCACGATTGGCTGACTAACCGAGGTGGCGCCGAAAGGGTCGTTTTAGCGTTTCATCAAGCTTTCCCAAAGGCTCCGATTTACACTTCGGTTTACACGCCCGAGACACTTGATTGGTTTGACGGCTTGGATGTTCGCACGACTTATTTACAAAACCTACCGAAAAGATTCAGGAATCTACACAAACTATTCCCTATGCTGCGCGTCAAAGCCTTTCAAAAACTTGACCTTAGCGAATACGACATCATCCTTTCCAGTTGCAGCGCCGAATCCAAACAAGTCAAAAAGACCCGCCCCAATCAAATACACATCTGTTATTGCCATACGCCAATCCGTTATTATTGGAGCCATTATGACGAGTATCGCCGCAACCCAGGATTCGGCAAGCTAAATTGGCTAATCCGTATGGCGATGCCATTGTTCGTCCCTCCCCTGAAAAAGGCTGACTATCAGGCCGCCCAAGAAATCGATTTATTTATTGCTAACAGCAATGAAATAAAATCCAGAATCGAAAAATACTACAAGAAACCAGCTATCGTACTTAACCCCCCTGTCGACGTCAAACGCTTCAACCCCGCGCCTCTACCTAAGCGTGGTAATTTTTACATGGCATACAGTCGCCAGATTCCTTACAAGCGTATAGATCTGGCGGTCGCGGCCGCAAATGAGTTGAGAATACCGCTTAAAGTGTTCGGTACCGGCAGCGAGCACCAGAAATTAGTTGATATGGCCGGACCGACCGTCCAGTTTTTCCCTGATGATACGGTTGCCGTTACCGACGCGTTTAATCACGCCCGCGGTTATATTTTCCCAGCTATGGAAGATTTTGGCATCGTTCAAGTTGAAGCGATGGCTGGTGGCGCTCCGGTCATCAGTTACGGCAAAGGTGGTGCTTTGGATATCATCAAGGACGGTGAAACTGGCATCCTTTTCGAAGATCAAACCGTAAAATCGTTAGTTAACGCCATTAAGCGGGCTGAAAAAACCGAGTTCAACCCAATGCTAATCAATATGCGAGCCAAGCGCTTTGATGTCGGTTTATTCGTAACGAAGATCAAAAAAATCGTAGCTGACAGCTACGCCAAAAAGACCGACAGTTAATGTTATAATAGTGACGGTTTTATAAGAATATTGTAACGTAGGTTACTCGAAAGGACTCCGAGAGAGATCAGACAATGCTTAATTATATCAATCCAAAAACCGTCAAAAAACTGGATGAAACCAAGTCAAAAATCGTTCACATCATAATAATCGCCACCAAACCGGACATCGTCAAACAAGCTCCCTTATACATCGAGTTAAAAAAACGTGGCGAATTCGTTTTGGTTTGCCATACCGATCAACACTATGACTACCGCTACAGCGGCGGCGTATCCGAAGAATTCGGCCTGGATATCGATATCCATTTGGGTATCAGTGGTGATATGAACGCCAAGCTTTCACAGATGGTCGAGCGTTTCGGGGAGGTTCTTGAGTATCTACTTGAAAGAGGCAAGACGCCTATCCCTTACATTCATGGTGACACTAGTACCGCTCTTGCAATCGGTTTGGGATCGATTCTAAAGCGTGTCGCCTGTGTCCACGTCGAAGCCGGCATCAGAACACTTACGCCGAAAAGTGAAGTTTACCATAAATTTTACGATGATTTCAGAAAAGACAGGTTCGTCTGGGAAGATTACTACAAAGCCCTTCAGGACCGTTCGAACCTGGAACTTGGCAGTCTTGAGCCATATCCGGAACAAGTCGATACGCGTATGAGCGAATCGGCGTCCGGTTTTTACGCCGCCCCTGTCGAACTGGACAGAGAATTCCTAATATCCGAAGGTTTCTCGAAAGAAAAGATAACCGTCGTCGGCAACTCGGTTGTAGACGCCGTCGAAAAAAGCAAAAAAGAAGTAAAGAAAGCGACGATATTCAAAAAATACCCGATTATGAAGGATGGTGGGTTCATTATCTTCTTTATGCATCGCCGTGAGAACGTTTTTGACGAGAACCGATTGCGAATAATTATCGAAACTGTGGAAAAATTAGTCGAATCCGGCAAAAAGGTATTCTTGATATCACTGTTCGCCTTTGAGGCCGCACTTGATAAATATGAAAAACGCGCAAACATCGACAGATTAGTCAGAGAATATCCCAAAACCTTCATTTATTCCGAAGCTGTTACCTTCCACCGCGATATGGTTGCAATAATGCTAAAGAGCCCTGTTGCCGTCATTGACTCAGGCAGTATGCAGGAGGAATTGAATGTTCTTGGCGTCCCTTGTGTCACCCTTAGATTCGGTACGGATCGAGGCGAAACTATCATAGCCGGATCAAACGTATTAGCCCCTCCTATTGACAGTGATTTCATAGTCAAAATCATCGAAGGCGCGATGGATAACAAAAAGATGAAATCTGTCGGCAATATATACGGCACGAACGTTTCAAAAAAGATTGTCGACGAGGTATTGAAACGCGCCAGACCGGGAACCGGGCTCTTCACAACTGAGGAGCAAAGATTAGGATTCGAGGATCTGGACGCTGCCATCGAGGCCGGCGAAGAAGAAAAAACATGGTACTGACGGATGTCGAGAATCGTCATAGATGCCAGAATAATTAACTCTTCGACGGGTAGATACGTCGAGAGGCTTTTGCACTATTTACAAAAGATAGACAAAACGAACGAATACATAGTTTTAATCCCGACCAAAGATAAGGATTATTGGAAACCGACCAACTCTAACTTCAAGGTTGAATTCTGTAATATCCCCAACTATTCCACAGCCGAACAGTTCAAATTCAAAACATTTCTTGATAGTCTTAACGCCGATCTAGTCCATT
Source organism: uncultured Saccharimonas sp. (SeqCode) (assembly GCA_964419165.1). Lineage (GTDB taxonomy): Bacteria > Patescibacteriota > Saccharimonadia > Saccharimonadales > Saccharimonadaceae > UBA1547. The sequence goes on from CAYQOL010000025.1 coordinate 5,019, forward strand.
TCTGTATGCCTCAACAACCACTACTATACAAAGGCAAGACGGTAACGACATTCCATGATCTAACGCTAATAAAAACTTATAACGATGACAAGAACTGGCTGGTTTATCACATCAAACAGCTGATTGGCCGGTGGCTATTCTATCGGATAGCTCGCAAGAGCACACGAATAATCACTCCTACCGAATTCACCAAGAAAGAACTGGTCGAGTTTGCCAAAATCCAGGCAAAAAAAGTAATCGTCACCTATGAAGCGGCCGATATCAAACCCGACGAAGCCAAACCTATGAATCTTCCGTTCAAGAAATTCATTCTGTACGTCGGCAAACAAAGCAGTTATAAAAACGTTCGCCGGTTAGGCGAAGCCCATCAAAAACTACTAGCTAAATACCCTGATTTGGGATTAGTGCTGGCAAACCCCAAAGATAAAGCTGTCCTAATGAACGAAACATATTTTAACGATAATAATTTCAAAAACATATATTTTCCGGGTCGAGTCTACAATCCGGACCTGGCATGGCTATATCCTAACTGCGCTTGTTACGTTTTTCCTTCCTTTTTGGAAGGGTTCGGCCTACCCGGACTAGAAGCTATGGGGTTGGGTGCTCCGGTCGTCAGCAGCAATGCCACCTGTTTGCCGGAGGTATACGGTGATGGTGCTCTATATTTTGACCCCAACAGCGTTGATGATATGGCAAATACTATCGATAAGGTGCTGTCAGATAAAAACCTAAGGAACGATTTGATAAAAAAAGGTTATAGCCAATTCAAAAAATATTCGTGGGAACGTATGGCCAATCAGACTTATGGCGTATATATGGACGTGTTAAAAACTAAGAAGCGGCCTGAGCGATAGTCAACCTACGGTCCCTGCCTTCGCCTTCCGAAAAAGTACGGACATCGCTATATTCGCTAGCAACTTGATGAACGATTCGCCTATCAGCTGCATTCAAATCCAAAATCTTGGAATCGCCGGTTTTTCTAACCTCTTCGATCCATTCGTGCGCCTGTCTGGCGACACGCTCGGCACGTTGCTTTTTGTAATCAGCAATATCGATATTTACCCTAGTTAGAGTCGCTTCGTTGTTCCTTAGAACAGTCGAGACAATGTACTGCAAACTGCGTAAAGTTTCGGCACCGCGACCTATAAATATACTGTTCAACTCGTTTGATGGCACTGACAATTCAATAACATCCTCGTCACAAGTCGACGAAACGGTAATATTGGCACCGAAAAACGACAATAGGTCTTCCAGATACTTTTGGGCGAATTGTATTGATTCTTCTCTATCCATATTTTCTCCTTCCATTACTCTTTTTTAAAGCCCGTTTCCTTAGCTTTGATCCGAGTAATATTCACTTCCTTGCCCTCTTTGGCCTGTTTTAGGCGAGCCTTTACGGTCGCTTTCTTGTGCTGCTTTGAATCATCCGCTTTGTCAGCGATTTCAATCATCTCTTCGGCATCCCCTTTTAGTATACGCCCCTGTTGGGCAACTGCTATCAAGTTGGAAACCGTGTAATACAGCACTAGTGCACCCGGCAGATTTACCATAATAAAGAACATCATTATCGGCAAAAATACTGTCATTTTGCTCATCATTGCGGCATTCATTTCAGCTTGATTCGCTTCTTTGCCATCAGCCGCTTCGCTCATTATTTCACGCAAGCTCTTGGAGCTGCCTTTTTTAGGCATCGTTTGTTTGGACATAATGTATTGAGTCAAAGCCGAAGCTATTGCCAACAGAAATATAAATACATTTATTCTGGTGGGATCGGCCATAATAGCCTGTTTGGTCAAATCGAACAGACCGAATAATTTTTCGTTCAAACTGCTTGGGTCGGCAATCAGTTGCTTGATCGGTTCTATGCCTTTTAAAAATCCGTATGTAAATTTGTCGACCTCATTACTGTGAGAGGTAAAAATTTGGATTGACCTATAAAGAGCAATGAATATCGGCAACTGAATGAACAGTAGTCCAATCGATCTGAACGGACTGATATCGTACTTTTTGTAAAGCTCCATCATCTGCACAGCTTCAAGCTGACGATTGCCCTTGCACTCTTTCTTGATTCTAGTCATTTCGGGCTGCATCTTTTGCATAGCCTTGGTCTGATGAAGCTGTTTCTTAACAAGGGGCCACATCACCCACCTGACTAAAACGGTGAAAATTATAATGGCAATACCAAAATCACCCCCCGGTATTAAGCTGTAAATACCGAGAAGCAGGTTGAATATAGGTTGGATAATTAATGTATCAAACATATGAAATTTATGGTATAAAACCCCAACAAGTCTCCTTGCTCGTCAAGTTATTATAACAGTTTTATGGACGTATTGGTATAGCCCAGTGCCGTTTATTTAATTCCGGCTTCGTTCAGCATATCATTAATCTGTCCACTTAACTCGTCACCGGAAAGTGACAATATTTCACTCGACGATACAATAAAAACAACGTCATACACTCTATTAAAATCACGTATTTTTTGTCGAACACATTCATACAGTCTACGTCGGATACGATTACGCTTAACGGCACTTTTTATTACTTTTTTACTAACAACCACCGCTACGCGAGAATTTTTACGACCGGGGTTAGAAACAAACTTAAGAGTTACGAAACGATTCCTAACAGCGCGCCCGTTTTTGTAAACAAACTTCAGACTGCCGTGCCCATGGAATCGATTTAAAAATGGAATCATCCCTATTATTATAAACTAAAAACGCCGCTTATTGTTGCGGCGTTTTGATTAGACTGTCAGTTTAGAGCGACCTTTTACGCGTCGGCGCTTTAAAACAGCCCGACCTGCCTTGGTTGCTATACGTGCGCGAAATCCATGGGTTCGAGCCTTATGACGAGTGTGCGGTTGAAATGTTCTCTTTGGCATATCCGTAACATTATACTTTAAACACCTTGTTTTATCAAGTTTTAGCTTGAATTATGACTAATAGAATTATTTGATATATAATTTTATCCCCAATATACACAGTTTTTTCCACTCTTTTATTGGGGTGCGCCTTAATTGTGTATAAATCAAACCTCTATCCACGTTCCGCAACTTAGGTCTTTGTGGGTTGTGGAAAACATCGACATTAGGTATAGTAATAATTAATTAAGAACTGTTTTAGGAGGGGTTGATTAAATGCATAATGCACTGTGGCAAAGTGTGCTTGGTGAAATCGAGCTATCAGTCTCGCATGCAACTTTTACCACGTGGTTCAAAAGCACCGAACTTATTAATCAAACCGATAACACTATTACTATCCAAGTGGCTAATATATTCGCTCAAAAACAATTTGAAGTTAAATTTAACGATCAAGTCAAGAAAGTATTAGCCAAGAACGGCGTCAACCCTGACCGGATAATATATGTTGTGAATACTTGCGGTAAGCGTACTCGGCCGAGTCGGGAAACTACCGCCGATATTAATCCATCCGGTACGTCTTCAATTGACGAATTGTTGCCTCAAAATTCTGATAATGCCCGTCAAAAAAACATATCAACTCCGGGAGGTTTGAACCCGCGTTATACTTTTGATAATTTTATCGTCGGTTCCAGTAATGACCTAGCCTATACAGCAAGTCGTGCGGTCGCCTCTAACCCGGGAATGAAATACAATCCTATATATCTGTATGGTGGTGTCGGCTTGGGTAAGACCCATCTTATGCAGGCAATCGGAAACGAGATTATCAAGAAGGACCCTAAATCTAGAGTTTTATATATCAGTTCGGAGACTTTCGTTAATGAGTTTTTAGATCACGTCAGATTCAAGAAAAAAGGTTTTTCCGAAAAGTACCGTAATGTCGATGTGTTAATTATCGACGATATGCAATTCATTGCCGGCAAAGAAAGGACTCAGGAAGAGTTCTTTCACACCTTTAACCATCTACACCAAAATAACAAGCAAATTATCATCAGCAGCGATAAGCCACCAAAAAGCATTCCTACACTAACCGAACGACTGCGCAGTCGTTTTGAAATGGGAATGTTGATCGACATTCAAATGCCTGATTTTGAAACACGTTGCGCCATATTGAATATAAAAGCTTCAATGTCCGGAATCACGTTAAAACAGGATACTGTCGAATATTTAGCTACTAATATCAAAACTAATATTCGCGAACTGGAAGGCGCATTAAATCAACTGCTCGCCTATGCTGAAATGCGAGGAATCGAACCAGACGTTTCTACGGCCGAAGGATTATTGGGAAATATTCGCCATTCACGACCACAACATTTATCCAGTAAACAAATCATTGACAAAACTGCCAAACATTTCCAAATTGAAATTAATGAAATGTGCAGCGAAAAACGCGATAAACATATCGTCGTTCCACGCCAAATAGCTATGTATCTGTTGCGCAGTGAGTTACATCTAAGTTTTCCTAAAATTGCCGGCGAATTGGGACGCAAAGATCACACTACGGCCATCCATTCAGTTGAAAAGATAGAAAAAGCTATAAAATTAGACTATGTTATCCGTGAACAAGTCTCTTCAATTAGGGAGAAACTTTATGCTTAAAATATGTGTAAAAAATGTGAACAAAACTTGGAATACGATACGTAAAACCAGTGAAATATTTTCCACACATATACATAAAGGTATCCAAAACTTGATTACCATGTGTAAAAAACACCCTTTTATAAACCTACTTTTACATAAAATTTACACCAGTTATTCCACATATATCAGACCATTTTTTTATCTGTTGAATAAAACTTTTACTCACTATCCACAGTGCCTATTATTAAAGCCATTAAATAATATTTAAAGAAAGGTAATAAATAATGGAATTAGTCGTAACCCAAGAAAAATTAAA
>CAYQOL010000026.1:0-3081 GCA_964419165.1 uncultured Saccharimonas sp. (SeqCode)
AGGCGCCGAATTCTTTGATGCTAACAACTTTGCCTTCATAGACCGTGCCGACTTCAGGCTCCTCAGTCAAGCTCTTGATCCATTTAATTGCGCTGTCTATGGCCGCTTTGTCGATTGCCGCGACGGTAATCAAACCGTCCTCGGAAACGTCTATCTGGGCACTGGTTTCAGCGGTAATCTTCTTGATTACTTCCCCGCCCTTACCGATTACGGCACCGATTTTGTCAGGATTGATTTTGACCTTTTCAATTCGAGGTGCATATGGGCTAAGTTCTTTGCGTGGCGCGGACAGCACTTCAAGCATATGCTTTAGAATAAACGCGCGGCCGGCTTTTGATTGTTCGATTGCTTTGGCTAATATCTCAACCGGCAAACCATGAACTTTCATGTCCATTTGAAGTGCCGTGATACCATTTTCAGTACCGGTAACTTTAAAGTCCATATCACCAGCAAAATCTTCAGCGTCGGCAATATCACTCAAAACATATGGTTTTTTACCGTCCATCATTAGACCCATGGCGATGCCCGATACAGGCGCCTTAAGTGGCACACCAGCATCCATCAACGCTAGGCAGCTACTACAAGTTGCGGCCATAGAGGTCGAACCGTTCTGACTCATAATTTCAGTAACACTGCGAATGGCATACGGGAATTCTTCCGCCGGAGGTAAAACTGGGCTAATCGCGCGTTCCGCCAAATAACCGTGGCCGATTTCGCGGCGTCCCGGGCTACCCATTCGCTGAACTTCACCTAGCGTATAACCCGGTGCATTGTAATGATGCATATAACGGCGTTCAACTTCACTTGATTCCATAGTGTCAACCATTTGCGAATAGCTAAGCGGCGCAAGCGTCACAATATTCATACCCTGAGTAACGCCGCGAGTGAACAAGCTGGAACCGTGAGCTCGAGGCAAAATGCCGACTTCGCTTGACAGCGTTCTGATTTCGTCCAATTTTCGTCCGTCCGGTCGCATATTGTGATCGACGATCCCCTTACGGACGTCTTTATGTAGCGCCATCGTAAAGGCCTCGTCGTATTCGTCATGCATTCTTGCATCGTATTCTTCTTCGCCGATTTTCTCGCGCATCTTGTCATGGAATTCCCAACGAAGCGTCGAAACCAATTCATTACGTTCCGGATAGGGTTTGCGTAGCGCTTCGCCCAATTTGCCATCAACCCATTTATCGACGACTTTTTGGATTTCCTCGTTCGGCAAAACCAATGTATATTCCTGAGGTGTAGGCGCAACTTTCTTGGCCAATTCTTTTTGTAATTTAATAGCCGGCTGATAAGCCTCGAACGCCCATTTCAGCGCGTCAATCACGACTTTTTCGCTTACTTCGTTAGCACCGGCTTCAACCATAGTAACGCCACTTTCGATTCCGGCAACGACCAAATCAAGATCACTGGCAGCACGCTCTTCAGGCGTCAAAAATGCCTTATACTCACCGTTGACTCGGCCGACTCGCAATCCCGCGACCGGTCCGTCGAACGGCGTGCCGGTCAACATCAAAGCCGCACTGGAAGCAATCATAGCAATAACATCCGGGCGAAAATTCGGATCCATCGATAGTACAGTCGAGACGACGTGAACTTCCTGACGATAACCTTTGGGGAATAATGGACGAATCGGACGATCAATTAAGCGTCCAATCAAAACGGCATCATCGCTCGGCTTGCCTTCGCGTTTGATGAAACGGCTGCCCGAAATTCGTCCGGCCGCATAAAATTTTTCCTCATAATCAATCGTCAAAGGAAAATAATCCAAAACGATTGGGCGCGAACCGACCACGACCGATCCCAACACTACGGTTTCGCCGTAGGTAACCAGTACACTACCGGTCGCACGGAAACCGACTCGGTTGACCTCCAGTGTCAACGGGCGTCCGCAAAATTCGGTAGTTACCGAAAAAATCTTCTTGCCATTAGGGTTGATGATAGGCATGAATTATCCTCCTTTTTAGCCTTCGCTTCAGTGCGAATGGCAAATAAATTCACCTTATAAGATCAGCGAATAAGTAACGGGTATAGAAATTCGTTTTACTGCAAATTTCTTTATCCACCACTTATACGCCTCCATTATCATAACACAAAAGTGTATAATTAATAGTATGACGAATCGCCGAATCAATGTCAGAGGTATCATATTCAAAGACGGCAAACTATTTTGCCAAAAGTTAAAACCCGACCTTAGGGGTGTCGAACGTGATTTCTGGTGTACGCCAGGCGGCGGGCTGGATGAAAATGAACCGCTCGAACAAGGACTGACCCGCGAAATCGTCGAAGAAACCGGTATCATACCTCATATAGGTCGGCTTCTTTTTATCCAACAGTTCTATGATGGAAGAGTAGAAAACATCGAATTCTTTTTTCATATCGAAAATGCCTCCGATTTCGAAAAAATCGACCTTAATAAAACCTCACATGGGACGCTAGAAATCAAAGAGTGCAAGTTCGTTGATCCGAAAACTGCCGACATTTTACCGAAATTCCTAAAGGTTATAGATATCGAATCGTACATCGAATACACCAGACCAGTCTATTTTCATACCGAACTCAAATAAAAAACTCCGCTTATTTGCGGAGTTTTAGGTCGGAAACGACTTTTTTATATGCGTCGAAATCTTTTGCTTCCAAGTATTTCAGCAGTTTTTTGCGCCTGCCAACCATCTGAATTAGACCGCGGCGAGCCATATTATCATGTTTATTAACCTTTAAATGCTCGGTCACTTCCTTGATACGAGTCGTCAAAATAGATGCCTGCACCTGAGGACTGCCGACGTCTTTCTTATCTTTCTGGGTCAAAGCAATCGCTTTGGCTTTGTTATCTGTTGTAATCATCGAATATGAATTGTACCAGAGTTTTACACAGGTTTCAACACCTAAAGACTCTTTTACTCGTCAATCATATCTAATAACCCTCCATCATTTCCCCGCAGCTAATCACCAGCCCATCACCAACTCATCACCAATCTACCGGTAAACCTTTATGTTACATTAAAAATAACTTATCAGGGTTGAACCCTGATAAGTTATTTCTAATCTATTCTTAAGTTGAGCGTGGTTGATGTGTGGTTG
>CAYQOL010000026.1:3181-6609 GCA_964419165.1 uncultured Saccharimonas sp. (SeqCode)
GTGGTTGATGTGTGGTTGGATAGTATAAATAAAACTCTATTGCTTTTCAGTTGACTTTTTATCTGTTAAATGCTAAAATAGCGGCGTAATGTGGAATATTGCGAGGTCTGCTTCGCACGGAGGTAAATCCGCGCGAAGGATATTAACTTTTGCCCTAGCCGCCGTAGTGGCTGCTTTGATGTGGACTTTCGTAGCATTCTCGGACGTATCCTATGCGGTCGATGCCAGCTGGAGCGGCGTCTCTACTATCACCTATAACAACAATTCTTACGCTGGTCCAGTCGACGAACAGATTGTCCAAAAAATGGGGTTACCTCAAGGCAGTAAAGTTTATACTTACAGCGAATCGTCCAATTCAGGTTCCGAGCAAGTCAAAGTCATATACTTCCCAACAGACGAAGACGCCAAAAACGGCACTAACGCCAGTTACGAAACTCTTTCTTATAATGGGTCCGAATACTCATCTGAATCCTCTTTGCCAGAAAGCATAACAGTCGACAAGCAACCGGATGCAGGTAAAAACGCCTCATCCTGTGTTGTCGACGGCGTCGGCTGGTTTGTCTGCCCTATCACTAGATTTCTCGCTACCGGTATGGATTGGATTTTCAAAGCCCTGACCGGCTTCCTAGAGGTAAAACCGGTCCAAACAGGCCAAGAGAACACTCTGCATAGGGCTTGGTCATATATGCGCGGTTTCGCGAATATCGCTTTCGTTATCGCCTTTTTGATAATCATCTATTCCCAAATGACCAACTTTGGTATATCCAGTTATGGCATCAAGAAAATGCTGCCTCGTTTGATTATTGCCGCAATACTAGTAAATCTGTCATATTTTATATGTTCAATCGCCGTCGATATCTCTAACATATTGGGTTATTCTATCCAAGATACGTTCACGGGCATACGCGATAATCTGATAGGCACGACTGACACCACAACCGACGTAACGCCGAATTGGCAAAGTATGACTGGGTTCATACTGTCAGGAGGAGCGGCAACGGCCGGTTTAGCTGCGGTCATAATTACTAACGGATGGATGGGGTCAATATTCCTGCTATTGCCGGCTTTGGTGGGATGTCTGCTGGCAGTTTTGACGGCATTTTTGATTCTAGCCGGCCGACAAGCATTAATCACCGTACTTATCGTACTGGCGCCACTCGCATTCGTTTGCTATCTGTTACCTAACACCGAAAAATGGTTCGAAAAGTGGAAATCGACATTTATGACGATGATGATATTATTTCCTGCCTTTTCAGTCGTATTCGGCGGCGCACAAATGGCATCAGCTGTCATAATTAAAAACGCCAACTCGATAAATACAGTCATTCTAGGTATGATGGTCCAAGCCGCTCCCCTTTTCATCACTCCCCTGTTAATCAATCTAAGCGGTTCAATGCTAGGCAAACTGGCCAGCCTAGTCGACAAGCCGAACAGCAAAATTATGGATGCAACCCGCAAATATTCCGGCGACCTTGCAGACACTCATAAAGCCAAGCGTTTAGCAACGAATGCCCCTGCACATTCCGTACTGCGTCGGGCGGCTCAGAAAGTAGATCATAACCGTCGCAAACGCGAAACCCAGCGCAAAATCTATTCCGGTATGGCTGACAACCGATTTATGGACTCTGACGATAACCGCAAATTATACCGTCAGAATTATGCCGTTGAACAGGATAAAAAATACATCGAAAGTAGTCTTGAACGTGGTCTGCAAAATCATATACGAAACGACGCCTCAATGTTGAGAAAAGAAATGAAAACCAGACATATGGCAGATTTGGCCGCGGAAGCAAAATTGAACGTCGATATAATCGAACAAGAAATAAAAGCCGGTAAGAATACCGGAAAAGACCCTTATTTAACCGACCTTGCTAATAAATCCCAACAGACAGCCCTTAATATTGCAATCAAGGGCTTGACACTCGAGAGCGCTAAACGGGTACAACAAATTAATTTCGAAGATACTCTAGTGGAAAACCGAATAATAGAAGGTAAGCAAGCGGCCGTGATAGCAGCCGGCATCGAAGGTGATAAAGGCTTGCAACGTATACAAGCCCACGCCAAAGCATTGGCCGACAAACGCGACAACGAAGAGCTCGCGGCAAGAATCGTGTTATATGATCAAAGTACCACTCCCGAAGACAAGATGGACTTTGCTACCGGCAAGTTGAACGAAGCCCTAGACACTAATGATATATTCGGCGCTCTCGCTTCGGTTGACCAGCTTCTCAGGACTGGTGCTAACGGCAAAATGAAGCTCCACAAAATCCTTGACGCCATAGAATCCGGTGATAATAGAAAGATTGTCAGCAAAATAAAGAATTACCTGTTAGTAAAGAATATCAAAGAAGCTGACATCACATTGGATAAATGGGCAATCAATGAAGAATACAAAACTCTCGAAGAAGTCGCCACTAACCCTGATACCTTCAAGGGTGTTACTCTCAATAACTTGGTATCAATGACTAACCAAGCGCTTAAATATGCCCATCAAGTCGGCTATTTGAACGTCAAGACCGCGACGGATATTTTGAACAATCCGCAATTATCCAGCAACCTCACGCCTGGCCACAAAGCTTTTTACCAAGCTATTTCTGACGGCAAAACTGGTAGAGACGTCCCCGATCCCGGCGCCAATCCGAACCCATAAACCAATCCTAGTAAACGATTTTTTCAATCTAATCTTTGATCCCAAAATCGCTTAATTTTTGCGCTTCACTAACGTTACGTTCGCCAATCGAAACCCGCCGCAATTCAACGCAATAAGCACCTACCCCAAGCTCCTTTCCGATATCTTCGGCTAAAGTGCGTATGTAAGTACCGCTGGAAACGTTTGCTCGGATTCTCAGTTCCGGATATTCGTAGCTGATCATTTCCAAGCTATAAACCGTCACTTCACGTTTTGGTACCTCAAATTCCTTGCCTTCTCGCGCCAACCGGTAAGCCCGCTTGCCGCCAATTTTTATTGCACTGAACGCAGGAGGTTGTTGAGTGATTCGGCCCTTGAATTTCATCAGCGTGTCACTTATTTCCGTTTCGCTCGGTACTCTGTCCGATAAACTCGTAATCTCGCCCTCCGTATCACCTGTAGTACTAACTTCACCCAGACTGATTGTCGCTTCGTAAACCTTGTCTTGCTTGCTATACTTTTCAGCGTTACGACATTCATTCCCTACGACGATTATCATCAAACCCGTAGCAAACGGGTCAAGAGTGCCGGTATGTCCGACTTTAACCTTTTTGCCAGCCTCTTTGGACAAAACCCGCCTGATTCGCGCCACCACACCAAAACTGGTCATCCCAGCCGGTTTGTCGATCAAAATAATACCGTCTTTCATAACGTTCAGTATAACACCTTGATTAGACTTGATTTATTGTCCGGGAATCTTGAATTGGCCCGGGTCTTCCGGCAATCCTGGAGGTGGTGG
>CAYQOL010000026.1:6709-9245 GCA_964419165.1 uncultured Saccharimonas sp. (SeqCode)
GCCGGTGGCGGCAAACTGTCGATTTCGTGCGATTCCTGTAATTTCGCGGCTATCAGTTGTTGATCCGCCCCCGCCGCCATCAACTGTGCTGACATAGTCATAACGCGTGAAGTCGTGCGCGGATTACTGAACCTGTCAGTCGCAGCGACAATACCAGTCAAAAGCGCCGTTGAAACTTGTTTATCCAAAATTGGTTTGGCTTCAGTTTTAAACGAATCACTAAGTATCGTAACCATTTCGCTCAAAGAGCTGGCAGTCTCGTCACGCCAGTCAATAGCACCCAGCCTGCTGGTTTGCTCGCCTGCGCACATTGTCACTACGGTAACTTCGTGCAATATTCGTCCGTGCGCCGCCAATGCCGCGTCCAAACTGTCCTGATTAGCGACGCCTAGCGCCATAACCAAATCGACATTAAAATCACCTTGGCTAAATTCTAAATCATCCGACGTAATAGTCGTGCGATAAGGCGTGATGAAAATCTTGACCATATCGCCTTCCACCTTGTAGCGCAAATGGTCGGCCTTTTCCTTGTCCAGTGCGATTATAAAATCGCGCAAACTGTCGGCATTATGTTCAAAAATTTTATCCGGTTCCAAGAACGTGATGGCCGGCGGAATCGCGCCGCTGAAAATCGCCGTGGCGTGCTTGTCCAATTTATTCAACATAATCGTCAAACCCAACGCTGCTGACAGGTCGTCGACCGAAGGGTTATTACTGACCGTAACTAAAATATTGGTCGACTTTTTTATCTTATCGGCAATTTGCTGAATCAGTTTTTTGGCGTCGGCCTCATTCATTTGAGTGGTGTTTCCTGTTTTTTGTTTTTTAGATAGATTTCTCAGACACTATACCATAAGTAGTTTGGTTTAGTCAATATCGTCGTGCTGGACCTCACCTCTTTACAAACTGGGGTTTTTGCTATATAATCTCGCTTTGACTATACATATAATATATAAGCAACAAGGAACACATAATGCCAATCATCAAGTCCGCTATCAAGCGCGCCAAACAAGCCACTAAACGACGCGAACGCAACGTCGGTATCAAACATGACATCAAGGACGCCGTCAAAGCTTTCCTAGCCAAACCATCAGCCAAAGGTTTGGGTGCCGCCTACAGCGAAATCGACACCGCCGTCAAAAAAGGTCTGATCAAAAAGAACACCGCCGCCCGCCGCAAATCACAACTGTCAGCCACCGCCAAAAAAGCTGGCGTCAAGATGGAAGCTACCAAAAAAGCTGCGCAAATAACCGCTGTCAAACCAGCTACCAAAGCCGCCCCTGCCGCCAAGAAACCGGCTGCAAAAAAGCCGGTCGCCGCAAAACCTGCTGCCAAAAAAGCCCCAGCAAAAAAACCAGCTGCTAAAAAGACAGCTAAATAATTTCATCTCGCAGACTAAAACCCCGCTTCGTTTAAAGCGGGGTTTTCATATTCGTACAATTTATTTGATTAAAAACTTTAGCAACTCATAAACCACGAACGCTGGCCAAACGATAGCTTGAAAAAATCCCAGCACGCCGTACCAAAAAGTCGTGGCATGGCCGACGAAAAAAATCAACGCGCCGATAAATCCCAACCCGTAGATTGCGCCACTACCGCCACCCCCTGCCGGACAGCCGCCACGTCCTCTTCTCATCCAATATTTTTCCCAATACTTCTTTTCTTTTTCCTTCTCATTGAGTTCTTTTTCCATAAGTCCTCCTATTTACATTTTACCATTCGCGGAACTGCTAATCGATTCCTACTATCTTGTGCCGACTAGTATGACCGCGGATTATCGTGACCCGCGATTTCGGGACTTTATAATATTCCGCTAGCAATTTGACCAGCGCCTCATTCGCCTGCCCTTCCGCCGCTACTTCGCGCACGTAAACGACCAACCCGTCACCGGACTCCTCAACTTTCGGCCCTTTCTTGCTATTCGGTTTGATATGGACGCTGATTATTTTGTTTTTTGTCACGGCTTGATTATTTCAATCTCCGCGTAAGTTTTATAGTCCGTTGATAATGTCTTGACGTAATACTCGGCACCAGCCCGAGGCGTCAGGTTACTAACGACATATTTCAGATTACCCACCGTCACCTCATACTCTAATGATTGCTGACCAGACCCAAAACAAGTCAGACCCTTGGGACAAATATCATTGGTAAAATGTTTAATCTTGACTGACACGTTCCTGAATTTCAATCTGGCGGTCTGGCTCATATCCAGCCTGACATTTGTGCCTAAATTGACCAGTCTGGTTTTATCTATACTGATGACCGGGATAGCCGCGTAAACGGCCAGGACGAAAGCAATAACCGTCGCGATAATTAACAGCGGTTTTCTGTGTTTTTTAACAAAGCCAACGAACGATTTCGCCAGCTTCTTGAACTTGTTTTCTTCGCCGTCGATTCCAGCATCTAGCTCTATCCCGTCAAACAATCCGCCTTTTTTACTACCAAGCATTACCTTATTTTATACTTTTTAGGTTAGAACTGGAAATATATTAAACGTACTCTTGCTGATCGGTTTGACTTTGAAGAATTAGTCCCC
>CAYQOL010000027.1:0-5292 GCA_964419165.1 uncultured Saccharimonas sp. (SeqCode)
GTTATAGTATTGATCGGACAAAGCACTGCGAACGGAAGTTATTGAAACTACCGAAGCTAATAGAACCGTCAGTAGTACGACAGAAGCTATAAGTATAGTTGGAAGGGCAAAACCTTTCCTAGTAATCATAAGGATAGTATAGCATAAGCTGTACGGCATAAATAGATTGAGTGTATACTATTTCTATGACTTCCCATAGAATAACCGAGAACGACACCCACTACTGGATATATAACGACGATTTGAAATTACCGACTATCGTAATAATCCACGGTTTTCGCGGCACGCATCACGGTCTGGATTTAGTAGCAAAAAGTCTGAACGAATACAGAATTATCATTCCCGATTTGCCCGGATTTGGCAAGACGGAACCGCTGAATGATACACATTCGCTCCATAACTACGTTAATTGGCTAAAAAAGTTCATAATGGAACTTCATTTCGAAGAACCTCCTTTTTTAATGGGGCATTCATTCGGCAGTATCATTACCAGCAGCTATGCTACCAGACGACCGGAATCAATTGCCAAATTGATACTAGTCAACCCGATTGGAGCACCAGCACTCTCAGGACCAAAAGCCGTCGTAACCAAACTGGCTACATTATATTATTGGCTTGGCAAAATACTACCCTCAAAGCTGGCAATCAGATGGCTATCTTCTAAAGCCATTGTACTTATTATGAGTTCAATTCTGGCAAAAACTCGCGACAAAAAAACCAGACGATACATTCACGACCAACACCTGACGCATTTCAGCAGCTTTGCCAGTAACAAATCTCTAATCGAAGCTTATGAGACATCGATCAAACACAACGTCAGGGAATCAGCGCCTCACGTTTTCGTACCGACACTAATCATCGCTGGCGACCGTGACGACATCACGCCAATTAACAAGCAATTTGAACTTGCCGAAATGTTCCCAAAAGCCGAGATCAAAGTCATCCGAGAAGTTGGTCACTTGACCCAATACGAAAAACCCGACGAAGTCGCCGGATATATCAAAGAATTTATTACTGCAAAATAATGATATTAAAACTCCCTCGGGTCCTGCCGCTCGGTCCGCCCCTCCTTCGCTCTTCGCCATAAGGCGAATCGACTCAGGGGGTGCTGCCCCGCCTCGCGTCACCCGCGGATACTGAGTTTTAAATTAATTATAAGTATTAATCAAACTGGAATATATCTCTTCGAACCGCTCAATAGTTCTTTCGATATCGTGCGTATGGGCGATAGCCAAACTTTCCTTGCTCATTTTTTCGCGCAATTTCGGATCCGAAATTATATTCAGCAAACCATTCGCGATCTGTTCGTCATTATCCTGTTCGCAAAGATAACCATTGCGCTCGTTTTGGCACAATTCCTTTAACGCTCCGGCGTCGACGGCGACGACCGGTTTACCACTAGCCATAGCTTCAAGCATAGCAATACTCTGCAACTCTGCTGGCGAAGGCATACAAAAGACAGTACCAGCTTTGTGCAGATTGACCAGATCTTCACCTTCATATTTGACACGTCCGGTAAAAGTAATGTCACGCAACACACCCAGCTCGCGCGCCAACGATTTTAGGTTCTCGACGTCCGTGCCATCACCGACAAGCATCAGATGAACTTTTCGGGCAGACATAACACGTACGAATGCACGAATCAGAACCGACACATGTTTTTCACCGTCCAAACGTCCGACGTAGTAAATAATAGGTACGTCATTTGGCAGTTTGAATTTTTCAAACGTTGTTTTCGGGGCAGGAGTAGGCTTGAATCTACTAAGATCGATCCCATTAGACACAGCCTCGAGAGGAACGTCCAAATTTTTCGCGTCATCAACGAACATATCGATGGCCGCTTGAGTAGGCATCGTCACGTAATCAGCCTTTGAATGAAAACGCATTCCATAGGCCTTCAACATATAACTTATCGGTTTGGCGAACGGTGCAAGCAATTTCAGGTTATCGAGCAGGTTTTCCGGCATCGCGTGGTTGGTCGTTACGATTGGTATACCGCATTTATGACCGTATTTCATAGTCGCTTGACCGATCATCATCAACATCTGTATATGAATAACGTCCGGCTGAAATTCGTCAATCACTTTCTTAACATCTCTATACGGATTGAGTGAAATTTTGAAGTTTTGATAAAAAGTAAAAGGTATCGACGCCGTACGAACAATCTCGTAATTTTCGTCAGTTTCACGTTGTTTTTTACCTGTCTGAGAGGGGGCGATAACCATAACTTCATGCCCATTTTTTGCCAAACCTATTGCCAAGTTACGGCTGAAAGTCGCTACTCCGTTTATCGTTGGCCAGTACAAATCCGATGCAATAAGAATTTTCATATAGCAATGATTATAACATGTTAAAATTGCTACTATATGAAAATATTTTTCGACTCCAGATATATAAAAACTGATCATCATGACGGCATCAGCCGCTATACGACCGAGCTTGGTAAGGCGCTAGCCAAGCTGACGCCGGTTACTTTTATAATCTGCGATGAAAAACAAATAAAATTTTTACCGGAAAAAGCCGATTTCGTTTTGATTCATAAACCGACATCGCCAAAGGAAGTATTTGCTTCGCTAATTTTGAACAAATACCATCCGGACGTCGTGTTTAGCCCGATGCAAACACTGGGTACTTTTGGTCGCAAATTCAAGCTTATACTAACGTTGCACGATATGATATATTACCGTCATCGCACGCCGCCGCGCGATCTTAACCAAATTCTTAGAGCGTTATGGTGGCTATTTCACTCTTCGTATTTACCGCAACGTATAGTCCTGAACGGCGCCGATATCGTCGCGACCGTCAGCGAAACCAGTAAAACGGATATTCTGAACGCTCACTTAACTAAAAGACCAGTAGAAGTTATTTACAATGCCCCGCAGGAGTTAAAACACCTAATGGATGGACCGGTCAAACAAGATAAAAAAGGACCGCGCAACCTGATATACGCCGGCACTTTTATGCCATATAAAAACGCCGAGACATTGATTGCCGCTATGAAATGGCTGCCGAATCATACTTTACATCTACTAAACAGAATAACTCCGGAACGCGAGGCCGAATTGACCGCTCAAATTCCAAAAGGCGCCAAAGTAGTCTTTCACCACGGAGTAATTGACGTCCAATACGCTCCTTTGCTTCAAGACAACGCCTTATTAGTAACCGCCAGTCGAGACGAAGGCTTTGGTCTGCCAGTAATCGAAGCTATGGCAGTCGGCGTACCTGCGGTCATCAGTGATATGCCAGTATTCCATGAGGTAGCAGGCGAGGGGGCGCTGTACGCCTCATCCGATAGTCCCAAAGATTTTGCCGATAAAATACTAGAATTAAACGACCCAAAGATTCATTTTGACTTGATTAAAAAAGGTGAGAAACACGTCTCCAGGTTCGGATGGGACAAATCCGCCAAAAAACTGTTGGATTTGATGAAATCACTCGTCTAATTTCTGATGCAAATTAAAAGACGCTACCAAATTAAGTAGCGTCCTTTGTGATTTTACTCGGAACGAGAGTATTGTTTAGCCCCAACGCGGGGAGATATTAAACTACAGCGTATAACCGTATCCTGATAAAAAACATATCCGAATACTAAGGTAATTATTAGTAGTGAGGCTCTAGCAAACAAAGTGCCTGCAATCGCCGCATCAACACCAATGCCGCCGGCAGCCGCTAAAAAAGCGATCATAATCGGCTCATACGCCCCAATTCCGCCGGGCGTGACCATAAATATACTAGCCAGACCCGCAACCGCGAATGCGATGTAGATTACCGCCGGATTCACGAAATAGCCCAAACTGGCAAAAAACATCCAAACCAACAAGGCATCCAGCACGACGGCTATCAGCATCAGTAAGAACGACCAGCCCAAGACTTTTTTGTCATTGATAAACCTGAAATAATTACGGCGCAATCTTTCAAAAAAACTTTCGATCCTTTCGGTAGATTTTGTCACGTCAGCATTATTTCGCTTCAGCCAGACTGACAGTTTATTAACGACACTCGAAATTCCCAATGATACTTTGGTGATTCTCTTTTGATTTACGATGACGAAAATAATTCCTCCGATCAAACAGGCCGTAGCAACCACAGTCCAAATAGATGCGCTGATAATGCCGTATGGAATTTCATATTGCAGCATCAGATAAATCACGCATAACAAAATCAGTACCGCCGTGATTATAAGCGTCAACAAATACAGTATGGTTTGCGCCATAGTCGATTTATCCTTACTAACACCTCTATCAGACATTACCAATACGTAATATGCCATTCCAGCCAGACCTGAAAAAACAGCAAAATGATCGACGAAATTTACTTCCAGCGAAAGCCGCGCCATATCCAAGCGGGTTACATTCTCTCTACTTGATTTCAAGTAAAGATATGTAATTTCACCCCTTAGTAAATAGCTGCCTAATTGCACCGGCAGGACCAAGCCTAGTATCACCCAGTTTAAAGTACCGCCATTCCAAGCGTTACGGAAAATATCCCATGCGCTAGTCATCAGCTTCCAGTTTGACACTATCAGCGTTCCGACAAGAACAATGGTTATTATCGTAACCCAATGTTTCCATGTAAATTGGAACGGTTTATCCGACATCTCTACCACCTCCGAATTTTTAAAGTAAAATACTGTTAATATAATAACATATTTCGTAATATTTTCAATACCTACAGAAAAGGAAAACCCACTCATTATTGAGTGGGTTTTAAACCTAGCACGTCTCTGTAAATTTCTCTGAATTGCGCTGCCCATGCTATTGGCATTTCGCCAAAGCCTGCATGAGGGGAATCAATCTCTTCGACTGTCATATCGGGAAATAATCTACGCCATTTTATGATGGCTTCGCTCCTAACGTTGTCATTGTCTCGTAATGATTTGATATAAACAACCTTATTTAGTGCACTCCTAAGCTGGAATCTTTCCGACGGCAACGGGTGATTAACGATGTAATCAACCTCGTCGCGGAAAAACGACATCTTATAGCTCCGAGCCTCGTCAACCCTCTTTTTCATATGCTTCAGGTCGACACCTTCCTCCATATTTTCCCTCTTAGGCATACCAAGCATAAATCTTAGCAAGCCCAATTTGTCCCAAATCGGACCAAATGGAATTTTAGTCAGGGTTGCTGACATAGGGTTGATCAGATCATCACCGTCAATCGAAGCATCGATGAGAATTAGATTGAATTTAGCCACCTTAGTATAAAACTTGGGGTGGTTATGAAGAATCCTAGAAAGCACCTCGCATGATAACTTGCCACCCATCGAGCAGCCCACTATATTGACAGTTTT
>CAYQOL010000027.1:5392-8970 GCA_964419165.1 uncultured Saccharimonas sp. (SeqCode)
ATAATTTTAATCGCTAACAAACGGATCACGCCCTTTCGAAATATAAATGTGCTAAGTGTCAATATTATACATTTTTTTATAAATTTGTCAATGGTTTATAAGATATGTTGACGGTTTTTCTGCTACAATAGTTTTGTTATGGCCCAAAAGAAAAAGCCTGCCGGAAACATAATTATCAATCGCCGCGCCAAATTCGATTACGCGCTAGGCGATGAGTTAGTCGTGGGTATAGTTATGACCGGTCCGGAAACACGAGCAGCCCGTGACGGGCACGTTCAATTGAAAGGTTCTTACGTAAACATAAAAAACGGCGAATTATGGTTGAACAATGCAAGTTTCAGCCTGAAATTGAACGAAAAAGGCAGCCCGAGTGCACGCAGTATTGACACTAAACCACGCAAACTGCTTGCCAGTCGCAAACAGATTGATAGCCTTGATACGAAAAAACAAACCGGTATGACCATAGTGCCCCTCAGAATATTAACGCAAGGGCGGTACATTAAACTGGTCATCGCACTCGGAAAAGGCAAAAAACACTATGACAAGCGCGAAACCATCAAACGCCGCGATTCGGAACGCGAGGCTAGGCGAGCAATTAAAAAATACTGAGCTCTAATGCTATACTTAGACGTATGGCTAAAGATAACAACTATACCGATGTATTACTAGAAGACATTCGTTCTCAAATGCAGGCAGTCCTTGAAATTAGTCTTGACACGCAAAAAAATATTAAACCTATTTCGTCCATACAATCGGACGTTGTCGAACTAAAATCAGACATAAAAACAATCAAACAGGCCGTTATTGATACGAACAAAGATTTACGACTTCTCGAACGACGAGTGACCAAACTCGAAAACAAAATCGCCTAGTTTTTAACTTATAAGAATACTTAGCCCCAAACGTGTACTATAATTAAGTTATGAAATTGTATTCTTGGAACGTCAATGGAATCCGTGCCGTTATCAACAAAGGCGTTTTTAAGAAATTTATTGATGAGCATCAGCCGGATATATTATGCTTACAGGAAACCAAAGCTCACAAGGGACAGGTAGAAATCGATTTGCCCGATTACGACGAATATTGGAACAGTGCCGAAAAGCCCGGCTACAGCGGTACGGCGATTTTTAGCAGGAAAAAACCACTTTCCGTAATCAACGGTTTCGTTGACAAAATCGCTGAAAAATATCACCTAGAAGATGATAATTACGGTAATCCAGCCAAAGAGGGCAGGGTACTGTCGGCTGAATTTGACGATTTCTGGGTAGTAACAGTATATACGCCCAATTCCAAAGACGATCTATCACGCCTGAATTTGCGCCACAAACAGTGGGATCCGGCATTCCTAGAACATTTGAAAGAACTGGAGAAATCAAAGCCAGTACTGTTTTGCGGCGACCTGAATGTCGCTCACAAAGAAATCGACCTAGCCCATCCGAAGCAAAACGCTGGAAAACACGGTTTTACTGATGATGAGCGGGGAGGATTTCAAAAACTGTTAGACTCGGGATTTATTGACACTTTCCGTAAATTCAACCAAGAGCCAAATCAATATACATGGTGGTCACATTGGGCTAACGCTAGGGCACGCAATGTCGGCTGGCGCATCGATTATTGGCTGGTCAGCGAATCTATCGCTAACAAAATCAGCGACTCAAAAATCCATCCCGACGTAATAGGTTCGGATCATTGTCCGGTAAGCATCGAATTAAAGGAGTAGTTATGAAAGAAATTACTATGAATCTACTGTATCTGGTTAAAGGTAATCAGGTATTATTAGCAATGAAAAAACGTGGACACGGGGCAGGACGTTACAACGGAGTCGGTGGCAAAATGCAACCGGGAGAATCGATTGAAGACACATTGATTCGTGAATCACAGGAAGAAATAGGCGTCAAACCGATAAAATTCGAAAAAAAAGCTTATATAACTTTTGATCTTTATATGAAGGGTGAACACACATTCGAGCACGTCTATATCTTTACAATACCGGAGTGGTCTGGCGAACCTACCGAATCAGAGGAAGTCGCGCCAAAGTGGTTTGATATCGATAAATTACCCTTCGAGAAAATGTGGCCTAATGATGTATACTTTGTCCAAAAAATCCTAAAAGGCGACAAAGTAACCGGACATTTCAAACTTGATAAACAAGATAATGTGATGTCTTACGAAGTAAAAACCGTAGATAAATTCTGATATGGACTATCCTTACTGGTATCGACAAACGCCCGAAAAACCGCTTTACCCCGACATCGAATGGTCAAAACCCGAACAACGCTCGCGTCGCGGAAAATTAGGGATTATCGGCGGCAACAAACTGGGCTTTATTAGCGTCGCTGAAAATTACAGTATGGCATTAGAAGCGGGCGCTGGCGAAGTCCGCGTCTTATTACCGGACGTTTTAAAAAAGTCGGTTCCGGCTAATATGACCGATGTTATTTTTGCCGACTCTAATCCTTCAGGCGGTTTGTCCGGAAATGCAATTTCCGAAATTAATTCGATGGGCGAGTGGGCCGACAGCACATTATTCATTGGCGATGCTGGTAAAAACAGCGAAACCGCCATTTTGTATGAAAAATTTATCCGCGAATACGAAGGACCCTTAACTATAACTCGCGATGCTGTCGATTTGGTAAAAAACGATGCCAACCTACTGGTCGAACGACCAAATACGTTGATCGTATCGTCTTTCGCGCAACTGCAAAAGATATTCCAATCAGTATATTACCCGAAAGTCATTACTTTCAGTATGCAACTGACCAATCTGGTCGAGGCTTTGCATAAATTTACAGTTACATACCCATCCACTATCGCCGTATTGCATCAAGAAACTATGCTCGTAGCAAGCAACGGCCAAGTAACCAGTACACCAATGGAAAATCCGATGAGGATTTGGCGCGGTAATACGGCAACAAAGGCAGCCGCCTATTGGCTCTGGAACCCGTCCAAGCCGCTCGAAAGCGCTACAACCAGTCTATTAAGATAGCGCAAAAAGAAACCCCCGGCTTGCGGGGGTAGGTGAATGGATAGTAAATTATTTATGTAAAGATTAAAAACTGAGGAACGTCAAACCTTTCGCCCACAAGAACCCTTACGGGATCCTTTTCTTTGCCATTTCGGAAATCGAAATAATCAATAAAATCGCCCAGATTGTGATTGAATATTTTGTTTACGATTCCTGATATTACTTCGATTTCATTCAGCTCGAGTTGTTCCCCGATATCGCAGATTTTACAGTCTTTTTGACTATTCAGGATAACCGCAGTGGGCGGCTTTTTACCATAAAACCTGCAATTGAACGGATTATATTGGGACCTGAATTTTTGCGATCTGAAGCCCAAAAACCACCATGTTTTGCTTTCCGTTTCCAACATTTCTGACATTAACCGACACTCTCCTTTCAATAATAAACAAAACTCAACGAAAGATTTGACTTATAAATATACCATCCATAACCGTACGCGACGAGACGATAGTCTCGAATCACGCTCGGATTCTATCATATAATACCATCTATGTCAATTATACTTATCAATTACCGCTTTAATATTGACAAATCATTGTATTTATGCTAATAT
>CAYQOL010000028.1:0-8887 GCA_964419165.1 uncultured Saccharimonas sp. (SeqCode)
CAGAAATAACAATCCCCGTAGGGATTTATTGTTTTTTTGCCTTTTTCATTTTTTTGTTTTATAATATAATAAGAATAGTTATTGTTGTTAACAT
Organism: uncultured Saccharimonas sp. (SeqCode); assembly: GCA_964419165.1. Lineage (GTDB taxonomy): Bacteria > Patescibacteriota > Saccharimonadia > Saccharimonadales > Saccharimonadaceae > UBA1547. The sequence continues at coordinate 95 of CAYQOL010000028.1, forward strand.
ATCTTGTATCTTTAACAATCTACAGGGAGGTGAATAAAATGCCAAACAGCATCTCGGAAGAAGCTCATATCTCAGAATCGACTCATATCATTGAATTGTTGGATTCATTGATTGAATTTCTCGGTTTAAAAAATCCGAATGACCCAACGATTCAAACTATCGAGACGAGCACTATTTCAAAAATACTAACTGATTTACTAAACGACGTTTCGTATAGCCGATACCGAATCGAAATACTTGTAACTCTGGCGGCAATTATTGGAAAATTTAAAGTCGAATCAGATTTTATCGCCGCTGTTACGAAATCGGAGCCAAAAATAAATGTCGACTATAAGAGAACTGCCGTATCAGTCGCAAAAATCTACGAAGCAATCGAGAACACGATGAGATGGCCAGAATTTAAAAAATTGACACCCGTAACAAAAGCTAGTATTTTTTTTGTTCGTTCCAGAGAAAGCCAGGTTGCAATCCGTCTGTATAGAGAATCTATGTTCGTTCTGACAGAAAAATATCTGATACAGAACCACATTCCTGTAAATTAATACTATTCATAAAACCCGCCCTTTAATAAAGACGTGGCGGGTTTTAAATTTATTTTGTTACGTTGATTATTCAGCGGCTTCGGCTTTATCGGCGTCTTCCTTGGTAATATGTATTGTACCGTGAGGATGCTGCGGAGGCGCATATATCGAATATAGTTTTAATGGTACATCACCACTATTAACTAAATTATGCCAAGTTCCGGCCGGAACAACTACAGCATCGCCATCGACCGCTTGCCAAACTTGCAATTGACCATCGTCGGATTCCATATATACCGACGCCTGACCCTGTTCTACCCTTAGGAATTGATCGTGATCTTCATGTATCTCTCGCCCAACTTCACTACCTATATCAATCGACATCAGAGTAATTTGGAGGTTCTTGCCCGTCCACAAGGTTGTCCTAAAATTCGTGTTCTCAACTGTCAGCGCCTCGATATCCGGCACTATCGGAGCTGGTCCTTGATCGATTATTTCTTTCATATATCACCTCCTTATAATCTTATTATACTATGTTCAATCGAGGGATTCACTTCTTTCGAATATCTGCAATCGCACTTCTCGTCGCACAATATACTTTAACCGCCCAGTAAATCAGCCAAATCATCATCAACCCGATAATCGAAAACATAATCGGCGTCGATATTCCAGCGTCCTTTTCTACGGAAGAATAATTCATAGCATAGGTCATATAAGAAAATAAAATCCCAATCCATAAAGACGTACCCACAAGCATCACCCTTATTAGTCTGAAAGCATGCTCACGATGTTTCTTATCCAATGCCATCAACCACATCGTCGTCGGAATATCCGAATACTGAGGCTTGAAATATAGAAATATAAAAGCACCCAACATAGTGCTTTGCAAAAAAGGCATTAGAAAAACATAATACAATGATTTATCGGCCCATCCGTCCGCCTTACCGCTAATCCCGAAATGAATAGGTATTACACCCGGTAATTTATTCCAGTAATACACTGCTACACCCCAGCTAATTAACGATAATATCACTGCTGCAATAAACATTATTCTGTGACTTGTTTTCATTAATCTCATACTATTAATATACATTAACGCTTTGCATAGCGCCATAAAAGTGATTTGATTTGCTATAATACATTAGGTATGCCCCGGTAGTTCAGTGCCCAGCGATAGCGGTTGTGGAATTCAGCAGACTGCTCTATCCACTGAGATTCTACCTACCGGAAAGAATAATTACGGTTTACAATTTACATATGCCCCGGTAGCTCAGTGGATAGAGCAGAGGACTTCTAAGCCTAAGGTCGTTGGTTCGATCCCAACCCGGGGTACCAAAATATTATATTTCAGATATTAACAACGTAAAAATCCAAGAAATTTTATCCGTATTGACCGTACTTTTCGTATTAAGACAAAAAATTTCAACTTGTCGCCTTGATGATTTCGTCGGCGGTATTTTTGGCGTCAAGAATTTGCTTTACGTCTTCCAAGTTAATACTAATAACACTTCCCGGTCCAACATCACCCGACAGCAACCTCCTTGCTATTGTATTCTCGACGGCTTTTTGAATGACGCGCCGCATCGGACGAGCGCCCATTTTGGAGTCATAACCGGCTTCGACGAGATATTTCTTGGCATCGTCAGCCACGGAAACTTCAACTTTTTGAATGGCTAGCGTCTTATTCACAAGGTCAAGAATCAAATCGACAACCTTTAATAATTCGCCGTTATTAAGTGGCCTGAACAGTACTATCTCGTCAAAACGATTCAAGAATTCCGGCAGGAATTGCTTGTCTTTGATTAGCCCGTCTATGAATTGATCTTGGATTTTTTCAACGTCATATCCCCTATCGATATATTCGCGCAGCCTATCGGCGCCAGCATTACTGGTCGCAATGACAATAGCATCACGAAAACTGATTTCACGGTTCTCTACATCCCTCAATATTCCCTCATCCAACATTTGCAACAGTGTCGATAACACATCTGGATGAGCTTTCTCTATTTCATCCAATAGGACCACACTGAATGGTTGTTTCATAACTTTGGCTACCAAACTGCTGGGATTTTCACTGCCGCTGGCAATCAGTCGATTGACGTCTCCACTAGACACGTATTCATTCATATCCAAACGAATCATTCTATCTTCGCCTCCATAGTAGACATCCGCCAAAGCCTTTGAAAGCTCAGTTTTACCGACACCAGTAGGTCCTAAAAATAAAAACGTACCAACAGGTCTTTGCTGGTTTCTCACTCCAGTTCTGGCGCGTCTCAGCGCATCACTAACAACCCGGACAGCCTTTTCCTGATTAACCATACGTTTATGGATTAACGCCTCCATATTTAATAATTTTTCTCGCTCGTCAGTGTCTGATACGTTACTAACTTTGATATTAAGTGTTTTCTCAATCGCCTGCCTGACCGATTCGGCCGTAACCATTCCATTCTCACTGAAATGTGCGGCTGATTCCATCAAACTCAATGCCTTGCCCGGCATTGCCAACCCGTGAACATATCTGTCGCTCAATCTATAAACTTCCATAAGCGCTTGATACATATACGTAACGTGGTTCTGGAATTCCAGCACGACCGATTGATCCTGCATAACAGCGATAGTTTCTTCGCGGGTAGCTGGTGCGACATTTATTCGGTTCAGTACATTAACGAGTTCAGGGTTACGTTGAGCTATTTTTAGATATCTTTGCTCATCCATCGTAAGTATCATCCTTAGATTTCCAGCCTGTATTATAGGCATCAGCACGTTCGAAATATCAACTGACCCCACACCTTCTTCAAAAAATAACTGGGCATTATCAAGGCAAATAATAATATTTTTTGCATTATATGCTTCACTTAAAATTCGTGGCACTAGTTGCTCCAGCCCTCCGCGCCCCGGAGCCGCTGCTATCAATGACGAGGCGTCCAGAATAAAGACTTGTCTGAATTTCAACTCGGACGGCAAGTTGGCGGAGGCGTCGAGCAGTTTTGACGCGAAAGCAGTCACGATTTCGGTCTTGCCAACCCCCGAAGGACCTACCAAAACGGCATTTTGACGGCCTTTTTTGCTAAATATTTCCACTAATTGGTCAAGAGAATTATCATGAGCGACTAACTTTAATAAAGACACACCATAAGTTCCTATCTGAGTGCTGACATTTTGACCAAACCTATTAAGAAGAGGTGTCCAGCCGAAGGACCAGTCACGCGCAACACCGCCTGTCTTTTTCGGCAAGCGATGCCTTTCAATCAAATCACGCAGGTGATTATACCATTTTATACCGCTAATCAGGTCGTCTTCATCTAACTGCAGATGGTTCAGTAAATTTTTGTGGTTCGAACCACACTCGATGATTGCCAACAGCAAAACGGCAGCCGACATATTTCTACTGGCAGTCGTTGACATAATATCCCACGCCTTCTGCCAAATCATTTGCATATCATTTTTGTCGTCCGAGGCGATTTCAATCAAAAAACTGGCGCTAATGCCGAAACGAACAGCAAAAAAACGTCCACCGGAAATTTGTCCGATAATTACGGCGACTTCACGAGGCGTAGGATTCTTTGATAATCTACCTAAAATATCAGCTGATAAAACATCATCGACGGTTTTCGGTTTTTTTACCGCGACCATATGGTGTAACTCGCCTTTGTACCATTCGATAGGCATCAAAGGAAAGACAGAAAAACCTATAAACATCCAGCCGACCGGTAAGGAATTAAATACCAAAGCTATTCCTATTAAAACCAACAAAAGAAACGTCAAGTACAAAAGAATGATAATATTACGGCTGAAAATAACTCCAATACGAGCTTTCTCACTACGAACGCTGGAATGATTGAATTTAATATCGCTCATAACGGTACCCACCCGACTGCCATAATTATCAGACCAATAACCGGAAAAGTCGGCATAATCAGCCACATCATTAATTCAAACAACCCGAAAATCGTCAACAAAAATATCGCGCATAAACCAAAAAATATCACCAACGAGCGAACAATCGCGCCGATTACACGAGACAGCAATCTGTCGAAAAAGGCTCTTATCTGATCACCCATAGGACCGGATACTCTGCCTGCTGATATTTGACGGAACGGAGCGAATAGCGTAGATATTAAGATATCAATCGAAAAGAAATCGACGAACACGATCAGTCTTTCCTTAATTATTCGTGCGCGTCTGACAAGACCGTTTCCGTACCACCAAGATAGTATGCCCACCAAAAACATATCAATATTATAACCTCTTAAGCTATAATAGACCATATGCGAAAACCTCTCGTTACAATATTGGGGAAAACGGTCAAAGGTATCGCCGCTTTACGAGGCGGAGGTTCGGCTTTGCCGGGACTGGTCGTCGAACATATCGACCCGGATTTTATTAGTCATACCTTGTCCGAATTACCTCTTGGCATCGTGGTCATTAGCGGAACAAACGGTAAAACTACAACCACCAAGATGGTAGTTGAATTATTAAGAAGTCAGGGTTTGAAAGTTTTTACTAATCGCACCGGCAGTAATTTTGCCCGCGGTGTTGCAGCGGCATTACTAGGCGAAGTCAACTTGAAAGGGCAGCTAAATGCGGACATCGCTGTATTGGAACTTGACGAAGCACACGCCGTCAATTTTGTAAAAAAAATACCTCCCAAATACAGTTTGATACTGAACGTTATGCGCGATCAATTAGATCGTTTCGGTGAAATCGATCATACTGCTAAACTTCTTGAAAACATAGCACAAAACACCACTGAGGGCGTCGTCTTGAACCGTGAAGACTACAGGGTCGCAAAAATCGCAGAATCAATCCGTAAAAAGAAGGTTAGTTATTTTGGGCTGGATACGAATCTGATTGACATTTTTCCCAATGATGACGATTTACATTCGCACGTTTCTTCTAATGCCAGTCAAAAAGAAGCCGATGTAGTCTTGCGTAGATTCAGTAACAAAGAAGCGGCTTTTCTGATTGATGACCGAGAAATCACGATTAAATTGAAATTGAATGGCGTCTATAACGTATTCAATGCGGCAGCGGCCCTTGCTTTGGTACGTATGATTCTAGGCGACAAAATGAATGAAGATAAAGCCTTCAAAGCATTGTCGAAAGTAACTCCGGCATTCGGTAGAGGCGAGCTGTTAATTTTGAACGGTCAACCGTTGGAATTAATACTTGTCAAAAACCCTTCTGGGTTTCAACTTGGGTTGAAATCGTTTGACCCATCCGAATGCGCGATAATGATCGCGATAAACGATAATTATGCCGACGGGCGCGATATGTCATGGCTATGGGACGTCGATTTCAGAAGTCTGGTTGATAGTGATGTCAGCTATATTTCCGGAATACGTGCCTACGATATGGCACTTAGATTACAATACGACGAGATACCGTTCAAATACGTAGATACTGACATAAAAAAATCACTTTCTAAATTTATCAAAAAAAATCCGGGTCGAACGAAACGTATTTATTGTACTTACACCGCAATGTTAAAGATTCGTAAAGAACTTGCGAAAATTACGGAAGTCGAGGAAGTAAAATGAAAGAAAAAGAAATAAATATTCTTCATTTATATTCGCACGATATGAATGTTTACGGTGATCTGGGTAACGTCCTATGCCTAAAACAACGTCTGAAATGGTACGGTTATAAAGTAACCGTAGTCGAATACAATCCCGGTGATGAACTTCCAGATTGCGTGGACATACTAGTCGGCGGTGGTGGTCAAGACAGCGGTCAAAGCAAAATCCAAGAAGATTTATTGTCAATCGGTATTAGAATAAAAACTTTAGCAGATAGAAACGTCCCGATGCTGGTCATCTGCGGGATGTACCAGTTGTTCGGTAAATTCTTCAAGACTTCTGACGGTAAAACTATCGATGGTATCGGCATATTCGACATCAAGACTTTTGGCAAGTCCGAACGCTTAATAGGAAATATCGTTACTTACAGTGAACAGTTCGGTGAAATCATAGGTTACGAAAACCATAGCGGTCAGACTTTTCTCGGTCAAAACGTTTCGCCTTTCGGTCGCGTCAGGATAGGTGCAGGAAATAACACGGTCGATATCAGTGAGGGCGCAAGGTATAAAAATATTATCGGTACTTATCTACACGGTTCGCTTTTACCAAAAAATCCTCGCGTCGCCGATTTCATAATCGAACAAGCTGTCATCAATAAATATGGAAAATTCGAACCAAAGGCAGAGATTGATGATAAAATTGCCGATTTAGCACGTGAGGTTGCGATTAAGCGACCAAGATAATCTTTATGACGGGTGATCCGACTTGGTCACGCAAGCGCGACCCCGAAAATTCGCTATTGCGAACACAGTTCGCATCGGAATTTTCCTTGCGGACCGCAGACTTGCGGTCCTCACAAACGACCTCTGAGTTCGAGCCAGCAAGTCGGAACATCAATTCAAATTCAAAAATACTACCAAAAGGCAGTATTTTAAAATTTGGTCGGGGTGATCCGACTTGAACGGACGACCTCAGCGTCCCGAACGCTGCGCGCTAGCCACCTGCGCCACACCCCGATATGACTATTTTACACCATAATAATGATATTTAATGGTCTGATATATATTTTTCCAGCGTCAAACCTCCACCGGTAGCTCTCTCTATAGAATCTAGCCCCGGCGGCACCAATGAAGCGCCATCACCGTAGTAAAAATAATAAATTGTCTTTTTATTAGACAATTTACTCTTCGGGTCCGAAAGTTTATAATTACTCCCGTCCAATGGAGCATAACCTCCGCCAAGCCTTAAATCAGTACTGTAAAAATATATTTCGCAATCTGCCAAATAATAACTCAGTTCAGTCGCGACGTACGGATCCGCAGCCAGAACGACATTATCATCGCTACAATCGTTTACTAATTTGGAAATATTTTCTACATCCGGTTTCTGAAGTCTTTGAAAGTTATAATTCCCGACCGATACCAACTGCATTAATCCAAAAGCTATACATACCAATAATGATAAATTTATAACTATTCCCTGCCATCCAGATTTACGTGTCGCCTCAGAAACGATCACACCAATAAATATTAACCCCCCGATTGCTATGTGAGACAAATAGCGTTCCGTATACATCGGCTTGAAAATACCAATTACAGACAGAACAATTATCGGAACCAGCATATACAAAGCCACCAAAAACAATTTATCTTTTTTCAAACCATCCAACTTTTTATTTGCTCTCGAGGTCAACGAAACAATAATGACTATCAATAATACTACAGCTATAGTATCTACTGCGTTTAATTGCCAAACTGGACGATAAAAAAAATTGAAACTAAAAATTCCAATTAAGTTATCAATGGTCATAAACTGGGATATAGGCGCAAGCGCATTATTTGTCATCTGACTAATAAAATTTGGCATCCAAGGCATAAAAATCAATACACTAGCCAAATATGCAAATAACCATTCCGACTTGAATACCGATCTCTTTGACTTGAATGTTCGCCAAACTAACCAAACAAAATGGGCAAGCCACAGCAAAGCCAGATAGTAAAGCGTAAGCATACCAACAGCAACCAGTACGGCATAAATCGCGTAATAAATATTTCTATTCTTTGCATTTTGAGTATATATAGCACTCGTCAAACAATATGTCGCGGTAATTCCGATAAAGGACGCCATTGCGTACATCCTGATTTCGAAACCATATCGCAGTAATATAGGCGATAAAACTATAAACATAAGAGCGAACAATGCGGCACGATTTCCAAACATTTTTTTCGTGAACACCCCCGCCATAAATACCGCGGTACCCATAAATATCGCGCTCATAGCCCTTAGGGCCAATTCACCCCAACCAAAAATACCGCCCCAAATATGCAAGATTATATAGTACAGTGGCGGATGAACATCCAATGATGTTAACCTGATAATTTCAGCAATAGGTCTTTTCGCCAATTCGATCGAATAAGCCTCGTCAAACCAAACGCTTTGCGCCATCCCAATCATTAAACACAAAAAAAACGCGAATATCGAAAAAAGACATATTAAAATATAGTAATTTACTCTAATTAAACCAAGGTTGTGCCTAATTTTCTCGATAGTACGATTTTGTCCCATGCAGGTATTATAAACTAACGACGCAACCGCCTCTAGTATCAAAAGGTAATTTACAGTATAATATCAAATTGGTAACGGGGTGTGGCGCAGTTGGCTAGCGCGCGCGCTTTGGGAGCGTGAGGTCGAAGGTTCGAGTCCTTTCACCCCGACCAAAATAAAATTACTATCCTTGCGATAGTTATTTTATT
>CAYQOL010000029.1:0-3738 GCA_964419165.1 uncultured Saccharimonas sp. (SeqCode)
TGTGGAGTATATTCGAACAATATTCAAGTGACGGCGCCTTATGTCGCTGATGGAACGGTAAATTCAATCACACTCTCGTCAGGTGACGGGGTTAATGTGAACTGGACGGTTGACGGGTATTCCGATAATGGATTTAAATTAGTTTGGTCCAAGACTAGTGGCCCGACATATCCAACGAGGGAATCGGATAGATATCATTATTATTCATCGGCTAATACGACGACAGGTACGATAGAAGATTTTGATGGTAGCGGTACCTATTACGTCAGAGTATGTGAGTATCTCGGCGGCGCCTGTGGTGTGTATTCGAACGAAATAATAGTCGAGCTGACCGAAACCAGATGATCGTATCGAAAATATCAACGACCTGTATAATTAGTATTATGCGGGTGTAGCTCAGTTGATAGAGTGAGAACTGCCAGTGGCAGTTCGCAAGGGAACTTTTCAGATTTACGGCTGTGCCGGAAGTATGAAAGTTCCGGGGTCGCGGAACGTGACCTTGATTCCTGGGCGAAGCAAGCAATTCCAAAACTAATTATTCTAATATAAAATAATTACATACCATGCGGGTGTAGCTCAGTTGATAGAGCGCTTGCTTCCCAAGCAAGAGGTCCGGAGTTTGAGCCTCCGTACCCGCACCATCCTACTTTGCCTTGGTGACTAAGGAGGATTTATTGACTTTTAGGTAATATTGCATTATCTTGACATCATCGGCTTGAAAAACAAGCAGTGAAATATTTATAAATCATATCATTACAGCGCACGTCTAAAAATCGGTTATTTTTTGTATGCCGGGCTAAATGAGCCTAGTTCAAATATTCCTTTCTTTTTATCAAGTCCCGAATAATAGGGATATTATCATATCTGAAATTTGCGACATTAATAAAGGAGATGAAGAAGATGACAGAAAACACAGAATCGACATGTAGGTTAGTTGTTGAAAATTTTCAAAGTTCAGATCATATGCTGGTTGATAAATTAAAGAAGGCAAAGCCAATTTGTGAGAAGTGCCTCGACAAGGAAGATTGTTATGTCTACAGGGAAGGTAATCTACTTATAAAATTCGGCTACAAAGGTACTGAATGGCCGTCGGAAGCAATTGCATAGTCGTCTTTCTGTATTATCGGCGCTGAGTCTCCGCTTTCGCTATTTGGCGAAAGCGGATCGACTCGACGTGCGCTTATTGTAATGATAGGATTTGCCAATTATTTATTAAAACAAGGAATATATTGCTGCGATACCTGACAAGGTCATTACGGCGACAACGATCCAGCCGATAATGGTAGTAAGAGGCTTGTTGACCCATTCACCCATAATCTTTTTATTGCTACTTATTATGACAATCGGAATCAGAACCATCGGTGCGACGATGCCGTTAGTAACAGCTGAATATATCAAAGCTTTTATCGGGTTCAGACCGATGAAGTTAATACCTAGGCCAACAAGCATTGAGATGATGATAACGCCGTAGAATGCGTAAGCTTGACGCAACTTTTTATTAAGTCCTTCTTGCCACTTGAAGCTCTCGGCGATGGCATACGAACTGGACCCAGCTAAAACAGGTATGGCTAGCATACCGGTACCAATAATGCCAATAGCAAATAGGAAATAAGTAGCATCGCCGGCAAACGGACGCAGTGCCTCGGCTGCTTGCTGGGCTGATTCGATGTTCGTAACACCGTTCGGGAAGAGAATCGCACCGCAAGCCGCGATAATAAAGAACATAACTAAATTGGAAAGGAAAATACCGGACCAAACATCGACGCGCATATTGTGGACTTGCTCTTTGTTAGTACCTCTTCTGAGTGCGATTGTCGTTTCTCCGCGAGCTATCGCTTCCTCGACTTCTTGGGATGTTTGCCAAAAAAACAGATACGGAGAAATAGTTGTTCCAAGTATCGCGCAAATTATCAATAACTGTTCTTTATTGAAATCTATTGCCGGTACGATAAAATGTTTGAACACGTTTTGCCAATCCAGATTGGCAAGTAATGCAGATGCGATATACGCTAGTAGAACCAAAGCTAGCCATTTCAAATATTTTGCATATTTTTCATAGGGAGTAAAAACTTGTAAACCTAAAGTAAAAACAGTCAGCAGGATTACAATCAAGGCAAAGTTCCATTCTGGGTAAATCAGTTGGACGGCCTTGGTCATAGCCCCCAGATCGGCACCTATATTGAATGTATTAGCTGCGAATAACATCAAGGTGGATATATAAAGCATCCTGCGGGAAAAATGTTTTCTGATATTCGTTGCTAATCCACTACCAGTGACTAGTCCTATTCTTGCGCACATCTCTTGGATGGTTGCCATTAATGGAAGTGTCAATGCAGTCATCCATAGCAAGCTAAAGCCGTATTTTGCGCCTGCCTGCGAATAGGTCGCGATTCCAGCCGGATCGTCATCCGACGCACCGGTTGTTAACCCCGGTCCAAGCATGTGCCAATAATCTTTTGATTTTTGTATCGTTTTACCCACAGGAGTCCGGTTACCCACATTTCTGGTCATATTAATGGTCTTGTCGAGTAGTTCAGCGGGGGTCTCTACTGATTTTTGGATAATATTTTTTTTCATTTATACTTTCTAATCAAATGATTTGGATACGTATTGAGGTAATTATATTTTATTGTCATATTTGTTACAATACCGTTACATCAGAGGTTTATTATCATATACTATAATATGATGACATTTGAGGGTTATAGAAAAAAAGACAGCGTAATCATCGTCTACACTGGCGATGGTAAGGGCAAGACTAGCGCGGGGCTTGGTATGATGACCAGAGCTTTGGGTACTGGTTGGAAGGTTGCGTTCGTGCAATTTATCAAATCTTGGGAAGTAGGCGAACATAACTTTATTCGGACGATTATGCCAATATATAAAGATAAACTCACGTTCTATAAGGGTGGTTTGGGATTTTATAATGCCGGCGATTTAAGTGCCAAAGCTTCCGAAAAAGAACATATCGACGAAGCGTTGCAAACTTACGATATTGCATTAAAGGCTGTCGAATCGGGCGAATATGACTTGGTTATTTGCGACGAAATAAATAATGCCGTAAACGATGCGCTATTAACTGAAGCACATCTTGAAACCTTAATTGAAAATAAGCATACAAAGACCAGTCTTTGTATGACTGGTCGTAATTTCCCTACAACTTTATCAAACAAGGTCGATATCATCACTGATATGAAGAAAATCAAACATCATTTTGATGATAAATCAATCGCGAACGAAGGAATTGACTACTGAATTTTTAGCGGCTTGCCGAATTCGAACGAATTGCCATGCGGCTATAGTCGAAGGTACTAATATTAAGTTGCCAATTAGCATCGTGCGGTAAAACGGAATCGCCATAATGAAACATTCTGTCAGCCCGGTCCACGTTGGCGCGTACCATCCTTGTAGCCAGACACCGAAGTTCGTGATGACAAAAAATATAAACGAGCTGACGATTGCGAAACCGGCAGAGCAGAGAATTTGTTTTTTCGGATTTCGATTTAATTTTTTTAGCGAAAAAGCACAAAGTCCAATCAATAAAAATGAGCTCCATGTGAATATGAAAATAGATGAATTACCTATCATCAAATCGGAAACGATTATCGTAAAAAGCGAAACGACAACAGCCGCGCGTAAACCTATTGTTACTGCCGCCAAAACGCTGGCGGCCGTTATTAACTCAAGATTAGGTGCAAAATTGTAGGTGTGATTGACTAATCGCCAAATGATAGCAAT
>CAYQOL010000029.1:3838-7786 GCA_964419165.1 uncultured Saccharimonas sp. (SeqCode)
GGTTTCCGTCGTTTCGTTTTTCGTTTGGTTTTGTTGGTAGTAAAAATATGTACCACCTGCGATTAAACCGCCCATTAGTAAAACACCGATTGCTATTGATATTATATTTTGTTTCTTCATTTCAAACCTTCCTATTGTTAACACTTACTAAAGCCGCACAATTCACATTTTTGGCAACCTTCGATAAAACGCAGGCTGGCCGAACCGCATTCGGGACATATATCAGTTGCAATTACCTTGGCTGATTTATTTTCCGCCCATAATGGTGCAGTTTCTTGTTTGTTATTATCGTCTACTTCTTCCCGGTCTTCTTCGGCTTCCTCGGCTATCTTGGCAGTTTGGTGCATATCGATGGCTTTGGCGACGGCGTCACCCAGCGAACGGACGCGTTCGGCTCCGAACCCGGTAGAACTGGATCCACCGATACCTCTTAGGCGAGATATGATTTTTTGAGCAATTTGATCGTTTGAGTATTCGGTCGGGATGGCAAATGTCAACGAAATCAGACGTCCGATTGCCTCGGCATCAGCAGTTATATCCGAGCCGGCTCGACCGACGTTTAGGAATACCTCGAATATATTGCCGTCGTCGTCTTCATTGACGGATATATACGCTTTACCCATAGGCGTCATAACTCTATATGTCTTACCGTTTAATACACTAGGTCTAGGCTTTAAGTTTATGGGTATATCGAGCGGTAGTTCGACTTCAACGGGCGATTCGGTTATTTTTTCTTCTTTGACTCCCTCTTTCTTGCCGGCTAATTTGTCATAATAGGAAGATTCTTTTTTAGTTTCCAGCACCTGTTTTTCGCGGCTGCCGTCACGGTAGATCGTAATTCCGCGGCATCCGGTGTCCCATGACATCAAGTAAGCTCTACGGACATCTTCGACAGTAGCATCGTTCGGGAAATTGATGGTTTTCGAAATTGCATTGTCGACGTATTTCTGAAATGCTGCCTGAATCTTTAAGTGCCATTCCGGTTTAATATCTCCTGCGACAACGAAAACTTTCTTAAGCTCCTCGGGGATGGATTCGATATTTTGGATCGAGCCCTTATTTGCCTGAATTTCTTCGAGCAATTCTTCGGAATATAAGTCGTGTTTCTTGAGTGCTTCAATAAAATACGGGCTGGTCTGGAACATACGTTTGCCTTCTAGTGTGTTCTTGGCATAAGTGAGTGCGAACAACGGTTCGCAACCGCTGGATGTATCAGCCAACATAGCAATGGTGCCGGTAGGTGCGATTGTCGTCCTAGCGCCGTTACGCGGTTTCAACCCTTTTGGTTTGTCATAAATCGATCCATCGAACGCTGGGAAAACTCCGCGGGTTTTTGCTAATTCTTCGGAAGCGATGTCAGCCTCATTCTGGATAAATTTCATAATTTTTCCGGCCGTTTCCACGCCTTCGTCGGTGTTGTAGCCGATATTTAGCGCCAATAGTGCATCGGCAAAACCCATAATTCCCAGACCTATGCGACGAATTTGATGGACGCGCTGTCTGACTTTTTCTATCGGATAATCGTTCATATCAAGGACATTATCCAAGAAATGGACTGATTGATGCACGGTTCTTTTTAGAGAGTCCCAATCTATGTCATTATCTTTGACGAACTGAGCCATATTGATACTACCCAGAGTACAAGCATCATACGGTAATAAAGGCTGCTCTCCGCAAGGGTTGGTTGCTTCGATTTGACCGAGTTGAGGTGTTGGATTGGCGCGTGAATTATTTATTCTGTCAAGAAAAATCATACCGGGGTCGCCATATTGCCACGCAAAACGTGTCATAACGTCAAATACTTTTTTGGCATTCAGCCGTCCGGTTTCGGTGCCGTTTCGAGGGTTGATTAACGGGTAACCGTACCCAGTTGTTTCTTCTTTGCACCATTCGCGTAATTTAGCGACCGCATTGTCCAGTCCAAGCTGCTTCAAGTCGACGTCACGGGTACGATGAGCTTCCCGGACTTCGGCGATTAGCGTATCAAAGTCAAACTCTTTTTCATAATCCGGTACTAGTAGTTGTTGGTCGATTAGTATTTGATCAAAGAATTCCTTGGTTGCGGCAACTGAAATATTAAAGTTAGTCAGTGAAAATTCGTCCAGTTTGTAGATCATAAAAAGCAAAATGTCTGGGTGGTTAAAATTCAAAATACCCATATTGGCTCCGCGCCTTACGCCACCTTGTCTGACTGACGAGGTAATGTCGTTGTACATTTGCATGAAAGATACTGGGCCAGTCGTCTTGCCACCGGATGATGACAAAATATCATTTTGGGGTCGAAGTCTTGTAAATGAAAATCCCGTACCGCCGCCTGATTTATGAATCATTGCCATATCAGTGGCGGTTTGTAAAATACCGTCCAAGCTGTCAGGTATAGGAAGGACGAAACAGGCTGACAATTGTTGATTCGGTTTTGCCGCGTTCAGTAGGGTGGGGGTGTTGGGCAAGAAACGCTTTGTAGCCATCAGTTTGTAAAACTGGGTAGCCGCTGCTAGGTGAGCTCTTTTGCCGCCACCATAATATCTTTCGGCAGTAGCGATGTTATAAGCGACTCGCCAGAACAGATCTTTTGGCGATTCGATTGGATTACCGCTCGCGTCTTTTCGTGCATATCTTGTCTTGCCAATATACCAAGCGTTTTCACTTAGTTCAGGTTCGGCCAGTCCTGCTGGCGGTTCCGTAATTTCCCGTCCGATTCTCTGCATCTCGGCAAATTTTTCGGCATCAATAGCAGGCGTTGTTAATTTCACCGTTTCCTCCATATCTAATAATTACCCTCTCTCCCATCCCACATATTGTGTGTAGTCCGTAGTATAGACGCTATATGTTGCGTGTGTCAACATTAATTGTTATGATTATTTTCACGAAAAGGAGATGTATGAAATCAACAAACAAAGCTAATTTTAATGCTGATGTACTGGGGTCGAAAAAGGTTGTTCTGGTGGATATTTGGGCATCATGGTGTGGTCCTTGCC
Source organism: uncultured Saccharimonas sp. (SeqCode) (assembly GCA_964419165.1). Taxonomy (GTDB): domain Bacteria; phylum Patescibacteriota; class Saccharimonadia; order Saccharimonadales; family Saccharimonadaceae; genus UBA1547. Next base: position 6,817 of record CAYQOL010000029.1, read on the forward strand.
GGGCGATGGAGCCGATAATCGAGCAAATAGAAAAAGAAACATCAGATTGGGCTGACGTTGTAAAATTAAACGCGGTCGGTGAAATGGAACTTGCTCAGGAACTTGGCGCGAGCGGTTTACCAACATTTTTGGTTTTCAAAGACGGCAAGGCAGTTAACGGTAGTTCAGGTATGACCACTAAAGCCAATCTGCTGAAAATGATGTCCGACGCTAGGTAGATAGCAGATAATATCTGCTATAATAAACCCGGATGGCGCGTTGGCGGAGCGGTTACGCAGAGGTCTGCAAAACCTTTCAGATGAGTTCGACTCTCATACGTGCCTCCATTTACGTTAACAATTTGATGATGTATAGGTAAACGGAATTGTATGTTATACTAGGCGTATGCCAAAAGAAAGATCTTGGACGGATTCACAATTAATAGAAGCCGTAACTAGTTCAAAAAGTTATCGTTCGGTGATAATTGCATTAAACCTAATACCTGCGGGTGGGAACTATTCGCAAGTACAGACTAGAATTAAGAATCTTGGGCTAGATACCAGTCATTTTACTGGTATGACGTGGAATAAAGGCACTACTTATCACAGTAGCTCGCGCCCCCCGATAGATGATTTATTAGTGAAAGGCAGCACCGTGCAGAGTTTTAAATTGAAGCAAAGGCTATATGAAAGCGGTCTAAAAAAACAAGAATGTGAACTGTGCGGTTGGGCTGAAGTTTCAATAGATGGTCGTAGACCGCTTGAACTCGATCACACAAACGGTGATCACAGTGATAATCGAATAGAGAATTTACGTATACTTTGTCCAAATTGTCATAGCCTTCAACCCACGCATCGTGGTAAAAATAAGAAGGTGGTGCTTGCGCGGATGTCGTAATTGGTAGCCGAGCGACACTTAAAATGTCGTGACCGAGAGGTCGTGCGGGTTCAAGTCCCGCTCTGCGCACCAGAAGATATGTCCAGGATTCATT
>CAYQOL010000030.1:0-7625 GCA_964419165.1 uncultured Saccharimonas sp. (SeqCode)
GACAATATAATCAAAATATATTCAATATTCACATATATTAGTATATCAGCATAAACATTCGCAGTTAACTCTTAGGTATTATTGACTTATAAGATAAAAAACTTTATAATGACAAAGTTGTTAAAATAAATTGGAAATAATACATATGGCATCGCGCTGTGAATTAACCGGTAAAGGCAAACAATTTGGCCACAATGTGAGCTTTTCTTTACGACGCACCAAGCGGGTATTTAAACCGAATCTTCAAAAAAAGACTCTTGAAGTTGATGGCAAAAAAATCACACTGACGCTTAGCACCCAAGCGATACGAACGTTAAAGAAAAAAGGCCTCATATCTTAACCATAATAAACCCCCTCTCGGGGGTTTTATTATTTGTACGCGTTACTAGCTACTACGAGTTACTTCGATTATCTGCAAACCACTCGGAGAAACCGGCAATTGTTTGAATTTGAATTTCGATACTGTTTCGACCGGAACGCTCAATTCCGTTACAAAAAGACTCAACTCGTCCTGCGGGACTTCATATTTAATTGACTTGTCAGCATAGTGGATCGGCAAAACTATTTTTGGATCGATTACGCGAACCATTTTTGCCGCGTCTACGGCGTCGAGCGTATAACCGTTACCCCCGACCGGAATAATCAGTATATCAATCACGCCAAGCTCTTCAAGTTGCTCGTCAGTCAATTTGTTATGTATATTCCCTACAACACCTATCCTTGCTTCACCGACTTTAATGCGATACATCGTCGAGTTCAATCCTTCAGTTTCGCTGTCTATATGCCGCCTTGCAGGTATACCGAGAATATCGAAGTCGGCTATACCGTACTCCCCAGGCCCGTCAATAACTAATTTGGCTTCCAGATTATTGGTCGCAAATCTGTCCTCGGTAGATATCTCGACTGCGTCTTTGCTTGGAATATCTCTCAACCCAACAAGTGATAGTTTTGGATCAATTATTATCTTTACTTTTTTCGTAGTTATCGTAACGCAATTAGCACCCTTATATTCTATTTCAAACATTTTTTCCTCCTCAGTTATTTAGTCAATATATGATCGTTATCTATTATAATCATATGTTTGTCATTCAAAATGTCAGTGATGAATTTATCGCGGACACTTAAGCGATAATAAAATTCATCATACGGGATTACACTATAATTTATATCTCGACCTTCACTATTCTCGATCTCCTTGACAAATTCCTTTATCTTATTGGGATCCAAATCACCAGCTAATAATATATCAACCGCCGAAGATGAACCCTTGACGAGAACTCCAGCAAATATCGCCAATCTAACGCCAGCTATATCATCAAGCTTCGACATATATTCGTTAGTATATTCTTTGTCAGCTTTGGTTTGTATTATTTTTGCGTCCATAGGAATATCTGCAAAAATCGCTCTCAATGGCACGAAATACTCGTAGCGTTGATTGACTTGATAATACAGCTTGTTATCCGAGCTGTCGCTGGTGATAACACCCACATCAAGCATATTTGAAAGTTCGCGACGAACCGAGTTTATTTGTTCGTCGATTTTACGGGTGATTTCCCTGACATAATAAGACTGACCCGGGTTGTTCAGGAATAAATGAAGTAACTTTACTCTCGTTTTTGAACCAAATAATGCGTCAATCATATGTTTGTTCCGGATAACATTCGTGTTCTAATAATATCACGCTTGTTCAAGTAAGGCGAGTTGCTTATCAATATATGACTCTACTTCGCCAGCCTGCAACCATACTATATACGGGTTTCTGCGCAACCATGTCATCTGACGCTTTGCCAATTTCCAATCCAGATGTGCTGTAGCTATTTTTGCATCATCCAATGAAATCTCCCCTTCTATATATTTACGTATTACAGGGTAAAAAATAGTTTTCATAGACTCGCTATCCCAACCGTATTTTTTGCCCAACTTTTTTGCTTCTTCAACCACTCCGTTATCAAACAATTGTTCAGACCTTTGGCTAATCCTTGACCTCAAGTCTAGCTTTTCTGTTGCTATTCCTACAATAATGCAATTGTCTATAGGTTGTTGTAATTTATCAATCTTACTATCTTTTCTCTCTATAGCGCGGACTACATAACGTATGTTCTTATTATTTTCCGGCAGCCGAATGTTATTGATGGCGCAATATTTATGTAATTCATCCAAACTTAACTGTTGTAGATTTCTCCTCAATTCTTCATTACCCGCCGAACCGAAATTATAGTCAAAAATTACCGAGTCCACATATAACCCCGTACCCCCGACCAGAAAAGGAATGTGTTTTCTGTTACGTATTTCGTCTATTTTTTGACGAGCATATTTTTTGAAATCAGCCGCCGTAAAGCGCTCTCCCGGTTCAATAAGGTCCAGCCCCCAATGTGGCACCGCGGCACGTTCATTTGACGTCGGCTTGGCAGTGCCAATATCCATATATTTATATATAGTCTTGGAATCGGCGCAAATAATTTCGCCACCATATTTTTTAGCAAGCTTTATCGCCAGTGCGGTTTTACCGCTGGCTGTCGGACCGACAATAACTATGGTTGGTATTTGCGAAATAAATTTCTCGGCTACTTTATCACGAAGATAATGGTTATCGTTACTCTTCATCGAAATAATCATCAATTTCTGACCAATTATTTAGCATCGTCCATATCAATGTCAATACGAAATTTCCTCCAAACGGTCATTAAGAAACCTTTTTAATATATTCGCTTAAATCATCCAATGAGACTTTTTCTTCACCTGATTGAGTTCTAACACTGACTTCTCTTGACTCTTTATCTTTTTGACCAACGATCAGCTGAACCGGGATTTTCCAATTCGTTGCCTCTCGTATTTTCTTGCCAAGCGATTCATTACGGTCATCGACTGAGTATCTCAATTCATTGTATTTTAGCGGCTCCATCAACAGGACACCATCAAGAACTTTTTTGACTTCGTCGACATAATCATTCACGGTATTGTTAATCGTTAAAATCCTGACTTGCTCGGGAGACATCCAAAACGGCAACCGACCGGCGAAATTCTCGATTAAAAGGACCAAGAATCTTTCGTATGATCCAAGAACTGCCCTATGCACCATAACAGGACTCACTTCTTTGCCATCTTTATCCGTATAAACAAGTCCGAACCTTTTTGGCGTTGCAAAGTCAAGCTGAACGGTTGGAATCTGAATTTCCTTGCCTAGTGCATCCCTAAACATAAAATCGAGCTTTGGACCGTACAAGGCAGCTTCGCCTTCACATCTTTTTGCATCTAGTTTAAGTTCGTCGGATATGGCTTGCAGCATCTCTTCGCATATATCCCAATCTTTTGGTTCGCCTATGTACTTTTCAGGCTGGGAATAATCACGTACCGACAACGAAACCCATCCATTGCCCCATAAACCTAACGCTGAATAAAAATCGCGTATTATATTAACTAAATTAACGACTTCCTGCCTAACCTGATCAACTCGGCAAAAAGTGTGTCCGTCTTCTACAGTAATAGCATAAACACGGTTAAGCCCACCGACCTCACCCGTTTTTTCAGCCCTGTACTGCTTGTCGGACTCCATATATCTAATCGGCAAATCTTTATATGATCTTATTCTTGAATTGTAAATTTGAGTATGATGAGGACATTGCACCGGCTTTAAACTGAACTCGTGCCCTTTCACCGAAGAAACCGAAAATAGTTCATCACTAAATTTTGCTGCATGCCCTGATATTTCAAACAGTTCTTTCTTCGTCAAAGAAGGGGCTTTCACCTTTTGAAAACCATACCCACGACAAACTTGTTCGATATACTGTTGCAGCTTATCAATTACTATCGTGCCTCTTGGCGTAAACATAGGTAAACCCGGACCGACGATATCCGAAAAACAAAACAGATCCAATTCCTGCCCCAATTTGCGATGGTCTCTCAGTTTCGCTTGTTCGACCATCTCCATATAATCATCCAGTTCTTTTTGTGTCGCAAAAACTACTCCGTAAAGACGCTGCATCTGCGGATTCGTTTCCTTACCGCGCCAATATGCTCCAGCAACTCTCATTATCTTAAACGCGCCGGCTTGTTTTATATCCGAGATGTGCGGTCCACGACAAAGATCGACGAATTCACCCAATTTATAAAAAGATACCGTTTCGACTGCCGATTTTCCGCTCGCCTCAACCCCCAATTCTTCTGCATCAATTTCTTTGGCGACGGTAGTACCGGAACGCTTTAAGTCGTTCAACAACTCTTCTTTATATGTCTGCTTGTTTTGTTTAGCCCAGTCGATTGCCTGATCAATCGGCATTTCGATTCTTTCAAAGCTGTCACCTTTTCCAATGATTTCGCGCATAGTTTTTTCTATTTTTGCGAAATCCGCATCCGATATAGTTACACCGCCTAAATCGATGTCGTAATAAAAACCGTTTTCAACGGCCGGACCGACGCCGAACTTAGCTTCCGGCCAAATACATTGAACGGCCGCCGCCATTATGTGAGCCATACTGTGACGCATAATATGTATTTTGTCTTCTTGCATTTTTTACTCCTTTTTCGCCTTCGCTATACGGCGAACGGCTAATTAATAAAAACATGCGATTGTCAGTTTCAAACTATCTGTTTAAATCTGATTATCGCATGTCTCGGACTCGCCGTATGGCGAGCGGTTCCACCGGACTTTTCGCTGTATAAGCGAACGCTCGTGAATTGACGTTATCGCACGTCCCTACAACCCACGGAACTCAATAACTGGTTAGGTTACGTCTTCGTTCACATAATATAATAGCATATTATTGCCTTGTCACCTCTATTTTGTTATTCTAAGTTCAGTACGGGTCCTTAGCTCATTTGGCTAGAGCGCAACATTGACGTTGTTGAGGTGAAAGGTTCGAATCCTTTAGGACCCACCAGAATTGTCTATTAACTCATCATTAACAGATGAGTTTTTTGTTTTCCCACATCAAGAAAGAGTTTTCCACGTAAGATATATCTCTATTATTCATCTTGATATATCATAAATAGTATAAGCTGATAGCTTTTGTTCCATTGACATAAGTTAGTGTTTATGCTAATATGGCGTTATGACCAAGAAACAGCAAGTTCAAGCAACAAATACCGTATCGAAACTCGAGCGTTTTTCACTAGGATTTGAATATGACAAAACACTAAGAGAAGTAAAGCACGATATGCGAATCCGAACTCTCGGTTAAAGATTATAGTTTTTGTCAAAAATACCCCGCTTATGTAGGCGGGGTATTTGATTTGAACCAAATCAATAGAGAACGTCTATTTGCTGTTACCTTTTTAGTTTTTTCCTAATATTCCGATTTTTCGACTTGATTTTAGCGAGTGCGATTGATTTATGCGTAGCTTTTTCGGTCACGTCAAATTTATCCAAATATCTACCCAAGAACAGTACGCCCTGTGAGTACAGAGCGGCAAATGCACTGTACACGATAGCCGTGAATGGCATCAACACCCATTGCGCCAGCATAAAGAATGTCCGGCTTTTTTTATAGCGTTCAGGGCGCGGCGGTAACATCTTGAATGACAAGAAAACCGTAATAAATAGACCGATCATAGCTATCTCTTGAATCGTACTGACTACATCCGGCAACTGATGAGCTGGGATACTGCGTGATGCCTCGCTATTAACTAGCAAAGGAACCCAGCCCCCTATAGCCACCAAAATCGACATACTAGCAAGCGTAACATGGCCATCAATCAGCCTGAGAAGCCGTGCAATACCCCCCATCAGCGGGACGTTACGTTGACGCGAAAAAAGTCTCGTGGCCACATACGGCACATCTGAAGCACCGTAAGCCCACCTCTTTAGCTGCTTGAACTGGGCTTTCAACGTTCCCCAGTATGTATCGGCCAGTACCGCATCTTGATATATCGGCACATACAGAGGCAAAACCGTGTAATTGCCGCCAAAGTAAAAGTAACTGCGCCAATACTGATGGCCATCCTCTACGATAGTCCTCGCACTCCAGAAGTCCATCTCTTCCAAAGCATCCATCGGTTGCGAATGAGAGGCAAAATTACGAAGGGTATGCGGTCTCATTGAACTGATGATATTCCAAAATGAATTGCCCGTAGCAATGACTCTCATCGGTGCCGGAGCATCCCATATATTACTAAGGAACAGCGACACCGGCTGATACGATAAATGCTTACGATCTTCGTTAACAATATATTCGTAAGTCAAATAGTCAAAATACGAACGATGAGGTCTATTGTCGGCGTCTAGTGTTGTCACAATGACATCTTTTGAATTGATTTTCTCCTGTTTCAGCCAATCCTTCAAAAAGCGGCCGGCATAAGTAATGTTACCGCCTTTACCGATTACCTCGTTCGGCATATCACTGGGATGTTCCACTATATGAAAAGCGAAAAACTTATGTCCAAATTCTTTCTGCAATTTTTGAACGGTCTTTTGTATCGCTTTACCACCCCTCTCTTCATAGGCTATAGTCAAGATAATCCTATCCTTATCAAAGCTACTACTCAAGACTGATTCTACTGTAGGTGCCAAAATATCATACGATTCATTATATGTTGCTATAATTACAGCGTTATATATTTGCGAAGGCATCGGGAAACTTTCTGAGTCGGCTGCGATTAGCCTGAGGTTCTCGATATGAGAAAAAGCCCAAAAAGCTTTTGATTTGCTATGCCGTAGTATGTCATAAGAGATTTGCGGATTCTCTAGATCCTCCAGTCTGGTATGCCAGTCAACTTTCATTGCCGCTTCAAGCCTATTGCGACCTTGAACCGTATGTATAGCTATACCAACGGCCTTAACGAGAAGTGTTACGATAATCAATAACAGATATATGGCAGCTAAAATAGGGCTAAGTATCGACAAAACTACCATTAATATCAATGCGCCATAACTCAAAATGGCCGGGAGCATTTCAAAGAAGCGATAAGATTTCGTTCTTTTACCTAAGGGAATTTCCAGGTCGATCATACTATTTAGAATGAATTGTATACGTTTAAAACCGAATTTGCTGTTATCCACCCCAAGATTACGATTCCTACCCCCAACCAAGCAAACATAACTGCAATTGAGTGCCCTCTAACTATTAACAATTTAATAGATATAATTGAGTGCAATATTGCAACGGCCAATTCAAATCCAATGAAAACGAATAGATAATACCACTGGTCGGTATAAAAATGAGTTGTGCCGAATGCCGTATAGTGGGAAATAAGTTGAGTATCACTGGGGTGAATCGTGAGTCCGATAATCGTCGAAAAGACCAAAGATAATATGATTAAAAACGAAACCAATATTAGAAGGTATCTGTCAGCGATAAATTGTTTCAATGATTCTTTAACAATCGTATTCATATAAAGATGATATTATTCTATCACTTTTTCCATCGGTCCACTACACAGCACGGTTGGTTCGTGACTCGATATTAAATAGTACTTGATAAATACTTAAGCTTTGATTAGTATTAAACTGTAGATCATAGATATATACAGTCTATTCCCTTTGGATACCTGCCTATTCTCATCGGGTATCCAAAACAGCGACGATATCTATGATCTGCTTATGATTATCGAATTTATTTCCAATAAAATAAGTCTGTTGGAGCCGCTGTCCGGATTTGAACCGGAGACCTACGCTTTACGAAAGCGCCGCT
>CAYQOL010000031.1:0-7403 GCA_964419165.1 uncultured Saccharimonas sp. (SeqCode)
GCTCTGGAAAAATACTTTGAGAATAACGGCGTATATCCGACCTGTGAATCGATTTCGGGCGAGTCGGTATCTGCCAGCGAGGCGGCAGCAATCCTAGATATAGATCCAAATTCTTTGACGGCACCTACTGCTGCTGACGGTACGAATTCAATCTCCTGCAACGATCCTAGCAGTACAAGTGATACATTCGGTTACATGGTCACTGACCAGAACAGCTTTTCATTGGAATATTATGAAAGTGGCCCAGGTCTAATCCAATCGACCGACAGCCGCCACACTGCTTATTATGCACTCGACACTCCGACTACACCGACGGTTACGGCATCCTTGGACGGCAGTAATGTCAAGGCAACTTCATCGACAGTAACTTGTGCTGGCAGTACGGCACAATATATGTTCAGTTATCGAACTAATGATGGTATTGATAGTGCCAGCCAAGGCGATAGCATAAAAGGTTGGACTGAATGGAGCCTATGGGCTAGTTCAGGTGGTTCGAACGTATGGGGTACGATTAATTACATATCCGCCGTAACCGCTACTGACGGCGTAAAATACAGCTACAGGGTCAAGTCCAGATGTTATGACGACGCCACTCATTACAGTATGAGCACGATAAGCAACGATGATACTTACACTGATCCCGTATCTGCACCGTCGGCTCCAACTGTATCAGTCAGTACGTCCGGTTCCAATAGTACATGGTCATGGTCTGCGACTTCCTGTACATCAGGCACGTCGCCATCTTATCAATATAGATATACCTCCACTAGCGGAAGTGATTCGGGCTGGGTATCAACGACATCGTCTCCGGTCTCATACAATACTTCTGCAACTGGCTATACTTACACCGTAGCCGTCCAACAGAAATGTTCCAATTCGAATACGACTAGCGATTGGAGCGGCTCCGGAACCGCCAGTTACACACCTTTTTCTTATCGCTCAACAGGCGTCTATGACAGTGCTGGTTCAACGAGCGCAGTGGTAGTAAAACCAACCGGTACGGTTAACGGAGATTTGATATTCGTAACCATACAAAGAGCTGCCGCCGTCAACCCATCGTCGGTTCCGGCTGGCTGGACTTTAATTCGGAGTAATCTAGCCACTTATGGCTTATGGGTTTATTATAAAATTGCAAATTCGGAAGGCGCCTCTTGGACATGGACTTGGGCCGCTAGTGCAAAGACTATGGGTAGAGCACATTCTTTCTACGGTTCATATAATACTGGTACTCCAATTCAGAGTAGCACCGTGCCTTATTCAGATACGGCTAGTGCGACAGCCATAAATATCCCAACACTGACGACAAGTTCTAATAATACGATATCGCTCCTATTTGTTTCTGGCTACTACACTTCATCAAGAACTTTCACAGTTCCTTCAAATTGGACCGAGCATAACGATACGGGTAATACCAATCCTGATTTCTGGCAAGCTATAGCCAGTCGTGCTATTCCAACCAGTGGCACTGCTACCGGAGTCGTATCTTATCCAATAAGTGCAGCCAGTACCTACCGAGTTGGGCTGCAAGTTATGGTGAATATGCAATGATGATTATTTCTAAGGCTTTATTCTTTGCGATATATTAGCTGGTTTTGATTCTGCGATAGGCGAACTTGACACCGATTCTCCAACCGGCACGCGAATCGCTGTCAAATTGATAAACTTCACCGTCTTTGACTTCGCTGATTAGTACTAATGCCGGATTATACGGCGCTAACGTCCGATAAAATATCAAATCCTGTTCGCCGATATTCTTTCTGCCCGGAAATACCTCCAAGAATTTGTTTCTACCGACTTCTTCAAAGTAAAATTGGCGGCCTTTCGGTGGAATATACAACTCGGCTTTTAGGCCCATTCGTGAGACTATTTTTTTGACATCACCAAGTAAAATTTTGGATTTGCTGTGAATATATAGATATAGCTGTTTTTTCGTAGACAAAAAGAGGGTCGCTTCGGCAGTATGACTGACCGGTGCACGCAACAGAACCGCCTGCATAATTTCGACATCCACGCCGAAACGATCGGAAATCTGGCGCTCGATTGCGATTTCGTCGTACATTTTGTTGGTCATATTCCTATTGTAACACCTGTGTCTAGGGGTGCTCGACTACTAACAAATATTGGACTACAATAATTAATAATGAACTTCGAACAAAGATATGAAAATCTTAACGACGCCCAAAAACTCGCCGTTAATACCATTGATGGTCCAGTGATGGTTATTGCCGGTCCCGGGACCGGAAAAACCGAACTGTTAAGTGTCAGAGTAGCGAACATTTTGAAAAAAACTGACACTTTACCGGAAAATATACTTTGCCTAACATTTACTGAAAGCGGTGCCACTGCAATGCGCGAACGACTGACGGAAATAATCGGTAAAGAAGCATACAAAGTTGCCATATATACTTTTCATAGTTTTGGCAGTGAAGTAATCAACCGCAACGGTCAGTTTTTTTACAACGAAGCTCATTTCAGCCCGGCTGATGAATTGAATATATATGAGATTATTAGCAGAATATTCAAAGAGCTCGACGATAATAACCCTCTAAGCAAAAAAAATGATGGTGATTACGTCTATTTGACCGACAGCCTAAAGGCTATTTCGGAAATAAAAAGAAGCGGTCTAGTCAGCGAAGAACTGATAAAAATCCTCGACGAAAACGATGCGGTCATCGAAAAGGCCGAGCAATTACTGACACCGATTTTTAACAAAGGTATGTCAAAAGCTACCGCCGAAGAGGCCGCCAAACACATAACAGCAATCAGAAACAGCAACGGGGGAATTGATATGCCTGCAATTGTCCCGTTATCAACCGTTATGGCCGACTCACTGGAAGAAGCTTCATCAAATGCAATAGAGCAAAACTCAACCAAACCGATGACCGCTTGGCGAAACGTATGGTTCAAAAAAGACGCAAAAGGTGATTTCGTACTGAGGTCACGCGACAAGCAAGCCAAGCTGCGGGCGCTTTGTCCGATTTATGACAAATATCTGGACTATATGTATCAAGCCTGCCTGTATGATTATGACGATATGATTCTGCGCGTTGTCCACGCTATGGAAGTTTTTGACGAGTTGCGTTTCAATTTGCAAGAACAATACCAGTATATTATGGTTGACGAATTCCAAGACACTAATTTAGCCCAGATGCGAATCTTACATAATCTGACAAATAACGAAATCGTCGGTGATATGCCAAATATATTGGTCGTAGGTGATGACGATCAGGCGATTTACAGTTTTCAGGGTGCCGATATTAGCAATATCATCGATTTTCGCACCAATTACCCAAAAGCAAAACTAATTACTTTGACAGAAAATTATCGGTCTACGGAAAATATTTTAGACAGCTCGCGTAATATTATCATTCAGGGTTCTGACCGCTTGGAAAATCGCATCAAAGAACTAAATAAAAAATTATCCAGCCAAAAAGGTAAATTATCAGGGGGTGTCAATCTTTTCGAAGCCGAATCTTTACCAGACGAAAGACACTGGCTGGTACGCGACGTAAAACGCCGTATCGAATCGGGAGAACAAGCGAGCGACATAGCCGTTTTTACGCGACGTCATAGCGAAATCAACACGCTCTTGCCATATTTTCACGAAATTGGAATTGCCGTAAATTACGAGCGACGCGACAACGTATTAGAACAACCGTTAATTATGCTTATCGAACAAATCGCCAGATTACTGATATATATCGCAAATGGTCAACTTAACGAAGCTGATGTTTTATTGCCAAAAGTTTTAGCGCACGAAGCTTGGGATATCGAACCGATAGAATTATGGAACCTCTCCCTTAAAGCGCATAACGAAAGAAAGAAATGGTTGGAAACGATGCCCTCGATAGCGGTGCTAAAACCGGTTTTCGATTGGTTAATCAATACGTCTTTGCTAATTCACGACAAACCGCTTGAAAACATACTGGACATTATCGTAGGAAAACAAAAAAACGACGACGAAAATTTTACCAGCCCATTGTACGATTACTATCTTTCAGAAGAACGGCTAACCAATAACCCCGAGGAGTATCTTTCTTATCTGGAAGCTTTACGCACCATACGCAGTCGATTACGCGAATACCGAGCAAATCAAAACCCGACACTTGTGTCCTTTATTGAATTTATCGACCTGAATCGCAAAATAAACAGTACGATTAGTAGTAACAGACAAGTAGTACACCCAGAGAACGCTATCAATATTATGACAGCTCACAAATCAAAGGGTCTGGAATTCGAAACTGTATACATTTTTAACGCCGTCGATAACGTATGGGGCGAACACGCTCGCAGTCGCGGACGCCTCATAAATTACCCCGAGAATCTACCACTAATAACAGCGGGTGATACTGAAGACGAAAGATTGCGTCTGTTTTACGTAGCAATGACACGTGCTCGTAAGCAGCTGAACATAAGTTACAGCTTGACGGACGATAGGGGGAAAAGCACTATGCGTTCCGCATTCTTAGTCAATAGCGATTTAGAGCCGCGTCAAATAGAAAATCTAGGTGATATTTCAATAGCCATCGAAGCGGCCGAATTAGCCTGGTATCAACCCATAATAAAGCCTATATCTTGTAGTATGCGAGATTTATTGTTACCAAAACTGGACAATTACAAATTAAGCGTTACTCATTTGCAAAACTTTTTGGACGTACCAAGCGGCGGTCCGCAACACTTCCTTGTACATAACCTATTGCAATTCCCAGAGACAAAAAGCCCCAATATGTCTTTCGGAACAGCTATACACAACACTCTACAACGCGCCCATAACCATTTGATTTCCACTGGCAACAAGCAAGCGATCGAGGATATAGTAGCCATATTTGAACAGAATTTGATTGACCAACGTCTAGCCAAAGAAGACTTCGACAGTCTCGTTAGGAAAGGTTGTGACGTCATTAGAGCTTTTATGAACGAAAAATACGATTCATTTAACTCATCCCAGATGACCGAACTTGATTTCAATCATCAGAACTCTTTAATAGGCAAAGCTCAGATTACTGGTAAATTGGATTTGGTTGATATGAATAAAAGCAGCAAAACTATCACTGTAACAGATTACAAAACCGGCAAGCCTTCCGCGAGCTGGAAAGGTAAGGATGCATACGAAAAAATAAAGTTGCACAAATACCGCCAACAGCTGCTATTCTATAAACTTTTGGTCGAAAACTCCAGAGATTATCACGGGCTTACAGTTGAAAAGGGAATGATTCAATTCGTTCAACCGGGCACTTTTGGTAACATTCTGGCACCGCTGGAAATCGAATTCGACGAACAAGAACTACAGAATTTCGCACGCCTAGTTGAAGCTGTTTGGTCGCAAATCATCAACTTGGAATTGCCTGACACTTCCAGCTACGAACAGTCCATCAAAGGAATTCTGGCGTTTGAACAGGATTTAATTGACAATTAATTGTCTTGATGTTATCGTATACTAGATAAATCAAGATTGAGCAAAAAGCTCTCTTATTTGTTCACCCTTATTCATTTCAAAGGAGGTGATAGATGTGTTTAAGGGACCATGTCCGATATGCAAGGGCACGGGCAACTGCAGCTGCGGAGGAAAAGGCTGCGACAAATGCGGCACAAAAGACGTCTTCGCGGGAGTATGGAAAGGCAATAAGGTCGGCAAATGCTCGAACTGCGGGGGTACAGGAAAAGTCTAGTCACAAAACACCTCGATTCGACCTTGGCTTGGTAATTTTGCTAGGTCAAGGTCATTTTTTTAAACAAATAGTCATAGTCTGATTTGATTATTAAACCGGCTTATGATAATATATGTCTGTTTCTGATTTTGATCAACCTCCGTATAGGTGATCAGAAAACTAGATAGGGTACGTCCTTATCAACCCCGTTTTATACGGGGTATTTTTCTTTTTTATTAGACATTATTGACGCAGATAATCTCGTTTGCTATTGTTGGTATATTGTAGATGAGGGTTGAGTATCATTTCTACCCAAGAAAACAATGCAAATTACCAGAGAGGAAGAACTGCGCCGGGCACACAGGGTCAGACTAGAGGAGGTGATGGTATACCCAGATATTCCAAAATCACCAACAGGTTTTTTGTACCACCTTAGTATTATTGATGGAAATCCATAACTTCTGTCAATAAGCCGCCTTTGAAACGCAATTCGAATAAGATTTGGCCTTCTCCAATACTTATCAACAGCCTCAGTAGTAGGTGCCGGCAGGTAGGTTCGCCATCTGACCGCCGTCTCGATACGAGGAAGTAACTACAGAAAAACCGGAGAACGTTTCATATCCAATCGCTAATTGCATCAAGGTTGAAACTCTAAAATATCCTTAATCGGATTCCAACCTTACTTCTCGCGCGCAGTTCTTATCCGTCTCTACACTAATGGTTCCGCAATATGCGGGACCATTTTAAATTTGTTGACTTACTTTTTACGGTTTGCTATTGTATTTCCTAATGGCAATTGAAGCATCCAAAGCACGGCTTCAATTTCCGTAGTTATTTCGGCAAGATAACGGCGTTACTGCCATTAGGCAAAAAGAAAGATGGTGATCCTAGGATTCTAGATTCTGTTGTTTTCAGCGACAACTACGCCACCCGATGGTGAAAAGTCAATCGAAATTCAAGAGATCACAGTTACATCATACCGACCAGAGAAGTGAAGTATTTTTTTCCAGAATACCATCCTACACGGTTATAAACAGTCTTTCCTCTATAGTAACCATATAACAAAACCTGCTACTATATTGTCCGCCGTATCTTGCCACATAACCCCAATCCCTGACGCAGTCGCTGGCGTCGGGGATTTTTAAATTTTATATTATATATTTACTTTGATATAGCTTAAAATTAACTTATCAGGGTTCAACCCTGATAAGTTAATTTTAAGCTTGGTTTAATGTATGCTTGGTGGGTTTTGGTGTATTTATGTTCGATGTGAATTTTTTCTTATGACTGGTGGTGTATAGATGATGTATAGGTGATGTATAATTGTGAAGTAATCAATCTGTAATTACTTGTATTTGATAATGAGACAACATTTATGAATGATTTTTGGGAAAAATTGCCAAAACCGTTTTTCGTTTTAGCCCCAATGGAAGGAGTAACCGATATCGTATTCCGACACGTTATTTTATCGGCTGCACGACCAGATGTTTTCTTTACCGAATTCGTTAACGCTACTAGTTTTTGTAGCGAAAAAGGCGAACATAGCACCCGCGGACGGCTTACCTTCACGGACGACGAACAGCCAATCGTTGCTCAAATTTGGGGTAATAAGCCCGATGAATTCGCAAAGATGAGTATCGCATTAGCTGAACGGAAGTTTTCAGGAATTGACATCAATATGGGATGTCCCGATAAAGCGGTCGTAAAAATCGGATCGGGCAGCGCCTTGATACGTACGCCGGAACTTGCCGGCGA
>CAYQOL010000032.1:0-6580 GCA_964419165.1 uncultured Saccharimonas sp. (SeqCode)
AACTGGGGACACAAGGCTCTTCAGGCCTCTGCTCTACCAACTGAGCTAAAGAGCCGTATTGGTGTAACTATGATTATACAATACTAACTGTATTCTTGCCGTATCGGCCCCCCTCTGCTCTACGATTTTCTTCTGCTGTTGCTTCGCAACAAGGAGCTAAAGAGCCGTATTGGTGTAACTATGATTATACAATACTAACTGTATTCTTGCCGTATCGGCCCCCCTCTGCTCTACGATTTTCTTCTGCTGTTGCTTCGCAACAAGGAGCTAAAGAGTACGCAATAACACTCTTATATTCTACTAGAGTCACACCCTTTAAACAAGTTACTTATTCAGTAGACTCTTTACGTTTTGCACCAGTTCGGCGGGCAACACGAATAACGTTGTCTGGCTTTGTTCCATAGCAATTTTTTCAATCGTCTGAAGTGTTCGGATATTAATTCCACCAACAGTTTGGGTAAGAATACCTGCGGCCTCTGATACGGCTTGAGCGGCAGCTTTTTCTCCCTCTGCACTAATGATTACCGCTCGTCTTTCGCGCTCTGCTTCGGCTTGTTTTGCCATCGCGCGTTTCATATCTTGAGGCAATTCGATATTTTGGATCTTCACGTTTTCGATATCGATACCCCACTTTTCAGTTTGCGTATCTACTATTGCTTTTATTTGCGCACTGACTTCGTCGCGCTTTCCTAAAAGTGCATCCAGCTCTACATTACCGGTGACATCACGCAATGCCGCTTGCGCAAACTGACTGCTGGCATAAATAAAATTTGAAACTTCCAGAATCGCTTTTTGTGCATCCAAAACCTTGAAATATACGACCGCGTCGACATTAACCGTTACGTTGTCTTTGGTAATGACTTCTTGTTTTGGAATGTCAATCGTGTTCGTACGGACATCAACACGTATCATACGCTGAAAAACTGGTACGACCAACCGCAAACCGGGGCTTCGTATTCCCGTAAATCTACCTAGAGTCAACACGACGCCACGCTCATATTGATTTATTATTTTTAAACTTATCAGAACAATAAACCCAATCGTCATAATTAAATAAAACGTTGCCTCGTCCATACAATAAACCTCCCGACTAATTATGTTTAAATTGTAACATAAACTAGAGTTATAATAGAGATATGCAGAGAGTGCCGTTAGCGGAGAGAATGAGACCCAAGACATTAGACGAGGTTATCGGACAATCTCATTTGTTGGGTAATAACGAAATTTTGCGCAAAATCGTCGAGAACAAGGAGCCTGTCAGCTTGATTTTATGGGGACCTCCGGGTAGCGGCAAGACAACACTAGCGCGAATTATCGCCAGCGAGGTCAACGCCGAATTCGTGGAACTTTCCGCAGTTACCAGCGGTAAAAAAGATATTGAAAGAATCGTCGAGCATGCCAAGCAAAATTGGAATTTGAAATTGCGCACGATACTTTTCGTCGATGAAATCCATAGGTTCAATAAAGCCCAACAAGACGCCTTTTTACCGCACGTCGAATCAGGATTGATTACGCTGATTGGCGCCACGACCGAAAATCCTAGCTTCGAAGTAATTACTCCACTTCTTTCAAGGACACGCGTTTTAGTTCTACAACCGCTTAGCAAAGAAGAAATTATCAAAATATTAAAAAAGGCGCTTAAAACCGAAAAGGCAACTAAAAAAGTCACCTCCAAAGCACTCGACTATATCGGCGAACTATCCGGCGGTGATGCTCGGATTGCCTTGAATAATTTGGAATTAGCTTTATCGATGGGTGAAAAAGTGACACCCGAAGTCGTAAAAGTAGCCGCACAAAAACGCGTTCCGGGATATGACAAGAAAGGCGATATGCATTATAGCGTCATCAGCGCCTTCATCAAAAGTATGCGCGCCGGCAACGTTGATGCCGCGCTTTACTATTTGGCAAGAATGTTGAATGCCGGTGAGGATCCAAAGTTTATTGCCCGGCGGATGATTATTTTTGCGTCCGAAGACATTGGGTTGGCTGGTAACGGTGCATTAGGGCTTGCCGTCAGTGCATTTCAAGCCATTGAGCGCGTTGGTATGCCAGAATCATCAATTGTTTTATCCCACGTAGTAACCGCTTTGACTAAAAGCGAGAAATCACGTCGAACCTATGATGCTATGATTCGCGCTACGGAGCTGGCTAAAAAATCGCCTGATGCCTCAGTTCCTTTACACTTACGAAACGCACCGACAAAATTGATGAAAAATTTGGGTTACGGCAAAGGTTACAATTGGGAAGCCGGTTTTGAGCATAGTAAAAATTATCTGCCGGATGAAATTAAAAACGAAAAAATATTCTAAATCGTAATATTTTCTGACGTCATATATTTACTAAGTAACATACTTATATTAGCCTCTGCGCTGCTGGTATATTTGACGCCCCATTGTTCTATACTGTCAAAACAATGCGAATCAACTGGGTCGTACATTTTTACCCGCAGAATATTATTACCCTCGAACCATTGCATCCAGCCGTCGCAACGCTCCTTGTCGAAAGAATCGTTCGAAATTTGATATGCCACCAACCAAGCCCATACCATATAAGCCGCGTCCGTCGGACTCTGCGGATAATTTGATGCGACTTTATCGCCTCTTGTCATATTCGTTTCACTGCCGATAGGTCCGCGCTGACGTTCGTAAGTACAACATTTTTCCAAAAATTGTAATATTTTACGCCCTAAAATGACAGCCTCATTATTTTTGTAAACTAAACCATATCGCAATAAGGCATAAGAAATTATGCCGCTATTACTTGTTACGATTGATTCGTACCAGACCCAATCTTCGGTAACATCATTATAATGTAATTTTATCCTTTCGAAAAAATAATCAGAGAGTTCTTTGTTCACATAGACAGCACCAAGCAAACCGAAAGTAAATCCGTATATATCATTCGCTTTATCTAACATCTGTGTTGATTTATTAATCAGACGCACGGATTCATTGCGGTAAAAACTTTTTGAAAAGGCATAGCCTGCCGCCCAAATCGTCTGACCGATTGCGACACTTGACGCGATTTCGGGCAAAAAATTACGATCTTTGCCAGCAAATCCAAAAACGGTTTCTCCAATTTGGGATTTTTCAATATACGAAAATAGCGTTTCAGATTTGGTATCTTTGCCGAGCGACAGCGTAACCAACAGACCCGTAGCAGCATCTCTTAGCGTATAACCCTCATCGGTCTTAATCTCTGCGCCATCACTATGCTGCCAGATTCCAAAATCGTCAATCAGTTTATCAAAAAATTTTGTTTCTTCTAATGTAGCCATAAATCTACCAAAGATTATAGCATTTTTAAAATTCGTTATCAGCTTTTTTGAGCACGTTTTCGTTGGATAGTATCAAGAAATCGTTTGCGCAGACGCAGATTCTTTGGAGTTACCTCTAACAGTTCGTCGTCTTCGATGAAATCTATGCATTGCTCCAAACTCATTTCCGTATAAGGCGTCAATTGAACAGTACCGTCACTGGATTTGGAACGCATATTAGTCAGGTGCTTAGCTTTACAGACATTGATTTCCAAATCTTCTTTGCGGTTATATCCACCAACTATCATACCGCCATAAACTTCGGTTGCCGGACCGATAAATAATTCGCCCCTTGCTTCGGCCATTTCAAGGGCGTACGGAGTAGTTAAACCACTCTCGAACGCTATCAACACACCGTTGCGGTTTTTTGATAATTTGACACCCGTAGACTGGTAACCATATGGCAGAGAATTCATAATTACCGTACCTTTCGTTTCAGTAAGCAACATACTGCGCAACCCTATAAGTGCTCTGGTTGGCAAAATATAGGTCAGCCTGACCGTACCCGTACCGGTCTGTTCCTGTTTTACAGCGTTTGCACGGCGCGCACCCAGCTCTTGACTAATAACACCTATGAAATCCGGAGATACTTCAACGAACAGTTCTTCCACTGGTTCTTTTTCGATCCCGTCTTCAATTATTGTAACCACCTGCGGACGACCGACTTCGAATTCGTAACCCTCACGCCTAAGCGCCTCTATTAGAACGGATAGGTGCAACTCCCCTCTGCCCGAAACTTTAAACCCTATACCGTCATTTTCAACGCGCAAACTGACATTCGTTTCCAACTCACGTTTCAGACGATCCCCGATCTGGCGGGAAGTATTGAATTTTCCTTCCTTACCTTTCATCGGACTAGTGTTTGGTCCTAAATAAATGCTGATTGTAGGCGCCTCGATATCGATAACAGGTAAAGCCTCAGGATTATCACTATCAGCAATGGTCTCACCGATTTTAGCTTCCAAAACGCCAGTGATCGCAATGATATCGCCTGCAATCGCCTCGCTCACTTCCTCACGAGCCAAGCCCCTGTATCCAAAAATCTTGTCTATCCGGACATTCGTTACTTCACCATTTCTGTTTATAAGCGACACTGGTTGTCCTTTTTTTGCGATACCGCGGCTTATTTTTCCGACGGCATATTTGCCCAGAAAAGAATCGTATTGTAATGCCGCAACAAGCATTTGAAACGGTTGTTCGACTTTTACTTCAGGAGCTGGTATATCATTGATAATTGCGTTGAATATTTGCGTAAAATCAGTGTGTTCGTTTAAATTTTCCGGCAATTCTTTCCATGCTTTACCCTCACGACCAATCGCGTAATAAACAGGATAATACAGCTGACTCTCATCGATCGCAAGTTCCAAAAACAAATCGGCAATTTCATCATAAACTTCGTCAATTCGACGTGAAGGTTTATCAATCTTGTTGATAATTACTACCGGTTGGAGCCCCAAACCCAAAGCCTTGGATAATACGAATTTAGTCTGCGGCATCGGACCTTCCTGAGCATCAACTATCAGCAAGACGCCATCCGCCATATTTAATGTACGCTCGACTTCGCCAGAAAAATCAGCGTGACCCGGCGTATCGATAATATTTATCTTATAATCGCCATAATAGACTGAAGTCTGCTTGGCAGTAATCGTAATACCACGTTCGTGCTCTTGGTCTCCACTATCCATTATCAAGGATTGTTCCATTTCAGCCTGATTCAAACGAAAAGTATTACTCTGTTTCAAAAGCCCATCAACAATCGTCGTCTTACCATGGTCGACGTGAGCAATAATAGCAACGTTTCTAATCAATTTAGAGTCTTTCATAAAAATATACCCGTTTTTATCCGGGTTTCCTTAAACAGAATTATATCAGTAATTGATTAAAAATTCAAGCGAAAGTATTATATTAGTATGATTACTAAAGCTGCTTTGATACTTATTAGAAAAAATAACAAACAGAATGAGTTGATGTTCGTACGTGCAAAAAATAAAGATTTCTACGTTTTCCCCGGTGGCAAACAAGAATCGAATGAATCAATTAATCAAGCTCTAAAACGTGAGATCAACGAAGAACTAAACGCCAATATCAAATGTATTAAAAAAATCGGCGAAGTAACCGGGCAAACACCTGACGGACGGGATTTAAAAATGCACTTGTTTTCAGCCAAACTTATCGGTGAACCTATCGAAAACTCGGAAATCGAAGAAATCATCTGGATGAACCGAAAAGAAATAATGAATCGGCTAGATAGGATGACGCCGATGACAATGCAACACGTTTTACCATTCCTTGAAGAGAAGAGAATATTTTAGGGGCTCGGTCACCTTCAGCAAGTCCACATTAGTCAATCACGAAAAAATCCAACCAAATGGTCGGATTTTTTCGTGGTGGGCGCTGAGGGGCTCGAACCCCCGACCCCCTCGGTGTAAACGAGGTGCTCTAGCCAACTGAGCTAAGCGCCCACACTTTAGAGATTATACAGACAGTGAGATTAAAACGCAACAAATGGTATACTATTATCTATGAGGTACTCAATAAAGAAAATATATAGCTGGTCCCCTGAAATGGCTTACAGTGTAGGATTGATGGCAAGTGACGGGTGTCTTCAGTCAGACAACAGACACCTTGACCTAACTTCAGTAGACATTGAGCAACTAAAGAATTTTTCACGTGCTATAGGACGAGAATTACCGATAAGCACTAAACGGAACAAGTCAAAAGTTGACGCTTTCAGAATACAGTTTAGTGACGTTTCATATTATGATTTTCTTTTAAAAACGGGCTTAACCCCAAAAAAGAGTAAAACTATCGGGCACCTCAATGTTCCTGATATATATTATTCACACTTTTTACGTGGGTTATTTGATGGCGATGGTACAACATATGGTTATTTTGATCCACGCTGGAAGGATAGTTTTATGTATTACATAAGCATTGGAAGTGCAAGTAAAAATTTTTTACAATACATTTCCCTACAAAATATGAGGTTATTCGGTGTTAAAAACAGGTCCATAAACAGGACAACTCGTGCATATATATTGTCTTATGCAAAGAAAGACTCATATATTCTATACAAAGAAATGTATAAAAATTCTCATAATCTTTTTTTACATCGTAAATACAATAAGCTAGAAAATTTCATAAAACAAAATGGTGATGCTATAATACAAAGTAATGCGCGCGTGCCGTAACTGGTAGCCGGGTCAGCTTGAGGTGCTGGTGTTCGCAAGGACGTGGAGGTTCAAGTCCTCTCGCGCGCACCAA
>CAYQOL010000033.1:0-6189 GCA_964419165.1 uncultured Saccharimonas sp. (SeqCode)
TGGCAGGGGCACGTGGAATCGAACCACGATCTAAGGTTTTGGAGACCTTTATACTAGCCGTTGTACTATGCCCCTTTACTGTTATTAATTACAACACAAGATATTGTAACAGATATTTTCACACATTTAAAGTGTTGCAAAAGCATTAGCGGCGTCCTATAATTATGCAAGAACTAAAAGACGTAAAACACAACAAGGGGGCTGCATAGCCGTAAGGGCTAATCGCAACACGTTAAGATGAAGATATTAATGCTTGGGTGGGAGCTTCCTCCTCACAATAGTGGCGGATTAGGTGTAGCTTGCTATCATATGTCCAAAGCCCTTGCTCTGCGCGGCGCGCAGATTGATTTCGTCATCCCCTATTCTGCGAAGCATTCGGATATCGATTTTATGACAGTTCACAGCGCGACGCCTTTAACTCCTTTGCAAAGATATGGCTTGGGCGCGTATGATAGCTCGAAAGTAATTGGTAAATCGTTAAACGCGGCGGATATAAAAGATTTACAAGACATTCGCGGCGTACAAAAACGTTATGTAAAGTTTGTCGAATATTTGGTAACAGAAAACTGTCCTGATGTAATACATGCTCACGATTGGCTGACTATGGAGGCCGGTATGCGCGCCAAAGAGCTGACCGATGCGCCGCTTGTAGTGCATGTTCACGCGACCGAATTTGACCGTAGCGGCAGCGATAGTGGCAACCCCCTTGTTCACGAAATTGAATATCAGGGGTTAATGATGGCCGACCGGATAATAGCTGTCAGTAATATTACCAAAGGAATAATAGTCCAGAAATACGGTATTCCCGAAAATAAGGTTGAAGTCGTTCATAATGCCATTGATATTGCTAGTTTTAATGACGGATATACGTACGATTACAGTACTTACAAATACTTAGAATCTCTTAGATACGCCGGTTATACTATCGTTTCGACGATAACCAGATTCACGATTCAAAAAGGACTAGTTAATTTTATGAGAGCGGCTGCCAAAGCATGCAGTAAATATGACAAGCTGGCGTTCTTGATGGCTGGTGATGGAGAACAACGCGACGAACTTATTAGATTATCGGCTGAGTTAGGCATTGCAGACAAAGTATTCTTCACTGGATTCGTGCGCGGTAAGCAATGGCGTGATGCCTACGCTGTCAGTGATATATTCGTTATGAGTTCGGTCAGCGAACCTTTCGGGTTGACTGCTCTGGAAGCCGCTCATCATAATAATGCTCTTATTATCACCAAGCAATCAGGTGTCGGTGAAGTGTTACATAGTATATTCCGTTATGATTTTTGGGATGAAGACAGACTTGCTGATCAAATTATAGGAATAGCTACGTCAAATGCGTTGAAAAACTCCTTGCAGCAAAATGTCAAAAACGAATATGCTAAAATATCCTGGCATGATGTTGCCAGTAAGTTCTATAATATATATGAATCTATGAAAAAAGGGGTATTGGTATGAATAAACGTGGTATATGTCTATATCTTCACGCCCATCAGCCTTATCGCGTTAAGAAATACAGCGTATTTGATACTGCCGTAGATCACAACTACTTTGATGAACGGGTTTATGATATCCGATCCAACAACGAAATGGTTTTCAAAAAAGTAGCTGACAAATCATATCGCCCAATGAACGCTATGTTGGAACGGTTATTAAATACCCACCCCGATTTCAAGTTATCTCTCAGTATAACCGGTACATTTTTAGATCAAGCATTACTATGGGCACCTGATGTTATCGACAGCTTCAGGCGATTGATTGATACTGGTCGCGTAGAGATAGTAAGCGAAACTTATTATCACTCATTAGCATTCTTTTATAGCCGCAACGAGTTTGAGCGTCAGGTTGATGCTCACAAATCTAAAGTACGCGAACTATTCGGAGTTGAGACTAACGTTTTCCGAAACACGGAGCTTTCATATAATGATTCGATGGCCCAATGGGCTGAAGATTACGGCTTCAAGGGTATTATGGCTGAAGGTTGGGATCCGATTCTGGAATGGCGCAGTCCTAATTACGTATATCGTCCGGCGGGAACCCAAAATATATCATTACTACTAAAAAACTACCGATTAAGCGATGATGTCGCTTTCCGTTTTGGCGATCGAGGTTGGTCGCAATGGCCGCTGCACGCCGATTCTTACACGGATTGGGTTAATGTTTCACTTGGAGACAAACAAATCGTAAATCTATTTATGGACTACGAGACTTTCGGCGAACATCAATGGGAAGATACCGGCATATTTGATTTTTACGAGGATTTTGTTAGCAGATGGCTAAATAGCGAACATAATACGTTTTATACGGTATCGGGCGCAATCGAAGCATTCCAGCCGGTTGGCGAGATAAGTATGCCTAATACTGTTACATGGGCGGATACCGAGCGTGATTTGACGGCTTGGCTTGGCAATAGTATGCAACAAGAAGCGATTAGATATATTTACGAACTGGAAGAAGACGTAATGCGCAGCAATGATCCTGAATTGATAAGCGATTGGCGTAAACTGCAGACGTCAGATCATTTCTATTATATGTGTACCAAGTGGTTCAATGACGGTGATGTTCATGCCTATTTCAGCGCATACGATTCGCCATATGAAGCCTTTCTGTTTTATATGAACGCAATTCGAGACCTGCGCTGGCGGCTTTATCACGAGCGCTTAGCGGAGGGAGCGAATGGCTAGACCGATAGTACTAAGCAACGGTGAATTGCATGTAGGACTGAACGGTTTCGGAACAGTGCATGATTTTTATTATCCTTACGTAGGTTTTGAAAATCATTCCGCAGGCAGTAATACCAGGCATAAGGTTGGAGTTTGGATCGATGGCGAAATCAGTTGGATAGATAATCCGAAAAACCCTGCCAATGAATGGACTTTCAAGTTTCGTTATCCTTATAACGCGTTGATCGGACACACTATCGCGAAAAATGAAAGATTAGGTATTTTACTTGAGTTTGATGACTTCGTCGATTCTAAGGTCAGTGCTTTCTTTAGAAACATTCACGTTGTTAACCTGCGTAATGAACCCAGAGAAGTCAGGCTGTTCTTGCACCAAGCTTTTGTTATTGGCGATTCACGCAGTAATACTGACACGGCTCAATATTTGCCTGATAGTAATGCCATATTACATTATCGGGGACGACGTGCTTTCGTCGTATCCGGAAAGTATCGGGATGAATTTTTTGATCAATACACCGTAGGATTATTCGGGATTGAAGGCAAGGAAGGCACATATTGGGATGCCGTTGATGGTGAGCTTGGTATGAATAATGTCGAACACGGCAGGGTTGACTCTACGATACGGTTCAAGATTAATATTGCAGCTAATAGCTCCGAGCGGGTTCATTACTGGATAGCTGCCGGTATGTCAACCAGAGAGGCTATTAGGATACACAGGCAAATATGTGAAGACGATGCGATGGGAAGTATGCGCCGGACTGCTGATTGGTGGCATGAATGGTTAAAGCCTGTTCATAATCTAATTGACAAAGTCGATCCAAAACATAGAATTTGTTTTGCACAAAGCGCGATGATTATTAAGTCTCAAATTGATAAGAGAGGTGCGGTTATCGCCAGTACCGATACGTCTATGTTAAATTATTCACGGGATGCATACAGCTATTGCTGGCCGCGCGACGGTGCATATGCTTTGTGGCCGTTGATCAGGATGGGTTACAAAGAAGAAGCATACAGATTTTTTGAATTTACCAAACGATGTTTGCATCCAGACGGTTATTTGATGCATAAATATCGTGCTGACGGTGCTTTGGGTAGTAGTTGGCATTCATATATTCATGATGGCGTGATTACGCCTCCTATTCAGGAAGACGAAACCGCCCTACCTTTATTTATATTTGCACAGTATTATCATATGAACCCAGATATGAGGTTGATAAAAGAGTTTTATAAAGATATGATTGTTCCGATGGCGAATTTTTTAACGGAATTCGTTGATTCGATTTCGGGATTGCCTCGTGCAACATACGACCTCTGGGAAAGAATATTTTCAACCACGACTTATACGACAGCTGTTACTTATGCTGCACTACTGGCGGCTTCTGACCTAGCATCAATCGCGAATGATCAAGATAATGCGGTTAAATGGCGCTCTGTAGCTAATGATATACAAGAAGCGGCGCACAAACACTTGTATAATGAAAAACGTAAATTTTTCTACAGAGGTATTAATATCGTTGATGGAAAAATCGTCAAAGACGAGGTAATTGATATGTCTAGTCTGTATGGTGCTTACACCTTTGGATTGTTTTCTGCTGACGGGGACGAAATTAAGTCATCAATCGCAACGGTTGAGGATATGTTCGATGTTAATAATGGAGCGTTAGGGCTACCTAGATATGAGGATGATGATTACAGACGGGCAAGTTCCGGAGTTACTGGAAACTATTGGTTCATAACTTCCCTTTGGTTGGCGCAATATTATATCGATAATGATAAAACTGAAAAAGCGTCAGAAATTTTAGATTGGGCTAAAAGCCATGCCTTGAGTACGGGAGTAATGAGCGAGCAAATCGATCCGGTAACGCATGAGATTATCTCGCCTGCTCCTTTGACTTGGACTCATGCGGAGTATGTTGCAACTATTCTTGATTTAATAGCCAAGGAATGATTCTGAAATGCGGCATCCATTGCATATAAAAACAAAACGAATTGTTCACAATATCATAAGGAATGTCACTGACGCTCGCAGATATAAACGGATTTTGAGCGAATTTGCCGACAAGAACGGTCTGGTATATTTTGGATCAGTTGATCAACTGGTCGACGACCATCAAATCATCAGGGGCTTTACATCATCACCCTCTCATTTGGATAATCACTATGCCGTAGGTTCAAACAGCGATTACAATGTAAGGTTCGTTGATCGTAATGATGCGGTATGGCAACGAGATGGTTCTATAGCGATATTTAATTGGTTTATTTTAGCCGTTGAGCTAAAAAATGGTAAGGATATACCTTACTTTTTTATAAAAGCTAACCGCAAAGAAACTATGGCATACGAATCACTTTTTATTTCCTTTCTTAATATAAAAGAGGTTCATATGGGCACTTTTGAAAATTACGGTTCAGATTTTGTTAACCGATTTACGGTATATTCACACCCGACTGATTCACTTGATATCGAAAAAAATATCAATTCGTCTGTAGCTAAAGTTTTTAGCGCCCATTTTTGGCCATTATCGGTCGAGTGTTCTGACGGTATCTTGTATATATATGCTGATGAAAAACGAATAATGTCACACCATTTGCACGTCATACTTGAAAACGGGCTATGGCTAGCCCGTCAATTAGACGATCAAGCAGTGTTGCCTGACTAATTTTTACGTTCTTTTACTTCGTTACGCCCAAGATTCTTTTTTGTTTCGGTATAAAACGCATGAGTCCGAGCAATCGGGTCGTACTTTTTTAACCTTATCTTGTCAGTGGTGTTCTGAGTATTTTTTGTCGTGTAATAAGTACGGTGACCACTAAGCTCACTTACTAAACCGACTAATTTGCGCTTCGTATTCTTTTTAGCCATAATTAACTATTCCTTTTTATGCTGTTCGCAGAACGCGAAAGCAAATCGTATAAACTATCAGAGGTAAATTATAGCAACAAACGCACATATTTACAAGATATATCCTAACGGAAATTAATAAAAGAAACCGGAAAGTCAAAATCCATACTTTTTATCAGTTTCATCGCCTTTTGCAAATCATCTTTTGACGGGCTTACTACGCGGACTGTCTCACCCTGTATCTGGGATTTTAACTTTGGCATTTCATCCCGCAATGCTTTTGTTATCCGTTTTGATTTATCTTGGTCCAATCCTTCGATGAAAGGAATCTCTTTTGTAGTTTTTAGATTACTAACAATAGTTGCCTGTGATAAGTCCATAACTTTGCTGCTTTGATCGCGCGATGCAAGTTTTTTACGGATTATGTCTATAATACTTTCAATTTGCCAGTCATTATCACCAGTGATTTTAAAACCTTTCTTGTCATTCATCCACTCTATACCGGCCGGGGTACCTTTAAAATCATAGCGATTGGATATTTCTTTTTGAACGGCCATAAATACATTATTCATCTCTGCCTTGTCGTATTCGGATACTATATCAAAACTGAATGTCGTCATACATTTATTGTAACAAAAATACCCCATAGGGGGTATAAAATGGAGC
>CAYQOL010000034.1:0-5055 GCA_964419165.1 uncultured Saccharimonas sp. (SeqCode)
TCTTGCGCGAACCCAGACCGAAATCACGCAAATTAATCAATCTGAATTCAACAGCACATCGGTCCTGCGCCTTCCACATCATCGAACTATTCAGAACACCACCGAACATCTCCGGAAATAACGTAATAATCTGTATTTTTTTCATCAGTTACTATAATAGAATTAATGCCACAAAAAAACCACCCTATCGGTGGCTTCTTTGTCACATAAACCTCTCAACAATTTATGGTTGTTGCTCGCAAGAGATTAATTTTCCTCGCAGTTCAAGTGTTTGAACTGTCTATGATTATATATCGAGATCGTCCAGTTCTGCAAGCTCTTCGCGGGTCTTTTTTGAGTAATCATTATCGTTTTCCACAGCGTTATCTGTCGGATTCTGCACAATTTCAGTTTCCCTGCCTGCCAATGATACCGTAACCTCCATCGGACCACCATCATTGTTGACGATTTTCAAATTATACCTAGCGTCATTCTTGGTACCAAGCGCCCTCAGTAGTGTGCGCAAGCTTTGAGCCGTAATACCGCGTTTGCCGATAACCCGACCTAAATCTTCAGGATTAACGGTTAGCGTTAACAGCACGCCTTTTTCATCGATCAAGCGTTCAACGATAACGTCCTCGGGATGTCCTACTAATGATTTTACGATATATTCTACAAATTGCTGGTCTATTGTCGCCATAATTGCCCCCTCGCCTTTTCGGTCACTAATTGTTGTAATTTAATTGTATCACGTTTATTCTTGGCTGGCAGCTTCGACGTCTTTAGGAGTCTCGACTGGTTTTTCGACTTATTCGACGGTTTCAGAAACTTCTTCGACTACTTCTTTATCCGGAGCTGTTTCGATTTTTGGTTGGTTTTTGCGAAGTTTGTCAGCGTGGCGAATAACCTTTGACTTGCCACCTTCGAATTTATTTACCCATTTAGGCATTTTAACACCGGCGGATTCAAGTAATTTAACCACGCGAGGTGATGGCTGGGCGCCATTATCTAAATATTTCTGAGCTGATTCGACTTGGACATTAGCAGCTTTGGTGTGCGGATCGTATGTACCAACATAGGCAACGACACGACCGCTTGACGGATGACGTTGAGCTTCCTGAACGGCTAATCGGTACATTGCGTGTCCCTTACGGCCGACACGTTGCAAACGGATTGCGAGCATAAATATAACTTCCTTCTAAAATGTTATTTGAATTGATTTTATTACCAGATAATTCTACACTGTTTTCCCCTGATAGTCAATCGGCTCTTATCTATAATTATTTGCCAATATCTTGAACGATAGTAGGCGTCAATCCGTTGGTTGCTGTTGAATTTCCAAGTTGACCTAGGTTGTTATCATCGCCCCAACAAAAGACTTCGTTTTCATCGGAAAGCGCGCAGGTATACCCACCAGTCGCGATAGAAACGATTTTTTTGTTATTCATTACTCCGGAGATATCGACGGCAACTGGATCGACACTATCAGTTTTTGAATTATTACCCAGCCCGCCTCTGATATTACTACCCCAACAATAAACTTGGTCATCCGATGCTATCACACAACTAGCACTTATTCCGGTAGCTACTGATTTAATACCACGACTCCTCAACGCCTCAGAATTATTGATTGTTTTTGGCGTCAAACTATCATTAGATCCCCAACAATAAGCCACTTCATCAGAAGCTACAGCACAATTAATACCGCTGCCGGAATCTATAGATACGAATTTTTTACCACTTAATTGGCCTGTCATATCAACCGCTACCGGTACCGCGCTGTCTACTTTCGTGCCATTACCCAGTTGACCTTCCCAATTACCACCCCAACAATAAGCCTGACCGGCAGAATCAATCGCACATACGTCCGATATCGCGACAATTTTTTTATCTTTTAGAACAATGGTGGTATCTACCGCAACCGGCAGATTACTGCTCAATTTAGTGTTATTCCCTAGCCTGCCGTCAACGTTATAACCCCAGCAATACACCCCATTGTCAGATGCCAGCACGCAAGTATTCGCCCAACCGACAGCAACGGACAAAATTGTTTTATCATACAAAGCACCGGCGGTATTGACCGCGACAGGAACAGTACTACTCTCATATGAACCGTTCCCCAATTGACCGCTCCCATTATCACCCCAGCAGTACAATTGATCGTCCGATGCGATAGCGCAGGTATGATCCAACCCGGCTGATATTGATTTGATAGTTTTGCCGCCCAATGCGCCGCTGGTATCAACCTTGACGGCAGTCTTTGCGACAGTTTTCGTACCATTACCCAACTGGCCCCAGGCGTTATAACCCCAACAATACGCCTGATTATCGGCAGAAATAGCGCAAGCATACGAGCTGCCAACAGTAATGCGTTTTAATATCACGCTATTATCTATCGTCAACTCTTCTCCGGCAATCAGTTGCGTCGACGTAACTTTATCACCAATCGGATTAATTTCACCGCTTATATTATTTTCTTCTTTTACATCGGTTGCATTATTGTGTGTCAAACCGGATTTAGAAAACAAAAAAACCGCGAAAGAAATACCGATTAATAACAATATTACCAATCCGACAACAATGATCGGATCAAGGTGTTTTTTTGGCACCTGCGGAACTTCAGTCAAATGAATAGATTTCACACTACTCTTGATAACGACCTTATTATCTTCGTTCACGTTGTTTTTCGGAACATTTGAAATTTGGTCATCCAAGCTATCCATAACCTTAATATATCACAGAAAAAAATATCCCCGAGCATAACCACTCGGGGATAGAACCACAAATTTACTACAAAGTTTTTGGATCCAACAACGTCGGCATCACAGGATATTGCACCCCATTACCCTTAACAAGAATTTCTTTGATTTTCTCTTGCGTTGGGTTTAGTAACGCGATAACGCCATCATCAGCTTTGACGATACCGCCGTAGGGGCTATTTAAAATCAGAGCATTATCAAAATACTTACTACCGTCAGGTAACAGAAACGTTAAATTCCCTAGTACTGTATCACCGGGCTTGAAAGGTAATTCTTTTAAAACTTCGTCGTTATTCAGACAAACACTGGCTTCTTTTCGAGACCAAGGCTGATCAATCCTCGGATTAACAATCCGTAAATCGATATTCAAGTTCTTTAGCCACCAGACACCACTATATTTCGGGAAAACCCTGCCATAGGACACGGTACCTTCATAAGGACTATTTTCGATACCGGTCCAAAAGAAGGTCTTGCCGTTGGTTTTAACCTCATAACCGTAAACAGTGTCCCCGGCTTTGAAATCGACCGTATGATTCGGAGTACTAATAGTGTTGTAGGCTTTCCTGCCGTCATAAAAATCGTCAGGTTTGTCGGTCGCGGGATTGACCAGTTTAAGTTTTTGGCTGACAATATCGCGTTCCGTAATACCTTTCAACCATTTAGCGCCACTATATACTGTCCCTTCGACACTACTATTCCTGATTGCGGATTCTTTATAAACAGCGTTGCTGTTATCTATTACGATTACAGTACCACTTACAGTGTCACCTTGTTTAAAAGCCATTCCAGGCCCGTTCGGCAGAACTGATATGATATTCAGTACTTCATTGTCAATCATTTGGTAGGTATAAAATCCGTTATTTACGCCCAATAATACATCGTCCGTAACGTTCTTGGGATAAATATGACCATCGATTACCTTGCCAGAATAAGTACTGTTTCTAATAGCTTTCCACTGTAATACAAGTCCGCTCGATAATCTGATTTCTCTGCCATTGACGGTGTCACCGACTTTGAAATCGATTTCTTGGCCGGTTTCTTGCGCTGCTGCCGGTTGAACCGCAGCGTTTTCACTTTCTACCATTTTATTAACAGTTTGAACCTGCTGCTTTGTCAACTGCAGATAAGCAATCCAACTCAACGAGATAACCAGAATGAATATAATCATTCTTTTCCAGTAGTAAGCAGGTCCTCTATATCCACTTCCCATAAATACCCCACCTTTCAGTAGTTCGTACGACGTGCAAATATATCAACAGACAAAAAATCTGAAATTTCCATAAATTTGTAGTTATTAAAGTCCAGTATCTAGCCTGATAATAAACAAACCAAAAACCCAAATACTGGTGATATTGTAATATCTATTTGATTTTTACTCAATATAGTTCTTTATAAAAAAAAATGCCCCGAATCGCACTTGGCGGATTCGGGACTTGTACTGGCATTTCTTCAAGGTTAATTTTTGGATGGTAAATTAAACGGGTTTTACAATTGTAATAACCGTCCGGAAAATCAAGCGAATCTACATCAAGGTTAATTTGCGTAAATTCACCTAATCCAAACGATAAATCTGTAACGAAACCCGATAGCGGGCTATTATCTATCTGTACGCCACCCTGATAGACACAACCATTAGAGAACACAATTTGCTCTCCCTCGACACTATCGCCGACCTTAAACTCGCGTCCAAGGTCACCGGCTTCATAATACTTAACTACAATATTAGAATCATAGTAAACGCTAGGATCAGCGCTGTTAACATATATATGTTCGAAAATAGCTTGAACATACAGATTTGCCAACTTTGTCGACTCTACGTCAAATTGTTGCCGGGCTTCGGCATCTTCAGGCCCAATCGGGCAACTCTTGTAGTAATCGAGTATAAATGATATCTCCTGCTCGATTAGTTCAAGTCTGCCGTCACTACCTTCAGAAAAAAGATAATTCTTTTCCTGATTATGCAATTCGACAAACCTTTCTTGTTTTTGTAAAATCGCAGCTTGTCGCTGGACTTCCTCCTCGTAATTTTGTTTTGCAACCACATATTCCCAGACATCAAACAACACAAGGCCCAAAAGCATCAATACGCAAATCTTTAAGATTCTGTCCAAAATCGTATCACCCTTCCTATTTTTTTGATTAAAAATATATAAACAGGGACACTGACCCTGGAATCTCCATTCCCAATAAACTTACTTTGAAATATTAAAGTACTAAGTTTATTATATAATTTACTCTATAATATGTCAATTGGTTGTAACAATTCTGTGTTTTTAAATAGCTAAACAAGAAAGAGCAAGCTTTTGAAATATTTTGT
>CAYQOL010000035.1:0-4525 GCA_964419165.1 uncultured Saccharimonas sp. (SeqCode)
AAGAATGTAGAAATAGTATGTGAGTCGTATTTTTTTAAGTAACAAGTCTTTCATACTTACAAAGTATAAAGCGAAGAAGTATAAAAATAAACCCCGCCGTTTTTCGCTGAAAGCGAATCCGTCGGGGCTACATCGCTAGTCGAACTATTGCAGCAGTTCGCGAAGCGTATCGCAAAGGAAATCGGCGAGTTCGGCCTCATATTCGGCCATTGACAAGACCACTGGTTGGCCGGTACTGAAAAGAAGTTTTTCGTCGCTGAACTTGGCGTTCTTTGCAGCAAAGCGATTACCCGTCTGAATTAGTTTATTCTTTATCAGACCGGCAAATTCGTTGTATTTACAAAAACACAGATGACCGTTGGCCATGGCGTAAATCGGCGAGAATTCAAAGAAATCATTTTTTTCTAACAGATTGTGCGCCTCCTTTGCAATCGTTTCCTCGGATTTGCCGGCACTATCATAACGAATTATCGCGATGTCGCAATTGTACGGCTCGGACATATAACCCATCGCCGCTTCGCCAAAAGCAACAAGCCACTGTTTGTCGCCGGTTTTGAATAACCGAACCAATTCTGGACGATAAAGAGTGTGGCCAGATCTATCCCAATCCCTGGCAATTTCAGCACGTGCAATCCATGGCAATCTGACTTGACCTCCGTCTTCAGTCAGCTTTTCGAAAATACTCCTCAGCAATTCTCTCGCGGATAAATAATTTTTTGCTGGCACTTTCCATCACGCCTTTCGTATTTTTTAGGAACGAAATTTTTTACCACCGAATTTCCTAGATATAAAATATAATAATTTATTAAAAAATGCAACGCACGGACGGATAGCAAAGTGCTATTTCTTTATTTATATTGAGAAGCCAGTTCTATCGCCTGTTGAATCGTTAAATAATCATTATTAGTTTTTAGTCTCGGTGTATTAGCCATTCCATTTTCACTAATCAGGTTGAAATAAACGCTAAATAACAGATCGGGATAGATCGTATTCAACCCAACTATGGTATCCTCAGCGATTTTTTGCATGTTCGGTCTTTTACATGCGATGATTTCGACGATATAATCTATACCTATCAAATCTAAGCCCTCAACCAAAACAGTCTCTATGCTATCAATGCTTGTTGGTACTTCCGAACAATTTAAAGTACCAGCTGATATTATTTTGATTGCTTTTGCGACTTTTTTTCGCGTTTGATCGAAATTATCTGTTTTGGTATAGATCTTTATTAATGCCATAAGGCGTAGTATATCATGCTATTTTTTCATAGCAATCACTATTATTAACACCCGGACGGATATCGCTTTGTTTAACTCCGCTCCTCCGCTCATTCGCAAAAGAAAATACCTTCGGTGCTTTCTTTTGCTTCAATCGCTACGCCGAACCGCGACCAACAGGCAGCTTTAGCTGCCTGGTCGGCGGTTCGAATCCTCCGCGGAGTTACCAAAATAAATTGACGAGAAAAACTCGTCAATTTATTTTGGTACACCCGGACGGATTCGAACCGCCGACCCTCTGTTCCGAAGACAGATGCTCTAATCCACTGAGCTACGGGTGCACGATATGCGAACAGAGGTAATTATAACATATTCGCCTTCTTTGAGCTATAATATGTACATATGAACATTCAAACAAACATCTCCTTTCGTGACCTCACGACAATGAAACTGGGAGGAAAAGCCAAATATTTTGCCGAAGCGAACAATATCGATGAAATCATGGAAGTCTGCCGCTTTGCCAAATCCAAATCCCTGCCAATACTTGTTATAGGTGGCGGTAGCAACATTGTCGCGAGAGACAGTGGCTATCATGGCGTCGTCGTTCGAAATATGATTCATGGTTTTGAAATCGTTGATAATAACGATAACTCAACAACCATCCGTGTCGGAGCAGGAGAAAACTGGGATTCTGTCGTAGAAAGATCGGTAAATTTAAATCTTAGCGGTATTGAGGCGATGTCCGCAATACCAGGGACAGCCGGTGCCACACCAGTTCAAAATGTCGGCGCATACGGACAAGAAATCTCCGACACAATACAATCATTGGAAGCCTACGATACGAAATCTAAAAAAATGATTGTACTAAAGAAAAACGATTGTAACTTTTCGTACCGAAACAGTATATTCAAAAGTGAATTCGCTGGTCGCTACATAATTACTTCTATAACGATAAAATTATCGAAGAGTAATCCGGTACCGCCTTTTTATGATTCACTACAAAAATATTTGGACATAAAAAAGATAAAGAGATACACTCCGCAAACCATTCGTGACACAGTAATAGAGATTCGAAAAGAAAAATTGCCCGATCCGAAAAATCTTCCGAACTGCGGATCATTCTTTAAGAATGTCATTATCGGTTCCAAAAAATTTAGCGAGGTCAAAAAAATACACCCGGAAATCCCCGCCTACAATGTCGGCGACGGAAAGTACAAAATATCTGCCGGTTGGTTAATTGAAAACTCAGGGCTTATGGGTAAATCACTTAGCGGTATGAGAATATACGAAAAAAATGCCGTGGTACTAACGAACGAATCAGCCCTTTCGTATGATGACCTAAAAAAAGCTCGGGATGAGATAATAAAAAGGGTGAAAGAAGAATTTGATATAAAAATCGAACAAGAACCCATAGAGATATAGCAACTTGCACTAACAAACCAAACCGTTTATGATTAAAGATATGAAACGCCACGGGTTTACTGTCTTGGAGCTGATTATAGTGATCTCAGTGATGGCTATCTTGATCGTTCTAGGAACGGTTTCGATGAGAGGGTCCATCGCAAATATGAAAGACATCGAACGCGAGTCAGACATAGATTCGATATCCATTCATCTTGAAAGTTTCTTCACTTCAGGAACTAACGGCAGCGAATCGACGGGATATTATCCTTCGACCGTCACTCTAATAGGTACCGGTGATGGTAGTATATCAACTACAAGGGCGATATTAAGAAATATCGACCCCCAATCATTGGTAGCTCCAGGCGATGGCAGCGGTTTTTCGTTAGTAAAAGCTACTAATGCCGACCAATCCACGGCAGGTGTTACTCCTCAGCCAACCACTATTCAATATATTTATCAGCCAATCCAAAATGATGGGGCATCATTGTGTGATACGGATGGGATGCAATGCCGCAAGTTCAACTTGTATTACAGATTGGAAACCGATGGGGCAATTTATAAGGTGACAAGTAAAAACCAATGAGAATTATTTATATAAAAGAAGGTTTTTCCGCTATCGAGCTGCTGATTACGTTGTTTATCGCGGCAGCATTTCTTATGACCGGATACCAGATATATAATTTTGCATTAAAAGACGGTGGACAATCACGCGGACAATCACAAGCCGCCAATATCGCTAGCGAATATTTGGAGAGATATAAATATACGGCTACAAACCCGTGTACCGAGCAGACTCCCCTTGCGAATTCACCGATTACCGTGACAGGCTTATCGAATGTTGCTGTATCAGTGGTAATGTCTTGCCCTTATGAATCCGCCACGAATATTTCAAAGGTATCGGTTACGATCAGCTACGGAAGTGGAGCAAATCAAAAAACAATCAAGACGGCATCTTATGTTTCGAAATAATTTCAAAAGAAAACAAAATAAACGTAATTGCGGATTCACTATAGTGGAAATGGTTGTAGTAATACCGTTGATTATCGTTTTAGTAGGCGTGTTTATCACGACCATAATAGGTATGACTGGGGACGTTCTGGGGAATAGGGCTTCAAACGTATTATCTTATGATATACAGAGTGCCCTTGATCGGATTTCTAATGACGTTACGCGCAGTGGCGCATTTCTTTCTGCCAATAATATTAGCGTATCATCACCCCAACGCTATGATGATGACGACACGGGCTTTACTAACGTTGGCGCCAACGGTACTATGTTGATTTTGAACGAATATACTACAACCCAGGACCCACTAAATTCTTCAAGAGAGCCGGTATATGTATCATATAAACCCTATTCGTGCAGTAGTGAATACGTAAGTGAAAACCAAATCCTAATGGTGAATATCGTATATTTCGTCAAGGATAATGCCCTATGGAGACGAGTAATTGCGCCTTCGAATTATATATCTTTAGGCTGCAGCACACCTTATCAGCAACCAACTTGCGCACCGGGCGTTTCTGGAACCCTATGTAAAACCGAGGATATCAAAGTAATCGACGACGTCGAAGCGGGCGGCTTCTCAGTTGAATATTACCCCAATCCGAATTCCGATAGCAAAGATAATGTAGCAGATGATCCATCCAAGACGGATTCCGAAAGACAAACAGCGCTTTCGGGAAATAGCACCGTAAAAGTAACTCTCAACGTAGCCAGGACCGTCGCAGGGCGAGAATTCAGCCAGACCAGCTCGATACGCTCGGTTTCACAAAATAACAACCCGGACGCCACATTCCCTGATTGTCCCACGGGGTTCATTATAGTACCGGGCAGCGACACGTATGGCACAAGTGATTTCTGCGTAATGAAATATGAGGCAAAACAGTATTCTTCAACGGTACCAA
>CAYQOL010000036.1:0-4448 GCA_964419165.1 uncultured Saccharimonas sp. (SeqCode)
ACTTATGCTATAATTGACCGAGCAATGATATTGTTAGATCGTGTAACAAAAACGTACGGAAAAGATATAAATCCGTCGATAAATCGTGTCAGTTTGTATGTCGAACCACGTGAATTCGTAATTTTAGTAGGTACCAGCGGTGCCGGTAAGTCGACGTTATTGAAACTTTTGACTAGGGAGGAAAAACCTACTAGCGGTAAAATCGTCGTCGGTGGGATTGATTATGACACGCTAAAGGACGCCCATATTCCGATGTTAAGACGTAAAATCGGCGTAGTTTTTCAAGATTTCAAACTACTGCCTCAACGGACGGTATTCGAAAATATCGCTTTTGCCTTGGAGGTCGCAGGTATGACTAGGCGCGAGATTAAAAGTACCGTTCCAAAAGTTATTGAGCTTGTTGGATTGACTGGCAAAGAGAAATATTTCCCGAGACAATTGTCAGGGGGTGAGTGCCAGCGCGTCGCCATTGCCCGCGCCGTGGTCAGACAACCAAAGATACTGATTGCCGATGAACCGACCGGAAACTTGGATCCGAAACACAGTTGGGATATTATTCGTCTGCTTGAAAAAATTAACAAATACGGTACTACGGTCCTCCTTACTACCCATAATGCTGAAATCGTCAACAGGCTGAAGCGCAGGGTTGTTACACTAGAACACGGTCAGATCACTGGTGACCAAGCAGAAGGAAGTTATAGACAATGAGCGTGAAAAAGAAGAAATCCGATTATAAACATATCGCTACCCAAAAACGCAGCCAGCGTCGTATATTGACTTTTTGCCGTATTTGCAAATACGGTATAGACGGTTTTGTCAGGAATTCATGGTTGTCAATCGCAGCCATAGCCGTTATGGTCATAACTTTATTAATAATTTTTGCAGCTGCCGTTTCACATATGGTTATGACGGACACGATAAACTCACTAAGCGAGAAAGTGAATATGTCGATATATTTGAAAACCGACACTACTGACGACGTAGGGTCGGACCTAGTTTCCAAGATAGAAGCTTTGTCGACCGTCAATTCGGCGGAATATATCAGCTCGGCTGATGCTATAGAGCAAGTCGCCAAGGAAAACAGTGACAGTAGCGCGGTTATTGCGGCGCTGAAGGAAGCTACTAATAAAATGCCGGCGACAATCAGGATAACTCTCGAGGATATAAATGATACTTCTGAATTGGAAAAATTCGTTAGTGAAGACACGTTAGTGAAAAAATATCTGAACGCTGATTATAAACCGTCTTTCGCTGGCGAACGGCGTAATATTATTAAAAATATCGGCAATACTGTAGGTTTTGCTGAAAAGGTCGGAATCGTAGCGGCATCTATTTTTGCGGTAATTTCTTCGCTGATTATTTTTAATACTATCGGTATGGCGATATTCAACCGCAAGGAAGAAATCCAAATGATGCAACTGATTGGTGCTGATAAATCTTTTATTCGCGGTCCTTTTTTGGTCGAATCGATGATTTACGGATTCATCGCGGCGATTATTGCGACTTGTCTGGGGGTGTTTATTCTTTTCAAAATCGCACCGATATTATCAGGTCACCAAATCGAGGTCCAAAACAGCGTGAATTTCGTGACGGATTATTTCGCGTTGGTAGCACTAGCAGTGGTCCTGATAGGGGCGTTTATCGGCATAATTTCTTCGATTTTAGCTACCCATCGTTATTTGAAATTATAAAGTTATGAAAAGACGAATCAAAAAATCGGCTTCAACATCGATGATTACCAGATTTATTTTGGTAGTGTTAAGTATTTTGATTGCCATTACGGTTCCGATGCAGCTGACAAAAAACGCTTCAGCCGATATGTATGACGATCAAATTAATATACTTCAACAGCAGATTCAGGCTGCGCAGGATGAGGCTGACAGGCTAGCGGGTCAGGCAAATACCTACAGAAATGCCATTGTCAAATTACAAAATCAGATAGATATAACGCAGGCCGAAATAGATGTCAGTCAGGCGCAGTACGAAAAATTAGTCGCGCAAATTGCCGAAACCGAAAAGAATATCAAGAATAACAAAGAGGCCTTGGGCGAGACTATTGCTGATATGTATGTCGATGATGCCATAACGCCCATCGAAATGTTAGCCAGCAGTAAAAGTATCAGTGATTATATCGATAAACAAGAGTACCGTTCGTCAATACGCAATCAGCTGACCGAAACGATCGACAAAATAAAAGATTTAAAAGCTCAATTAGAAAAACAGAAGGCTGATGTAGAGGTCGTTTTGGAAAAACAGAAGGCCCAGCGTGCCAGTTTGGCGACCGCCCAGTCTGAACAACAGAGTTTATTTGACCGTACAAAGGGAGAAGAGGCGGCATATCAGCAGTTAGTTAATAATACTAGGCAACAAGTCGAAGCAGTCGCTGCCCAACAAAGAGCTTATTATCAGAGTTTGTTAAATAGCGGCAACGATGGTAGCGCTGGCGTTGTGGGTGATTTTGAATATACTAATTGGAGCGGAAATCAGGGTTGTGGTGGTGGATATCCTTGGACGGATATTGGTTATTATGGCGACTCTTGGGGTTGTGCGTATTCTCTTGACGATGGGATTGATGATTGGCAGCTATATAATCGTGAGTGTGTCAGTTACGCTGCTTGGGCGATAGAGAATAGATTTAATAAAATCGTAAGACCATTTAGTGGTCAAGGAATGGCATATCAATGGTCGTACAGTGCTGTGGCTATAAGTAATGCGGTCAGGGTCTATAACCCGCAGCCAGGTGATGCGGTGGTTTTGCCTCAAATATCAGGGTTCGCACCATGGGGGCATTTAATGGTGGTGGAATCAGTTAATGATGGTTGGATACATATAAGCCAATTTAATTATTATGGTACGGGCGAATACAGTACTATGGATATCAGAGATTCCGGTGTCGTTTTCTTGAGGTTCCCGTTCAAATAGACGAATAATCCGCCAATTTTAAGCATATATGTTATATATTATGAGTTATAATTGTACGCAGTAGAAATTTCTGTAAGCAAATAGGGGAGAAAATGAAGCGAGTTAGAGCCAAAATCAAAAACAAAGCATCAAGTTATGCCGAGAGATACCAACGGTTTGTGAAAAAGCACGTATCGATGGTGTTGTTTATAGCTTTCGTGATAGTTGGGACTGGAGGATATATAGTAGGTGTCAACCATTTCCAGATAGAAGCTTTGGTCGGTCCGGTTTTTGGTTATAAGGCGCACGATGCTTCGATAGATCTCAGTTCGTTGGAAGAGACGTATAATAATTTGGCGTCCAGATATGACGGTGATATTGATATGACGAATCTGATTTATGGAGCGAACAAGGGTATGGTTGAAGCTGTCGGTGATACTTACACCGTTTATATGACTCCGGCGGAATCGTCCGAGTTCAGTAACTCGCTTTCCGGCAGTATCGGCGGAGGCATAGGTGCCTTGATAGGTCTAAAAAAGGACCAGATTACTATAATGCGCGTAATCGATGATAATCCAGCAATCAAAGCCGGTCTGCTGGCAGGAGATACCGTCCTGAAAATCAATGACCAATCTACAAGCGGTTGGTCGGTTGACAAGGCTGTCGGCAAGATTCGTGGCGATGCCGGTACAACGGTAAAACTTACCATTCAAAGAGGTTCCGAAACGAAAGATTACACGATTACGAGGGCAATAGTAAATAATCCCAGTGTAACAAGTAGTATCTCGGATGGTCTGGGTATTATAACGATTTCCAGATTCGACGAGGAAACTGGCAGTTTGGCTCGGTTAGCGGCTCAAGATTTCATCAAACAAAATGTCAAATCTGTCATTTTGGATCTTCGTGATAATGGCGGTGGCTATGTTAATGCTGCCCGTGACGTGGCTGGATTGTGGCTTGAGGACAAGATTATTACGACCGAACGGACAGGTGAAGTAATCAAAAAAACGATACGGTCTGAAGGAAGAGCGCTTTTGGTCGACATCCCGACGGTAGTGCTGGTTAATGGTGGTTCGGCAAGCGCCAGTGAAATCGTAGCCGGAGCCCTGCAGGATTATGACGCTGCCAAGATAGTTGGTGAAACTACCTTTGGTAAGGGTAGCGTACAGGAGCTAGTTAACCTTACGAGTGGAGCTGAACTGAAAGTGACTGTTGCGCGCTGGTATACGCCGAAAGGCAATAATATCAATGGCTCAGGCATCAAACCTGATTATACGATTGAAATGACTCAAGCGGACGTCGATAACGATGACGATCCTCAGCTGGATAAGGCCAAGGAAGTGCTCGGTTATTAATAACTTGTGCTTAAAAGCGATAATGTAGTAGTATATTGACATAATGGATACAAAGAAAAAGATATTGTTAGTAGAGGATGACGAGGCGCTATCTGGAGTGTATAAATCACGTCTCGAGATGGAAGGTTTTGAAATCAAAGAGGTAAACAACGGTGAGCAAGCCCTCGCTGCCGCGCTCGACTTTAAACCTGA
>CAYQOL010000037.1:0-4025 GCA_964419165.1 uncultured Saccharimonas sp. (SeqCode)
TTGGTACCGTTGAAGAATACTGTTTTGCCTCATATTTCATTACGCAGAAATCACTGGTGCCGTAAGTGCTACTGCCCGGCACGACGATAAAGCCGTATGGACAAGCCATGGTGACCGCGTTGGCCGATAGGCCGGCATCGCTGGATGTGCGATAGTAGGTGGAATTTTTATTGGCGTAAAGCGAAAATTGGGTGGCATCGGTCGTGCTGTTCGGCTGGTAGCTGAGCGTCACGCCGGAGCTTGATTTCAGGTGGATGACATACTGTTTTTCCATGACGACAAAGAACAGCTGCATAGCTGGCAGCAAGCCATGACAAGATTTCTCTACGATGAACTGTATCTGACCATCAATCCTCATAAAGTACGGCTGTATCCGGCAAGACTTGGCGTTGATTTCGTCGGTTACATAATATATCCCCGCTCCATGCGGTTGCGAGGCAGCAGTGTACGGCGTTTCAAAAAACGCTATCGCAAGCAATTGAAAGAACTGTTGGATAACAAAACCAGCATCGAACAAATCGAAATCGCATTCGATGCCTGGTCGGCGCATGCGGCGCACGCCAACACGCAACAATTGGTCAAGCACCTGAAAACTTGGCAGGATGATTATCTGTTCGTTTATGCTATCCAAGAGTATGTCCGCAAAAAAGGCATACAAAAACCACGGGTTCAGTTATCTTTGTTTGACGAAGAATAATGCTTGGCCCAGCCACCGCGCATTTTACCAATCTCATCAATCTGTTCGACAATATAACCTAGCGAATTGGCTTTGATGAAATGCATTTCGTAAGCTACCCGCAAAAGCCCGCGCAAAACCTCCAGTTCGACGTTCAAATCATCAAGCTTCTTCAGAACTTCTCTGCGATTGTTGCCGATGTCATTGGCCTCGACGATATACCGCATGCAAAGCAGCGCGCTGTTTTCGATTTGCTGTCCCAACACGAACCGCTGTTTTTTGGGAAAAGTATTAACTTTCTCGAACAGCCACAAAATCACGCTTAGCATTTTAGTATAGATTATGAAGTCTTTTTTCATTTAAAGCTTTCCCGAAGCGATCATTAGGATTTTAATAGAGAGATGGGATATAAGGGATAAGAATCAGCGAGCCCGCTGGGCTCGCCATAAGAGTCAAGAGCCCAAGAATCAAGCGAAAAGGTCTATCACCGGGAGACGCGCAACC
The DNA here is from genome assembly GCA_964419165.1 of uncultured Saccharimonas sp. (SeqCode). Classification (GTDB taxonomy): domain Bacteria; phylum Patescibacteriota; class Saccharimonadia; order Saccharimonadales; family Saccharimonadaceae; genus UBA1547. The sequence goes on from CAYQOL010000037.1 coordinate 1,181, forward strand.
CGAGGCGGCTGCTCGTGTCGCCGGACGAGCCGCTCAAATTCAACGCCAAAACCCCGGCATCGCTGCCATCGCCCCAGTAGCCGCCGCGAAGAAAGGCCCGCGCCGCAGCTTCGCCGTAATTGCTGTATAGTTGCCCGATGTCAGAGGAAGAATTCCATGTAATGCCGGATATGCCGGTGGAGCCTGGTTGGGACAAGGCGGGCAGGCCGTTCATCAGCAGCGAACCGTTGTTCCACTGTTTCCAAGCGTAAGCGGATTCGCCGGACAAACCTGGTTGTTGGCCGCCGGCAACGGTGCCTTGGGTCCATTCGTAGACGTCGCCGGCAAGATCCCAAATGACTTCGCCGTTGGTCAGAGTGAGGGTGCGTTTTTGATTGCCAGATGTGTTGCCCGTATTAACGTAACCATTGGTGTCACTCACGTCGGCTTCGATGGCGGTAGCCGGAACGTTGTCATTATGCCCGCTGTATATGTAGCCACTGCCGACACTACCGCCCGACCAGTTGCCGGGAACGGAAAGCACGTTTTGAGCGATGGTCATCCATTCGGCTTCGGTTATTAGATGGCAGCCACTGGCACAATTCGCAGTATACGAGGAAGCGGCGGAAATGGATGTGGTTTGTGATATGTTGGCTACCGGATAACCTGCAGCCGTTGAAACCAGTTTTCGGGTGGCCGAGATTGGGTAAGTGTTGACTGGCCATGTATTATAGCCAGTTGTCTGGCTGGTATCACCAATGCCGTCGCCGTTGTCATCGGCTTTGGCTTCGTATTTCATGACGCAGAAATCACTGGTGCCATACGTGTCGCTGCCCGGTACTATGATGAACCCTGTGGGACAATCAGGGAATGTGGCGTCCGGGTTGTTATTTTGTGAAACCGAGCGTATCGAGCTGGTCTGGCTGAATTCTCGCCCTGCGACGGTCCTGGCTACGTTGAGAGTTACTTTTACGGTGCTATTTCCCGAAAGCGCTGTTTGTCTTTCGGAATCCGTCTTGGATGGATCATCTGCTACATTATCTTTGCTATCGGAATTCGGATTGGGGTAATATTCAACTGAGAAGCCGCCCGCTTCGACGTCGTCGATTACTTTGATATCCTCGGTTTTACATAGGGTTCCAGAAACGCCCGGTGCGCAAGTTGGTTGCTGATAAGGTGTGCTGCAGCCTAAAGATATATAATTCGAAGGCGCAATTACTCGTCTCCATAGGGCATTATCCTTGACGAAATATACGATATTCACCATTAGGATTTGGTTTTCACTTACGTATTCACTACTGCACGAATAGGGTTTATATGATACATATACCGGCTCTCTTGAAGAATTTAGTGGGTCCTGGGTTGTAGTATATTCGTTCAAAATCAACATAGTACCGTTGGCGCCAACGTTAGTAAAGCCCGTGTCGTCATCATCATAGCGTTGGGGTGATGATACGCTAATATTATTGGCAGAAAGAAATGCGCCACTGCGCGTAACGTCATTAGAAATCCGATCAAGGGCACTCTGTATATCATAAGATAATACGTTTGAAGCCCTATTCCCCAGAACGTCCCCAGTCATACCTATTATGGTCGTGATAAACACGCCTACTAAAACGATAATCAACGGTATTACTACAACCATTTCCACTATAGTGAATCCGCAATTACGTTTATTTTGTTTTCTTTTGAAATTATTTCGAAACATAAGATGCCGTCTTGATTGTTTTTTGATTTGCTCCACTTCCGTAGCTGATCGTAACCGATACCTTTGAAATATTCGTGGCGGATTCATAAGGGCAAGACATTACCACTGATACAGCAACATTCGATAAGCCTGTCACGGTAATCGGTGAATTCGCAAGGGGAGTCTGCTCGGTACACGGGTTTGTAGCCGTATATTTATATCTCTCCAAATATTCGCTAGCGATATTGGCGGCTTGTGATTGTCCGCGTGATTGTCCACCGTCTTTTAATGCAAAATTATATATCTGGTATCCGGTCATAAGAAATGCTGCCGCGATAAACAACGTAATCAGCAGCTCGATAGCGGAAAAACCTTCTTTTATATAAATAATTCTCATTGGTTTTTACTTGTCACCTTATAAATTGCCCCATCGGTTTCCAATCTGTAATACAAGTTGAACTTGCGGCATTGCATCCCATCCGTATCACACAATGATGCCCCATCATTTTGGATTGGCTGATAAATATATTGAATAGTGGTTGGCTGAGGAGTAACACCTGCCGTGGATTGGTCGGCATTAGTAGCTTTTACTAACGAAAAACCGCTGCCATCGCCTGGAGCTACCAATGATTGGGGGTCGATATTTCTTAATATCGCCCTTGTAGTTGATATACTACCATCACCGGTACCTATTAGAGTGACGGTCGAAGGATAATATCCCGTCGATTCGCTGCCGTTAGTTCCTGAAGTGAAGAAACTTTCAAGATGAATGGATATCGAATCTATGTCTGACTCGCGTTCGATGTCTTTCATATTTGCGATGGACCCTCTCATCGAAACCGTTCCTAGAACGATCAAGATAGCCATCACTGAGATCACTATAATCAACTCCAAGACAGTAAACCCGTGGCGTTTCATATCTTTAATCATAAACGTTTTGGTTTGTTAGTGCAAGTTGCTATATCTCTATGGGCTCTTGTTCGATTTTTATATCAAATTCTTCTTTTACTCTTTTTATTATCTCGTCCCTAGCTTTTTTTAGGTCATCATACGAAAGAGCTGATTCGTTCGTTAGTACCACGGCATTTTTTTCGTATATTCTCATACCGTTAAGTGATTTACCTATAAGCCCTGAGTTTTCAATTAACCAACCGGCAGATATTTTGTACTTTCCGTCGC
>CAYQOL010000038.1:0-4006 GCA_964419165.1 uncultured Saccharimonas sp. (SeqCode)
TACCATTAGTCTGTTATTATATTTATATGGCTAAGAAAGATAAAAACGGTGTGATGCAACTTGATTTCGAGGGTCAGCGCGAAGATGAGAAGTTATTATTCGTTTTCAGACGTCATATCATAGCAATGCGCAAAGGTTTTTATCTGCTACTGGGGGTATTCACTCTATCTTCCTTGCCGATATTGATATGGGGTATGAATGTCGACTATGAAACTTTGTTAAAGTTGCTCGGGGTTGCAGGTATTGGCTTTTTGGTTGGTTTACTGTTATTCTTTTATCACTTTATTTTGTGGTATTTTACGGTATATATCGTTACCGATCAAAGAATACGACAGGTTACGCAACGCGGTTTTTTCGGCAAGGATGTAGTTGAATTACGGCTATCAAAGGTGCAGAACATAAGCTATAATATACCGGGATTTAGCGGAGAGGTCTTTAAGTTCGGAACTATCATCATCCAGACATTCGTCGGTGATTTGGTTATAAATAATGTAGAACATCCGGATAAGATATATAACAAACTTCAGAATGCCGTTAACAATGTTACGGACTCGAGAGGAAATAATGAAGAGATTATTACATAGGCTTAAAAAAAATAAAGACGAACCGTCGTCTCCTCGTATTACCAGCGAGACCGTTGCCGAACACCGAGAAAGAATCCTTGCTGGTGGCAGACGATTCAAATATCCGATTCAATATGCGCGTCACAAGTTGGTGATTAACACCATAGCTATATGTGTTTTAGCTCTTGTCGTCATAATGGCTGTTGGCTGGTGGCAGTTGTATAAAGCTCAAAATACAAGCGAATTTATGTATCGCGTTACGAAGGTGATTCCGGTTCCGGTCGCTACTGTTGATGGCCAAGACGTATTATATGGGGATTATTTGATGAAATACATCAGCTCTGTGCATTATCTTGAACAAATAGAGCAGGTGAATATGAAAACAGAGGATGGCAAGAGGCAAATCGATTATATAAAGAATAAATCGCTTGAAGACGCTATCGCGGATGCCTATGCAATTAAATTGGCGAAAAAGTTGGGGTTATCGGTCAGCGACAAGGAACTCGAGATATTTCTAAAAGAACAGCGCCAATCTAACGACGGAGAGGTGTCAGAAAAAACATATTACGCCGTGATTATGGATTATTACGGTTGGAGCCCATCGGAGTGGCGTTACGTAACAGAGCGTAAACTACTTCGTCAAAAGGTGGCATATGATATGGATGATGATTCACTGAAGGTTGCAAATGATACCAAATCGGCTCTCGATGCTAACCCGATATTTGATTTTAAGGCTTTGTCAGAAAGGATTTCCAAACAATCTGGATTAGAAGTCACTTTCGGTAGTTCGGGTTGGGTGCCGAAGGTAAATCAGGATGGCGGACTTTCCGTTGCTGCTTCAAAGATGGAAAAATCCCAGATATCCGGAGTAATCAAGTCGACCATTGGCGACGGCTATTATGTCGTTAAATTAAAAGATATTAATGATACGAAAGTAAATTACGATTACATCAAAATACCATTGACGGCGTTCGAGAATGCCCTGAAAAAAGTTGAAGACAGTCATGGAATCAAACGTTATATATCGGTTAAAAAGATCTGATACAAACCAATGAAATTGTCGGACTATAATTATGACCTGCCAGAAAATTTGATTGCCAACAAACCGCCTGAAATACGCGGAACGACCAAGTTATTAGTTGTAAACCGTTCAAACGGTAATCTGCTTGATAAAAAGTACTCCGATTTAACGGAATTTCTTGAGCCCGGTGATACGCTCGTTATGAATGATACTAAAGTCATAAAGGCTCGTCTGAAAGCCATAAAGGAAAATGGTGCTATACGTGAACTTGTGGTTCTCGAGAAACACAGTTATGACAACAATTGGTATCGCCATAGAGTTTTATACCGCAAGAAACTACGAGTCGGCGATAAGTTAAAGGTAGGTGACGCCAATTTGACTGTCGAGGAAATTCAAGCTGGCGGTTTAGCGATAATTAAGAGTAGCAGAGATTTTTTGGATATCGTCGAACAATACGGGGAAGTGCCCTTGCCGCCATATATGCATCGTAAAGCCGAACCACTAGACGTGGAACGATATCAAACGATTTGGGCAAATGAAAAAGGCTCGGTAGCGGCTCCGACGGCCAGTCTGAATATGACAGAGGACTTATTAACTAAATTAAGGAAAAAAGGAATAAAAGTTGTATATATTACATTACACGTCGGGCTTGGGACATTCTTACCTATAAGGACCGATAATGTAGAAGATCACCGTATGCACCAAGAGTATTTTGAAATTCCGTCTGACACGATAAATGCCATCTTAAGTACGAAAGCGAATAGTGGTAGGGTTGTTGCGTTAGGCACAACAGTAGCGAGAGCGCTTGAATATTCTTACAAGTCTATCAAAGAAGGGCAGACCGATATATCCGGAGAAGCCGACATATTTATTTATCCCGGTTATGACTTCAAGGTGATAGACGGATTACTGACTAATTTTCATGCGCCAAAAAGTACGGTTCTGATGCTGACGGCGGCTTTTGCAGGGTGGGACAAGCTGCTACAGGCCTATAATCACGCTACCAAAGAACAATATCACTTCCTTAGTTACGGTGATTCGATGCTAATATTATAAATATGGAGAAGGCCCTGAAATTTAGTATTAATAAACGCCTAGACGGCACATTGGCTCGTACGGGTGTCATCGAAACGCCTCATGGTAATATTAAAACCCCGGCATTTATCGTTGGCGGTACTCAAGCGACAGTAAAGGCCTTGTCGCCCGAGCAGATCGATAATCTGGGTGGGCAATCAGTTCTGGTTAACGCATACCATCTGATGTTAAGGCCTGGTTCGGATATAATATCCAGCGCCGGAGGTGTTCATATATTTATGAACTTTGACGGTCCCATATTCACTGATAGTGGTGGGTTTCAGGTGTTTTCACTAGGGATGGCGTATAAAAAAGGCATCGATTTAACTAGTCACAGCGAAAAAGGCGACGCGACCCAAGCGGTTCATACCAAGTCCCAACTCACCAAAGTTACCGACGATGGCGTTCACTTTAGGTCACATCTTGACGGCAGTAAGTTGTTTATGACGCCGGAAATGTCTATGGAAATCCAGCACAAAATCGGTTCGGATATTCATATGTGTTTTGATGAGCTGACTTCGCCGCTTGCTGGTCGTGATTATATAAAACGGGCGATGGACAGGACTCATATTTGGGCGGGACGTTGTCTTAAGCGTCATAATGAACTGAACGAAGAGCACTTAGCGCGCGGTGATAAACTCCAAGCGTTATTCGGGGTTGTACAGGGCGCGCGTGAAGAGGATTTTAGAAGAGCAAGTGCAACTTTCTTGGGTGAAATGGATTTTGACGGCTTTGGTATAGGCGGTGTTTTCGAGCCGGGTGAGGTCTCGTCGACTGTTAGATGGATTAACGAAACCTTACCCGAGAATAAGCCCCGCCATCTATTGGGGATGGGTTCCCAGCCAGCCGATTTGTTTCTTGGCGTGCAATACGGTATCGATACGTTTGATTGTGTGGCACCGACCAGACAAGCTCGTAACGGCGCATTATACACTTATGACGGTCGCATAAATATAAAAAACAGCCAATATTCGACTGACTTCAAACCCATAGACGATAATTGCGATTGCTACGTGTGCAAAAATTTTACTCGGGCATATATTCATCATTTATTCAGATCCGAGGAAATATTCGGATTGACACTTGCCAGTATTCATAACGAACGTTTCGTGGTGCGAACAGTGGATGATATCCGGAAGAGTATTGAAGACAGGAATTTCTTTGACTATAAGAGAGATTTTTTAGAGAAGTACTACGGGGTGGAAGAGGCAAGACAGTATCTGTGAGTCGTTTTGCGACCGGCAATCTTGCGCTTTGCCTTCTGCAAATCGCGATTGCCAGCCCAAGCCCGAACGGACTGGCAAAATAAATAACCCACCAGATGGTGAGTTATCTATTTTGGCGGGCC
>CAYQOL010000039.1:0-3567 GCA_964419165.1 uncultured Saccharimonas sp. (SeqCode)
AACCTTAAAATTAGCTTATCAGGGTTGAACCCTGATAAGCTAATTTTAAGGTTTATCACATCACATATAACAATCCTACAAAATGCCGGTTTAATTTGATTTGCGATTGGGAGATAACTACTATTATAATCTTGCTTAATTGTTATAGCTTATCAGCTTGAAAATGTTCTCGAATAATCTATCGCCAAGCCCATTGCCAATATCAACTTCCGGATGGAATTGAAAGCCGTAAATCGGCTTAGTTTTATGCCTGACAGCTTCGAAACCCGTGTATGAATTAGCAAGAGCGAACAGCTTATCGCCTACTTTATTGACAACCCATAAATGAGTTTCGTGGAAAATGGCCTGTTCCTTTATGCCATCAAAAATATTGTCTTTCAATAATATCCTTATCGGAAATTCACCGACAATCCTTTGTTCCTTTTCGACTAATTCGGAATTGTATGCTTTCGCTATCAACTGAAACCCAAAACATATTCCCACGACAGGTTTTTCAGAGTTCATTATCAATTTAACTTCTTCGCTGAATTCCTTCAAACAACTGTCGTCAGGCATAGCCGGTCCGCCAGTCAAAATGGATAAATCATAGTTCTGTATGTCGTATTTATAATCGAACGATTTTATGACATCTACTTTGGAAAATCTGTTCTTGCAAATATCAATTATCTTGCCCGTATGCGACGAACCGTTATCGATAATTAGAATTCTTTTTTCGCCGTCAATCATACGGCCATCCAGCTATCTCTCAATCTCTTGACGCTTGAATACAACCATTGATAGGAATATGGAAAAAATAACCGTTATAAATATGATTATCAGTGGTTTAATCAAGTCGTCGCTCCAGCCATTCTTTATTATTTCCTGATAGCTAGACAATATAACGTTCGGCGAAAATCCTTTGGCCGCTTTTATCATACCTACGAGTGGTCCGAACGAAAGAAAGAATACGAATCCCGCGCCACCTGCTATGATTGCATTTTTGAATATCGTACTTGCGAGCACTGTGAATGACACTACCATCAGCATATATGCCAGCATACACTTTGACATAATCCAAAAATTCAACGAACTAAACGTTGTAAAAGTCATAACGGTATAATTATAGAATACCCAAGACGCAAGCGCGAATATCGCGGAAATACTAATAAAGTATGCCGCGAACTTTGAAAAAATGAACAATCCTCTCGGAATAGGCTTGGTCATAACGATTTCGAGCGTCCTGCGACTTTTTTCGTCGGTCATCGCACTGGCAACCACGAAAATGACAACCAACAACCCTATTTGGCTGATATTTTTAATGAACTGATCGATGGAATCCCTGTACGTCGACTCTGGCAGGTTAATGGTCAGACCCTGTATGGAAATGGATTTCAACAGTTCGGGCATAAGCTTGGCGATAATCGGAGAAGCTATCGCCGAGAACAACATAACTACGACAAGAATCAATATTTTTTTAGTCCGCCATTGCTCGGTTAATTCTTTATTGATCAATGTAAACAGCAACCTCATCATTCTTTCTCCAATAATCTCATAAATATATCTTCGGCTTCCGGCGAGCACACGGCATACCGACTGATGCCGATGTTGTTCTTGGCGAAGAATTTCAACGGTATATTCTTGTCAATCACGCTCTCATCGATGACCCATATCTTCAAACGGTTACCATATTGGGTAACCTTGTTAGCCCATTTGCACGCTTTGATAGCCTTAACCATCAGCCTCGGATTCTTGTCGAAATCAACCTCCAGTATAGGCAGTGCGTATTTTGCCTTCAACTGAGCTAACGGCGACGCCGTTACTAGTTCGCCGTGATTGATAATGATAACATCGTCGCATATACGATCGACGTCAGTCAGAATGTGGGTGGAAAGCAAAATAGTACGGTTCTTTTTAAGTTTCTTGATAAGGTTCAATGTTTCCTTACGACCGATTGGGTCCAGTGCCGAAACCGGCTCGTCCATAATTAAAACTTTGGGATCATTGATCAAGGCTTGGGCAATACCGAGACGCTGTTTCATACCGCTGGAATAAGTGCCTATTCGTCTATCTATTGAACTTTCCAAATCAACCAACTTAACCAGTTCCCTAACCCTCAAACTACGTGTTTTTCTGGAAAGACCGAAAGTTTTAGCAATAAACATCAGGTATTCTTGACCTGTCATCCAATCATACATAGATGGCAATTCCGGCAAATAACCGATCTTGTGAGTAGCAAGGGTGCTACGACCAAACTCGATCTTAGAGCCACTAATCTCGATCGTTCCCCTAGTGGGTTTAGATAATCCTACGATCATCCGTATAGTCGAAGTCTTACCGGAACCGTTTGGACCCAAAAAACCGACGACATGTTTCTCTTCGATATTAAATGACAAATTATCCACCGCCGTCACCAGACGAAACTTTTTAGTCAAATTTTTTACGGTTATAGCCGACATTTAGATTTCACTCCTGCCAAACAAGAAATATATAGCCGGTCCGACGATTTCTCCGATTATAATTATAGCCGCCCATACGACCGCTGACAGATTACGAGTCTTCTTCTTTTTTACAGCAAACAGATCATACAAGGCATAAATCTGAAACGCGACTTGAAAAACCAGTAACGGCCAAATCAGTTTAATGATTTCGAAAACATCCATAATCACCTTCCTTTGTAACAATATTAAACCAATTATAAACTTTTTAAAACATAAACAAAACAGATATCTGCTATACTGTTTTTATGCAACCGCAGCAGCAAAATAATTATTGGCAATCGGGTCCCGAAAACTCAGAGCAGACTGAAAAACTCGATATGTACACCCCCTCCCCGGATGACAATAATGAAAACTCTCAACCAGCTACCACCAATAACGGACAAATTCGAAAATCGGATTTCGAACCGGTGCACTGGAGCGCCAGCGAATACATACACAACGAAAAAGACGGTCTGTGGTACATAATCTTCGGTTTAGTTGTAATCGCTCTGATTGCATTTGATGTATTCATATTAAAGTCCTACTACACGTTTTCGGTTCTGGTTGTTGTTATGGCAGCCTCTTTGATTATTTTCTCCAGACGCCCGCCTCGTATGGTTGACTATACTCTCAGTATCAATCAAGGCTTGTACATTAGCGACAGATTATACCATTTCAATGACTTCAAGGCGTTTGGACTGATAAAAGACGGCAACCAAAACTCCATTATGTTAATTCCAAACAAACGGTTCAACCCGGGTGTTTCCGTCTATTTCCCAGAAGACGTCGGCGAAAAAATCGTCGATATTCTGGGTGCCAGATTACCGATGGAGAATTTGAAACTTGATATGATCGACATCCTCGTTCGTAAGTTACGTCTGTAATCCAAGGCTAAGCAGACGCTACACCTACCACCTCTTTTCAAGATGTGGTACAATATCCGTTATTCATCGCTTTAGGCGAATGAAAGTACCTTCTAGTTACATGAAAGGTAGGGTCGTAATCTGTTAATTCACTTACGATCCTGCATTTTGCACCCGTAGCTCAGCTGGATAGAGCGTCGGCTTGCGGAGCCGAAGGTCGTAGGTTCGAATCCTGCCGGGTGTACCAT
>CAYQOL010000040.1:0-3487 GCA_964419165.1 uncultured Saccharimonas sp. (SeqCode)
GCAACCTCGGCCTCTTTACCATTAATTCCGAAACTTTTATGAATATCAGCTAAAATAAGATGGTTACTAGTTCCGCCTGTTACTAGCACGAAGCCGTGCTTTTTCAGTTCTTCGGCAAGAACCGCGGCGTTTACTACTATCTGTTTTGCGTATTCTTTGAATTCAGGTTGCAAAGCTTCATAAAAAGCTACTGCCTTGGCGGCAACCACGTGCATATGAGGCCCGCCTTGAGTCCCGGGAAACACCGACCTGTCTATTAATGTAGGTATGTTCTCGATTGTTTTTTCTGGTGCTTTCAGAGGGTTACTGACGACACCTTTTGATAAAATCAGCCCGCCACGTGGACCGCGTAAAGTTTTATGCGTCGTAGTCGTAATAACATGAAAACCGCAATCAAATGGGTTCTTGGCAACCCCGGCAGCTATCAAACCTGCGATATGAGCCATATCGGCCATCAATAACGCGCCCACCTCATCCCCTATTTTGGCAAATTTTGCATAATCCAGCTCCCGTGGATATGCACTAAAACCAGCGAGGATAATTTTGGGTTTATGTTCTAGTGCCAATTCTCTCAGATTATCGTAATCTATCTCACCGGTTGTAACATCTTTCATCTTGTAGCGAATAAAATTATATATCCGAGCACTACGAGTTACTGGCGCACCATGCGTCAGATGTCCGCCGTGCCCCAAATCCATAGCCAGTACCGTATCACCCTGGTCCAACCAAGCGTTGTAAACCGCCTCGTTAGCGGGTGCCCCGGAATGAGCCTGAACGTTAGCATGATCAGCCTTGAATAGTTTTTTTGCACGATCAATGGCCAATTGTTCGACTTGATCCGTAAAATCCTGTCCGCCATAATAGCGTTTGCCGGGGTAACCTTCTGAGTATTTATTCGTAAAGACACTTCCAAGCGCATTCAACACACCTAGGCTGACATAATTCTCACTCGGAATTAGTTCAAGCCCTTTGCGCTGTCTGTTTTCTTCGGCCGAAATCAATTTTTCTATATCTTTATCAACCATAATAATAACCTCCTGCCCAGTCCATATTTTGCCTATATATTCTAAATTGATTATAACACCAAACATATAGATAGATTTCGTCAAAAATTTAACATTATCAATACCCCTTTTTTTAATAGCCAAAAAGCATCCCAACACATTCTCGCCAATATCTCACTAACCTTAAAATTAACTTATCAGGGTTCAACCCTGATAAGTTAATTTTAAGGTTTTGTTAAGTTTTAATATCTAAGATTTTAATGATTCTATATTCAATGAATTGATATTATATCATTTTTGATATAATATTTATATATGAAAGTTGATGATTATAAGATTAAAATTGGCAAACTAATCCAAGAGACAAGACAATCGCGAGGTCTTACTCAGACGCAATTAGCCAAGGAACTAGGCACCAGTCAAAGTGCTATAAACCGTATCGAAAAAGGCGGCCAAAATATCAGCCTTGAGATGTTAGCTCGCATCAGTGACGTTTTGTCAAGTGAAATAATCAGTCTTAACAAGTCCGGAAAGATTAATTTTCGTATTAACGGAGATAAGAAGTTATCCGGTGAAATCGAGATAAAAACCAGCAAGAACGCGGCCGTCGGATTGCTCTGCGCATCGCTGCTTAATCATGGCACCACCATTCTAAGACGTGTCGCGCGAATCGAGGAAGTTAACCGGATCATCGAAGTCTTACAGAGTATCGGCGTCAAGGTACGTTGGCTTAACGAACATAACGACCTTGAAATAGTACCCCCTGCCAGATTAAAACTTCAAAACATAGACGAAAATGCAGCTAGACGCACCAGAACGATTATTATGTTCCTTGGACCTCTATTGCACCAGTACAAAAGTTTTGAACTGCCTTTTGCCGGAGGTTGCGAGCTTGGTATTAGAACCGTCGAGCCACATATGCGTGGGCTGGAGCCTTTTGGCCTAAGCGTAGATGCCACTAATAATCACTACTACGCTAACGTTAATAAAAAAACCGTCGATAAAGATATTTTATTGACGGAGCGCAGCGATACGGCCACAGAAAACATTATTATGGCAGCGGCCTTATACGATGGCGAAATCACAGTGCGGAATGCCAGCCCGAACTATATGGTTCAGGATTTGTGCTTTTTCCTCCAGAAACTAGGTGTCAAAATCGAAGGCATAGGGACAACAACCCTAAAAATTAGAGGTGTCCGCCATATCAATCGCAACGTCGAATATTACATCAGCGAGGACCCCATCGAAGCTATGAGTTTCATCGCTGCAGCAATCGTGACTAATTCCGAAATCAACGTCAAACGCGCCCCTATCGAATTTCTTGAAATCGAACTGGCAACTCTCAAAGATATGGGGCTAGAATATGAAACGAGCGACGAATACAAGGCAAGAAACAATGAAACCAGACTGGTCGATATCAAAATCAAGCAGTCCAATCTGCATGCCCACAAAGACAAGTTACATTGTATGCCTTTTCCGGGGATAAATATGGACAACTTACCGTTTTTGGGGCTCATAGCAACCGTCGCTCACGGTAGAACTATGATTCACGACTGGTCATATGAAAACCGGGCGATATATTTCACTGAACTGAGTAAATTGAATGCAAAAATCGAACTAGTCGATCCGCATCGCGTATACATAACTGGCCCGACCAAATGGAAACCAGCTGACGTCATCACGCCACCAGCACTCAGACCATCAGTCGTCGTACTACTTGCTATGCTAGCCACCCCCGGAACTTCCGTTTTACGTGACGTCTATTCGATAAATCGCGGCTATGAAGATTTCGCGTCAAGATTAAATACACTGGGAGCCAACATCGAAACTTTCCGTGAGATCTAAGCGTACGGATTGTATCTACGCGGCGGTATATTTAAGTTAGTTTTTTGACCACCACTATTGAAATTTTGCAAAGAAGATTGTCCGCTATCTTTATTTTGGCCAAGACGTGCGACGTTCTCGCTGACGATAGATTTTGCCCTTTGAGCGGCATTATACGAACTGCCAATAGCCGAGCGCTGGTAGCCTGCAATTATCCGGCGATTAGCATCAGTCTGTCGACGTTTATCGAACGACTCACTTGATACAGAGCCAATCCTATCACCGCCCGCCGTCTGGGCGTAGCCATTGCTGTGGAAAGGCTTGTTATCATCATTCTTTACAATATGTTTATTCATATCCATCATACTGATATTTATTATAAACCATAAAAAATACGACTACAAAAAAGTCGTATTCTAATTCTATATGGGGCGAGCTACGGGGATCGAACCCGTCACCTTCGGAACCACAACCCGACGCTCTAACCAGATGAGCTAAGCTCGCCATATTAATAATTAACTAAGATATTGTAACAGATAACCATAGAATTTAACAATAATCACTGGTATAATACGCTATACGCGGGCGTCGTATAATGGCTAATATACCTGCCTTCCAAGCAAGTGATGCGAGTTCGATTCTCGCCGCCCGCACCAGAA
>CAYQOL010000041.1:0-3228 GCA_964419165.1 uncultured Saccharimonas sp. (SeqCode)
CAGTAGTAATTCTCTTCGTGTGGATTGCCTACAATTCACTTGTGCAATTAAAAATCCGTGTAGATGAGGCTTGGAGTGACATCACTGTCCAATTGAAACGCCGACTCGATCTGATCCCAAACCTTGTTGAAACGGTCAAGGGTTATGCTAAACACGAAAAGGACGTATTCGAGAACGTTACCAAGGCTCGTGCCGATACGCTCAACGCCAAGGGTGTCAAGGAGACTGCTGCTGCCGAAACCCAATTCGAAACGGCGCTCAAAAGCGTCTTTGCTGTTGCCGAAGCCTACCCTGATTTAAAGGCTAATCAGAATTTTATCGAACTTCAGCAGGAATTGGTCGACACCGAAGATAAAATCCAAGCTTCCCGTCGTTTTTATAACGGTGGAGTTCGCGATCTAAACACCAAGATTCAGATGTTCCCGACGAACATTATCGCTAAAATGTTTAGTTTTGCTCAAAGAGATTTCTTTGAACTGGGCGAAGAAGAACAAAAAGCTGCCGAAAAACCAGTAGACGTTAAATTCTAATCAAGACAATTCGAGATGTACAAAGCAATTGCCGATAACAAGCGCAACACATTACTGATAATGGCCGTATTCGTCGGTCTGATTAGTGCTATAGGCTGGGTGGTCGGGTATTTTTATGGCAATACGCAGATTACATATTACGTTATAGGAGGCGCGACGCTTTATGCCTTATTGCAGTATTATATGGCTGACAAATTAGCTGTTATGATGACTGGAGCAAGGCAGATTGAAAAGCGTGACAACCCCAGGTTCTATAGGATAGTTGAAAATCTGTCGATAGCTACCGGCGCACCGATGCCCAAGGTATATATTATTAATGATCCGGCACCAAATGCTTTTGCTACAGGTCGCGACCCCAGACATTCCATAGTAGCGGCTACTACCGGTCTTATTGATATGATGACTGATAGCGAGCTTGAAGGTGTTATGGCTCACGAGATGGGGCATATACAAAACTATGACATTAGATTGATGATGATTGTATTCGGTCTGGTAAGTGCTATTGGTTTACTGAGTGACATTGTATTTAGGATGTTTTTGTATGGTGATCGAGACGAAGACAGCTCTCCGGTAGGGATGATTGTCGGAATAATCATTCTGATATTGGCACCGATTATCGCGACTATCGTGCAACTGGCTATCAGTCGTCAAAGAGAATATTTGGCGGATGCGACCAGTGCTATGACAACTCGCAATCCGGAAGGATTGGCCTCGGCGCTTGAAAAACTAAAAGAAAACGGCCGTCCGATGAAACGTCAAAATACCGCCTCTGCTCATCTGTTTATTAATAACCCACTGAAAAAAGGATTTATAAACAGACTATTCAGTACACACCCACCACTTGAGGACCGTATCGCCAGACTTCGTAATAACGCTAACAAATTTTAAACGATGAAGAAATCCAAGAAAAAACCCGCAGCTAAAAAGCCCACCATACGGAAAGACAATTTTTTTATCAGGATGAAAAAAAAGGTCGACTCTTTTTTGCGACGAAGACCGCATCGTAGTTTTCGTGTTTCACGTCGACGGGATTATTCTCGAACGCTCGAACTACCGGGTTATTGGGCGTTCACGTCATATGTCAGAAAAACTCTATGGAAAAATCGTAAAGTTTTTATTTCACTTACACTGGCGTATATATTACTCACATTAGTTATGGTCGGTGTAGGCTCGCAGGAGACATATTCTTCACTAAATGACGTGTTAGTTGCCAGTTCCGGCGATATATTCAAAGGATTTTGGGGTGAAATAGGTAAATCCAGTTTATTATTCGCAAGTGTAATAACCGGCGTTTCTTCTGGTGATTTGAGCGAAGCTCAACAAATTTATGGCGGGCTTATCTTGCTACTGACATGGTTGACGACAATATGGCTGCTCCGTAATATATTGGCGGGTCGAAAAGTAAATTTACGCGACGGTATTTACAGTGCTGGTTCACCGATAGTTTCAACTTTCTTGGTGTTAATTCTAATATTGATGCAAATGATACCGATAGCATTGGCTTTGGTGGGTTACGGGGCAGCTTTGTCTACTGGTCTGTTAGACGGTGGTGTTGAAGCGATGTTGTTTTGGATTGCGGCAGGGTTACTTGCCGTCTTGTCACTTTATTGGGTAACTGGCACGATATTTGCTATGGTAATAGTGACCTTACCGGGAATGTACCCGATGAAGGCTATCAGAGCTGCCGGTGATTTGGTGGTCGGACGCAGAGTACGTATTCTTTTCAGACTATTATGGATGATATTTGGCATTTGCGTTATATGGGCGTTGGTAATGATTCCTATAATCACCTTCGATTCATATATAAAGAATATTTGGCTCGATATCGAATGGTTGCCGATAGTGCCAATTGCAATACTATTTATGTCGTCAATTTCCATCGTCTGGATGTCTAGTTACATTTATCTGTTTTACCGAAAGGTAGTCGCCGATGAATCCGCGCCAGCTTGAGGATAGAGCCAAAGAACTTCGTGAACTTCTCGCAAAGTATAGTTATGATTATCATGCGCTAGATAAACCGTCTGTTAGTGATGCGGTGTATGACAGTTTATTTAACGAACTGAAGAATATTGAGGCCGAACATCCTCAATTAATCACAAAGGACAGCCCGACTCAAAGGGTTGGTAGCAAGTTGCTGGGAGGTTTTAAAAAAGTCAAACACAGCACACGAATGCTTAGCTTGAACGATGTTTTTGATAAAAGTGAAGTTGAGGCTTGGGTAAAAAGAATTGAAAAACTTTTGCCTGGTGTGAAATGTGAATTTTTTGCTGATATTAAAATGGATGGTTTGGCTTGTGCGCTTGTTTATCAGGATGGTTTGTTCGTTCAGGCGATAACAAGAGGCGATGGTTTCGTAGGTGAAGATGTCACGGAAAACGTCCGTACTATCAAAAATATCCCATTAAGATTGCGTAAGAGCGAAGGCTATGAAAAATTTATAGTCGGACGGACAGAGATTCGCGGTGAAATCGTAATGCTAAAGAAAGATTTTAATAAACTTAACAAAGAACGACAAGAGGCTAATGAGCCTGTATTTGCTAATCCGCGTAACTTGGCTGCTGGTACTATTCGTCAACTTGATCCGAAACTGGTCGCCGAACGACCATTACATTTTAGGGCTTACGATCTAATTAGGGATGATCCGTTGGAGGTGCCGAACTATCTTTATGCCTACGAAGCAATGACTGCACTCGGAATT
>CAYQOL010000042.1:0-1556 GCA_964419165.1 uncultured Saccharimonas sp. (SeqCode)
ATTTAGTAAGTCCCGTTATCGACGATTTGTTGGCGCAAGACGTCGAAGATTATACAAAGGAGGTCGCGCTTTATCAGTGCCGTATGGGTGGCAAGCGTATTAGGCCGGCACTAGTAGTTTTGACAGGTCAGGTTTTCGGTGCGAATACGGATGATTTGTTGCGTCCAGCTGCTGCTATTGAGATATTGCATAATTCGACACTGATAATCGACGACATTATCGACCATTCCGACTTTCGCAGAAACGAACTGACTTGTTGGAAAAAATACGGAAAATCGATAGCAGAATGCTCGTCTTTTATGTATCTTTCGTCAGTATATTCGGGTCTGAGCCATTCAAACAAGGAATCGGCATTGATAGATTTGTACTCGAATACATTAAAAAATATTATTGACGGAGAAATCAAGGATATTCTTTTTGAAAGGTCTGGACGTGAAGATGAAGATTTCATTACTATGCATCGCTATAAGAATATCGGCAAAGACGAATATTTCAAAATGATATATCAGAAAACAGCTGTTTTGTTGAGTGCCTGTTGTAAGGCTGGCGCAATAATCGCCGGGGCGGACAATTATAGGATTGAAAAAGCTAGTGATTTTGGAACGAATATAGGGATGGCTTTTCAGGTGCGTGACGATATTTTGGATATTTTCGGTGATGAAAAGGAATTCGGCAAGAAAATCGGCAAAGATATTATCGAGAAAAAGATGGGTAATTATGTCGTGTTGTCTGCACTTGATAGGCTGGACCAATCTGATTGCGATAGGGTCCGGGAAGTTTTGGAAAGTAATAGGGAAGTGACAGATGAAGATGTATTATTGGTAACGGATTTAATTAACAAAACGGATGCTATGCAGGTTGCAGAGGATACATCGAATTCATTTATTCAAAAGGCGTTCGACGCTTTATCGGAACTTCCCAAGAACGAAAACACGTCTTATCTTGGTAATATTGCAAATTATATTGTCAGCAGGAAAAACTGATTATATAATACAGATGATTTGACCAAAGTATAGTTTGGATAGATTTTATGATTATCAAGAATGAAATGTTAAGCTTGAAAACGAAAGATGAATTAGCCTTCGAGGATATTACTGACAGGGTCGTTGATTTCGTTGAAAGGTCCAAGGTAAATAACGGTTTACTGAATATCCAGACACTGCACACGACTTGTTCGATTATTGTCAACGAGAACGAACCTCTACTGATCGAGGATATGAAGAATAATTTTCGAGATATGGCTAAAAAAGACAAATATTACGGCCATAACGACTTTAATATCCGTACAGTTAATATTTGCGGTCTGAACGAGTGCAGGAATGGTCATTCACATTGTTTGGCGGTTTATTTGCCAACCAACGTTACGTTAAATGTAATCGATGGAAAAATCAGTTTCGGAGAATGGCAACGCATATTTATAGTCGAACTAGACCATTCGAGGAATAGGAAAGTTCAGTTTCAAATAATTGGCGAATAGGTATCATTGTAAAAAGATTATCAAAGATGATAAGCTAACCATATAATGCTAGCGGTTAGGAATAATAAAGCCAAGGTTT
>CAYQOL010000042.1:1656-3032 GCA_964419165.1 uncultured Saccharimonas sp. (SeqCode)
CTGATAAATATTATTGCAATTTCTTTGGGGATTGTAGTTTACGTTAGTAATCGAAAAGGTGGCCAAAATCGATGGTTTTTGGCAATGTCATTCGCGATGATGCTATGGGTAAATCTTGCCTATTCAGGTTATGTCTCTTCGGATATTAATTATTCCTTGATGGCTTATAAACTGAATTGGGCAACTGTTTCGATATCACTTTTTATTTTTTATTACTTTTTCGTCAGTTATTTTTTAAAAGAAAAAAACGATCATAAAAAACTAAACGTTATCGTGTTGATATTTTCTTTAATTTTTGCCCTGCTTTCCATTTCTACTGATTTAGTAATTAGTAGTGTTTCCGGAAAAAACTGGGGTATGGAATTGACGTTCGGGCCATTATCTTTATTCTTTAATGCTTTTGCGATAATTATGTCCTGTATTGTCTTGTATCTTGGTGTAAAAAAGTATTCATTCCTGACAAAAATCGAAAAACAAAGAACGAAGTATTTTTTTACTGGTGTAGTCGTATTTATTTTTGCGAATATTATTTTCAATATTTTGGTACCTTTTGTATTTAATACGTCCGAATACCAACTATTCGGTGATTTTTCAGTAATCTTCTTTTTGTTTTTTGCGGCATATTCAATCTTGAGATTCGGATTGCTTGATGTCAGGCTAGCTGTTGTTAGAAGTGTGACTTATTCTTTCGTAATAGTCGCACTATCTGCAATATATTTCGGAATTACGACTGCCACTTCACTTGTTTTTGATCGCGATATCGCAGGTTTTGAACAAATGGTGACCGGTATGTTTGCTAGCTTGATAATGGCTTTTGCATTTCAGCCGTTGAAAAGATTTTTTGACAAGATTACTAACAAGATATTTTACAAAGATAATTATAGCCAAGATGAGTTTTTTGCACGGTTAAATCGGACGCTTTCTTCGACGAATAATCTAAGAGGCTTGCTTGGAGTTGCCGCGAACGAGATTGCGTCGACATTGAAAAGCGAACAGGCTTTTTTCTATATACACACCTCTGACGGACATTTTATTACTGCCGGCACAGACAATCATACGAGAATACCAAGGAACGAAGCCTTGGAACTGCAGATTGTCGACGAAATGGATTACGGTTTATTTATCGCTTCTTTGCGGGATGATAACGATCTGGTTAGACGACTGATGGTCAGTTACGGAATCGAACTTATATTGCCACTAAAAAAAGCGAATATCATAGGTTATCTATGCTTGGGTAATCACCTAACTTCTCATTATACAAACAAGGACATAAGAGTATTGAACACGATTGCCGACGGATTGGTGATTGCGATACAGAACGCATTGGCAATCCAAGAAGTCCGCGAGCTTAATACTAATTTGCAACAAAAAATCAA
>CAYQOL010000043.1:0-2891 GCA_964419165.1 uncultured Saccharimonas sp. (SeqCode)
CTCGACATTCTGCTTAAGAGGCAGACGCTCTAACCAGCTGAGCTACTGGCCCACTACAAAAAAATATTGTACACCATTACCTCTGTTAACACAACATGCAAACGAAACGTTACTGCGGGTGACGTTCGGCGGGGCAGCACCCAAAAAATGTTTTTACTGAAAGTAAAAAATTTTTAGGGGCGGACCGGACGGCAGGACCCGAGGGTTTCGTAATATTTGTTAATGCTCTAATATCTAAATATGCACAAATCACAAAAGTCTCTATCTATGAGTATTGGCGAAGCGTCAAAAAAAGTAAGGATTGGCGGTATATATTATCACTACAAACACCCAGAACAATATTACGAGGTACTGAACATAGCAGTTACCGAATGGAATGACGAACTATGTGTCAGCTATCAGGCAAAATACGGCGAAGGACTAATTTTCATCCGTCCACTCGACAGTTGGCTGGAAAAAGTCGAATGGAAAGGCAAAATGATTGACCGATTTACTTTGACTAAATAGTGTCAATTAAATTTCGTCTTTTTTATTGGCAATAAAAATACCCCATTGCCTAACCAGATGCAGAATCGTCTTTAGCGGCAGTTCGATAGCAACATCCAAAATGATAGCCACGATATTAACCTGAGCGTATTTTTCGCTCATCCAACGACCGACCACGACGAACGGCAGATAGAAAAAATCCCTAATAAGCGCGATGCTACTTTGCTGACCCTCGCCAATTTCAATGTCCCTGATAAGTCTGGACAGACGAAAACCGAGGAAACTAGCGGCTGACAAGAATACATAAAATACTATCAAGTGAAGCCACTCGAAACCTATCGAGTACAACCATAAAGCTATTCCTCCAAATACGGATATCGAAAATACCGCATATAATATATTGAACTTAGCACCCAAACCCGTTCTAGGTTGTTTCGAGATGGTCAAGGATTGATCATCGCCGTATAACAGACCGTCCACGATATCAACAAGAGTTTGTTCGTTCGACCCTGAAGGAAGTTGCAAGGTAAATCGCAGCATAATCATAAATATCGGAGGGAAAAGTAAATTTATCACCAGTGGTAACCACAGGATAGAACCGCGGACCGCAAAATCATAAGGGACTTCGATAGCAATACCTATCAAGACTTTTGTAATTATCAGGAATATGACGCTTTTGACGATACCCTTGTTAATCTTTTTTTCAATTTGTTCATACTCGTTATCAATCTGTTTTTTAAAAATCGACAAAAAATTCTCTCGCGAGCTAAATAATTGATTGACGTCTTGATCTCTGTCTACAATACGCCACAAGACCCTAAAAGGAGCTGACTGCCGATTCACTATTCTGCATAATTTGTCCAATGACCTTGAAGATAAAACTTTGTCTATCATTTCGTTCGTATGACGGTAACTGTTTGAATTGGGTTTTTGTTGATAGCGACGTAAAATTACCGTCCTTACAGCAGCATCATCAAACTTGAACAAAGTCCTATACACGGCAACGAACAAGAGGATTTCATAGTTTTGTACTTTGATACCCAAGGATTTTTTCGGTTTGATTACCTTTAGAAAATATTCGTAAACAAAATGGGCATATATATCTCGCTTTAAATTAAGCGTCAGTAATTGTTCGATTTCAACCGCCAAAATTTCAAGCCCCCACGCATCCCTGCCGAATTTCAATTGAGCTTCGTAATATTCTTTGGCCATCTCGTCTATCTGCGTTATTGTTTCCGGCGTTATCGAATCATTCTGCAAATATCCTGCCATGGTCAGCTCGACAATCAACTCTTCGCCGCTGTTTCTAATAAGCTGCTCGTCGCGTGCAATAAAAGCTCGTTTGTAAAATCGTTTGATTGCGTATTGTAACAGATGATCTTCGGCGTATTCAGCGGCGTTCCTTAGTTGCTCGTAGGCATACGTAAGAGCCCGGCCAGCACCGGTAACGTGAACTTTTTTAGCTCGCTGCCTTTCGGTCATTACAGAGTCTTGACGGGCAATCGCTATCGAAAGGGCTTCAGCGAACTTTCGTCCCAAATTGTTCAATTTTTTCATATATAATCACTACCTAAAAAACAAACTGTTCACCCTCGAACATAATAGCCAACAACCAAATAAACAATCCGTTTTCAATGCAAATTGTACACTATTACTACTGTTAACGCAAGACTGGTGCATTAATCGATCCGGTAAAAACGACTGTCGATAAGTTTCTTGTATGGACCCCAAATTTGCTTTGCCTTTTTGTGGGTCAAAGTGGACATCTTTATCAAAATCACAATCAACATACTTAAACCAGTACACAGTAACGCTGCCAAGATTTTGTATATGATCCCATCACCAGTATCGAGTAACAGCACGAACGATAATGTAATAGAAAACAAGATTATCATTATCATCCATTCATTGCTATACACCCTGTTACTCATTTGCATCGCCAGATTGGTACGATTTTGCTGATTAGCCACGATCTTATCAAGCAGTTTGTTTATTTCGTCCTTGTGTTCACCCTCGTATTTGATACAGTATTTTATCAAAGCTTCATATTCTTCCTCGCCGCCACCCGACTTGCGCTGCTTCAGTGGAGCCTTCATATAGTCTATGAGCATATCCTTGATATTATCGCGCATTCTGACAGGCAATTTTGCAATACTGACAACTATTGCAAAAATCGCGTTCGATTCGGCACGGATTATTTTATGCAACTCTTCTATTCTGGCTTTCTGACCGTTCAAAATCGGTGATATATAAAAGCCATAAAGGAACGAGTTAACTGAAAACAGTGTTAGTGCTCCACCCTCGAATTTGACGTGCGGTAAAAAAAGACGGATATCAAAAAGATAATGAAAAGAATGTAGAAATAGTATGTGAGTCGTATTTTTTTAAGTAACAAGTCTTTCATA
>CAYQOL010000044.1:0-2744 GCA_964419165.1 uncultured Saccharimonas sp. (SeqCode)
GATAGTCGCAGGTCAAGTCTGTTATATTTTGCATAGCATACTTGTCCTGTGGCTAGATAGTCACTGGAAAAAATTTTGAGAGGTGGGGGATAGTGTGGACAAGGAAAACCCGATCTATGTGGTTAATCCCGAAACAACCTATAGGCCGTCCGAAACTGTGATTACTGACGCGATATTGAAGGCGCTTGAGAAAGCTATTAACGGTGTTGTCGGCTTAACTCAATGGGAATTTATCCTTGAAGAAACCGATAATAACGAAGAAAAGCCGCATCGCGTCGTATGGGTTACGTCGGCGCTCGGTGCAGGTGAAAGCTGTGCCAAGGAGAAACTCCAAACCCTAAAAAACAATCCAACTATATCCAGCACAGGTGAACTGCGCGACAAGACGCTGCCTGAGGGCGAAGTTGGTTGGTATGGTGGTATCAGCGTACCTTACGGTTATGCCAATGACATGTCGTGTGATGATATTGATGGGGTTGTTCGAGTTATTTTTTCCGGCGCCAGAGAGGTAGTCGACCTGGGTATAGTGCTCGAGGTCCTGGATACCTATTCGAACGCACGGAATCGCTATCTATCGGGTACAATGTTCTGTCATTATGATGACAGCGGTTTGCGCCGCGATCAGATGATTGCTTACCTGATGGATAGAATGTTGATCTTTATCTAGGTAAATGAATAAGTGTAATATATTGCGCCGCCAGTCACACTGGCGGTTATTTTTTTTATGTGTGGTAACTGCTACCCTTCATTTCATAAAAAATACCCGGGATTTCTCCCGGGTCATTGTGTTCGTAGACTATCCAAAGTTACGTAATTTATTTGTGGTCACGAGGATCATTGGTAGGAATATGATTATGGTTGCTACCATCGTTAATCTGATGTCGATGTTGCCGGCATAGCAGATTATCGGCAACAGCGCGGCATATACTATCTGGGAAATAGTTCCGGCGACCGATACGACAATCGCTTGCATATTGTCGGGCGCTATTTCTTGCACCGACGGCAATAAGGTGACTGATACCCAACCTTGCGCAAAGCCTAGCATACTATATAGCCAGATAGTGAATATCGATAAATGGACACTCATAATAAACAGAGCTGATATGACCGCTAAGGACGGCAATAAGAACTTTTTCCAAATCGGCATATTTCCTGAGTATTTGGCGGCTAATCTTGCCCCGATCGCGATTGACGCGGCGTTCATTGCCCAACCTGCACCGACTATCGACAGCGGAACTTTTGCTAAAATCAGCAGAGGAGTTAACGCCCATATCATCACATGGGTTATTTTCGAACCCACGACATAGGAAAATATTCTCCATCTAAGTTGCCGACTGCCGTTTAGAGTCAAATGGGTAAAATGAACGATATCCCTGATTGGGTTGCGGTGTTTGCTCTCCAGTTTTTCACCCTCTTCTTTGATGAAAACCCCAATCAAAAAACCGACAAAAAATGGTATTGAGGTGACGAATATTGCCATCCTTACATCAAAAGCACCGATATAGCTGCCAATTATGTAGGCTATGATTTGGGCGATCGGCACCCAAAATGCAATACTCGCAATTTGTTTGCGGAAAGTCTTGCCTGACGAATCAAGCTTTTGGCTATATGCCTTTAGGAGTCCTGAATCGGCACCGTGACTGAGCGAAATCGATATCCCAAGTAATGTTTCCACTAGAACTACTTGACCGAAATTGTTCACATACGAATAGCATATGAATAGTATTCCGGTAAGTAAATCTCCAATCGCGTTTGATAATCTGCGGCTGAATTTGTCAGCCAACCAACCAGTAGGTATGTTTACTAGAAATAATGCGATGGTGAACAGGGATTGGCTGACTCCAATCATCCATTGATTCATACCGATAGAGTTGAAAAAAGGAACCATTATCGGCATAGCTATCAATGATTTTGTTAAGACTATCTCGATTTTCAGTAACGATAAACTGTTCCGAATCTTCTTCATTAATACCAATCCTTTCTTATTTCTTTGAATATGTCAACGAACCAGCTACATTATGTTATGTAGCTAGAGAAATCCCCGACGTCCTGATGGTTAGATTTTAAAAGTCTCCGTTTCGTCGGAGACTTATCCAGCTGCGTATTTTATATGATTAAGCGTGTGATAAGTCCCATATTTCAAGCGTTGATACCGGCATATTAAACCAGCCGCAATATACGGTATTAATAGCTTGTTTTTGGAACTTATTACTGTTCATACTTTACACACTATCATAAATGTTATGAATTATGCAATAGATATATTTTAAACAGATATACATAATTTAATCGTTCTTTGTTAATTGTTACTTAAATGACTGAGCTGTAATAATTAATGTTTAACCTCAAGAATTGATTTTTTGGTACAATTTGATTATGAAAGTATATGTCACGACGCGTTTCAAGGGCTCGAAGGAAAACAAAGATAGTATCGAAAAGTTATGCCTAGTGGTTAGGCGTGCTGGGATGCAGGACTTTCATTTTATTCGCGATGTCGAACATTTTGAATATACTTTTGACGATCCGAAAGAGCTTTGGGATGTTGCGCGGCAAAAAATATATGAGTGTGATGCGTTGCTCGTTGATATTAGCGACAATCCAAGTGGTGGACGTCTTGTCGAGGTAGGTATGGCTTATGCTTTGAAAAAGTTGGTATTCGTTATTGTTAAAAAAGGCGTTGAGTACAAGGATTTTTACGAAGGCGTCGCGAATCTGATTATCGAATATGACGAGATTCAGGATAT
>CAYQOL010000045.1:0-2258 GCA_964419165.1 uncultured Saccharimonas sp. (SeqCode)
GTTGGAGGTGCCGAACTATCTTTATGCCTACGAAGCAATGACTGCACTCGGAATTTCACGCAATCAGCAGGCAGACGTTTTCGATAATTTGGAAGGCGTTATGAAATTCGTTGACGACTGGGATAAAAAGCGTGACGATTTACCGTTCAATACCGACGGTTTGGTAATAAAAATTAATGATCGCATACAGTATTCCAATCTAGGCATTGTCGGTAAACAACCGCGCGGCGCCGTAGCATATAAATATGCACCCGAACAGGCGACGACCATATTGAAAGATATCGTAATAAGTATCGGACGCACTGGTGCGGCCACACCGGTTGCGGTATTTGATCCGGTTGCCGTCGCTGGCACGACCGTCCAACATGCCAGCTTACACAACTCGGACGAGATTGAAAGACTGGATGTAAGGATAGGAGATACGGTCGTAATATTCAAAGCTGGCGATATCATTCCCCAGGTTCAGAATGTAGTTATAGAACTTCGACCGAAAAAATCTGTTAGATTTGATTTCAATAAAGCTCTTCACGAACAGTATCCTGAACTGAAATTCGTTCGACCCGAAGGAGAGGCTGTTTATCGCGTCAAAGGCGTCTCGAGTGACATTATTTTGAAAAAATCACTCGAGCATTTTGCCAGCAAGGGAGCGTTGGACATTGATACGTTGGGCAAAAAGAATGTCGTAGCTCTTGTTGATGCCGGTTTAGTTAATGATTTAGCTGATATTTATAACGTCAAAAAAGATGATTTGTTGAATTTGGATAGATTCGCGGAAATTTCTGCGTCCAAATTGGTAGATGCGATAGCTGACAAAAAAACGCCATCACTTGAAAGATTTTTATACGGGTTAGGAGTCCGTCATGTAGGCGTTCAGACTGCAATCGATTTAGTAAATTATTTCGGTTCTATTGAAAAAATAAAAGATTCTTCAATAGAAGAATTACAATCAGTCGAAGGTGTTGGTAAAGTCGTGGCCGAGAGTATTATCGGATGGTTTGCCGATCCGGATAACGAGGTATTATTGGAAAAGTTCAAACGCTTCGGCGTGAGACCAACTTATGAGAAGAAATTAGGTAAATTAGCAGGCAAAAGTTTCGTAATAACAGGTACTTTGAACAATATTTCCAGAGATAATGCGTCCGACAGAATCCGCTCGTTAGGTGGAACGTTTCAAACTGCCGTCGCAAAAGATACCGACTACTTAGTGGTAGGTGAGAAAACCGGCGAGAGCAAGCTAAAAAAAGCCAAGGAGTATGGCACAAAAATTATAAACGAAAATCAGCTAATAGAGATGTTGAGTTGATTGTCAGTTAATGGCTAATGGTATAATTGAACGATATTATGGATCTGGTGTTATTAAATTCGTTAATTAGTGCGCTAATTATTAGTCTACTTTCGTTTTTCGGTGTATTAACATTTGTTTTTAAGGATAATATCGTAAAGAAAATATCTATGTTCTTGGTGGCTTTTTCTACCGGCGCACTTCTTGGAGGAGCTTTTTTTCACCTGCTTCCCGAAATTGACGGTAAAATGCCTGAAATTGACGCTTATAGTTTATTACTTTTTGGAATCATATTATTTTATTTGCTTGAAAGAATATTAAAGTGGCGCCATTGTCATAGCGACGAGGGATGTGACGTACATACCTTTACTTATATGAGTCTTTTTGGTGACGGAATTCATAACTTTATCGACGGTATGGTTATTGTCGCTGCGTTTAATGTGAGTGTTGAAGTTGGTTTTGCGACCGTCATTGCAATCGCATCACATGAAATACCGCAGGAGATGGGAGATTTCGGGGTACTGATTCACGGAGGTTTTTCAAAAAATAAAGCTTTGTTTTGGAACTTTATCTCCGCTTTGACAGCTGTTGCCGGGGTGTTGGTTGGTTATTTATTGTCAAAATATACTGATAACGTTTCATTGGCATTATTGCCATTTGCTGCTGGAGGATTTATATATGTAGCTATGTCGGATTTGATACCGGAGTTGCATAAAGAACCCGGATTAAAGAAATCACTGGTAAGTTTCGCGATTTTTTCCGTCGGATTGATTTTTATGTATGTTACGAAAATATTATTTGAATAACAAAGTATCCCACCTGTAATTAAGCGGGATACTCGAATTGTTCCTAGTATCGGAATTGTTCTACCAGCTGCGCTGACGGAATGAATTGCCACCGCCATTGCCATTGCCGCCGCCGAAATCTCGGCGAGGACGATCTTCTTTAGGGCGGGCTAGGTTGACGCTGATGGTGC
>CAYQOL010000046.1:0-2111 GCA_964419165.1 uncultured Saccharimonas sp. (SeqCode)
TCGTAAAAATCGGATCGGGCAGCGCCTTGATACGTACGCCGGAACTTGCCGGCGAGCTGATCGTGGCTGCAAAAACCGGCGGTCTGCCTGTCAGCGTAAAAACCAGGTTGGGTGATATCAGACCGGAAGAATGGAACGATTGGTTAAAACATCTACTAAACCAGGACATTGCCAATTTAACAGTCCACCTGAGGACTCGCAAGGAAATGAGCAAGGTCGGCGCGCACTACGAACTGATACCGGAAATCAAGAAGCTGCGCGATTCTATCGCGCCCCAAACCTTACTCACGATTAACGGCGACGTCCGCGATCGCGAACATGGCGAACAATTAGCGGCCCAATATGGTATCGACGGAATTATGATTGGCAGAGGAGTTTTTATTAATCCTTTCGCCTTCGAAAAGGAAAAGATTGAGCATTCACGCGATGAATTAATCGGTCTACTAAAGTTACACTTGGATCTACATGATAAGTATTCAGATAAATTCGGTCCACGTAAATTCGATCCGTTGAAACAATTTTTCAAGATATATTTACGCGATTTTTACGGCGCGAGCGAACTACGAGCAAAGTTGATGCTCGCAAAAAGCACCGACGAGGTTCGCGTCATTCTAAATGATTATGAAAGGTCGCTCTAACCATGCCACGACGCAACAAAACGATTAAACACGACAGATTCGAAGTAAAAAATAACTGCGCTCCAAAGCGCAAATTCAAAAGCGAGCAACAGGCCAAACAAGCCGCAGAATACCAAATGGCACTAAATAACAAATTGTCTTTAGATATATACAAATGCGAATATTGTTGCATGTGGCACTTAACTAACAGAAAAAATA
Organism: uncultured Saccharimonas sp. (SeqCode); assembly: GCA_964419165.1. Classification (GTDB taxonomy): domain Bacteria; phylum Patescibacteriota; class Saccharimonadia; order Saccharimonadales; family Saccharimonadaceae; genus UBA1547. The sequence continues at coordinate 837 of CAYQOL010000046.1, forward strand.
CTTAATACGAATAAATACTAACGGGATTGTTTGTAGATATCGTCAAACCATCTAAGCTACGCTAATATCCACTGCGACGGGCTGTATTTATATAGACAAGGTCGTTAATAATTATAATATGAATAAGGATTTGGTATGAAAATTCTCTTACTGTTATAAAGAACATTATTGGAGTCGACGACTTCTGTCGGCGTGTTTCTGTCGGTATTCGTGCCGTCGCCGAATTCGTAGAGATTGTTGCGCCCCCAGCAATATATTCTGCCTTCTGAAGTCAAGGCACAAGTATGCTCTGGACCAGTACCGTTGTAAGCGGAAGTAATATCAATGACCGTCTTGTTAGCTAGAAGACCGCCGACGGCGACCGGATTAGCCACAGAACCACCAGTAACGCCGTTACCGACTTGACCATAGGTATTATCACCCCAGCAATAAGCTTTGTAATCCGAAGCTATAGCGCATGTAGTCTCATAGCCAACAGACATTTTTAGAATTTTCTTGTTATTACTATAAAGAACATTATTGGAATCGACGACTGCCACCGGCGTGTTACTACTGGTATTATTTGTGCTGCCAAATTGGTAGTAACTATTGTCACCCCAGCAATACATTTTACCCTCCGATGTCAAGACGCATTTATGGCCAGAGACGCCATTATCATGACCGGCGATATCAATGATCGTCTTGTCGGCCAGAAGACCGCCGACGGCGACCGGATTAGCTATCGGGTTAGTCGCAGTACCGTTACCGACTTGGCCATTATCGTTATACCCCCAGCAATACACTTTATAGTCCGAAGCTATGACGCAGGTGGTGGAAAAGCTGACAGACAAAGAACTGAATACTACATTCCCAGTAAATGAATCACTCACCTGGCTTTGCACAACCAGTTTTACTATCTCGCTCTGCGCATACTCCCGCCAAACCGTACCGTCAGGTCGCAAGAGTATTGCCTTACCGATCACAACCACATCGATAGCAGCACCATCTGGACTTACCTTTGGGGAACTAACAATGAAGTTAGAGATGACCGACATACCATTGCTCACGACCGTACAATGTGAATCGTCAAAGTAAGTATCGCAGGTATAGAGGTCATTACCGCTACAATCGGTATTAGGTTTTAACGGTTTGCTATCACTCCATGTCGGCAAACCACTACTAGCATTCAAGCAGGATTTGGCATATTCCAGACCGGCATCTGCGGCAGATTGAGCGATGCCGTTATAGTATTGATCGGACAAAGCACTGCGAACGGAAGTTATTGAAACTACCGAA